>JBMOMZ010000035.1:0-1862 GCA_049324755.1 Pseudomonadota bacterium
TCGAGAACAGTGACCGCACGCGCACCATCGGCATCGGCGTACTGCAGGCCATAGCGGGCCATCACCTTGCCGGCACTCTTGTAGCGCTGGACAGTCACGTACAACAACCTGGTCGAGAACGCGCCCCTCACACCCGTGATGCGCTCATAGAGCGTGTCGGCAATGTAATGCGCCACATCGCGCAACTGCGCGGCTGTTGCCGGGACACGCTGGGCAACAAGCCGCTGGCCACGTGTCACGTCGTGCAACTGGAACAGTACTTCGTACGCATCGGTGCCGGTTTTCGTCACGCTGCCTATCACCAGATAATCGCTGCCAATCGCTTTCCAATCGCGATAGAACACCTCCTGATCGCGGGTTGGGCGCGCCAGCATGTCGGCACGAGCAATACTGCGAAACTGACCACTGCGCGCCAGATCGTCGCCGACAATCTGCGCGATGTCCTCCGGCAGGAACGTGGTGCCCACCATGCCGAACGGTACCGCAGCAATCGGCACCGGGTTATCGACACCCCGGGTAATTTCGATGGTGATTTCGGCGCGCACCACATCGCAATACACCACTAGCAACAACAAGAAAAATACGCGGAAAAAACGGGGGGGTATCACTGCCTCAGGCCCTCGGGTCGGAACAGAAACTTGAACTGGCGAAAATAATTGCCAAATACAGCCGGGTCGCCTGGCACCGGCAGCCTGCCGGCCAGCCGTACCGCGTTCTCGGCGGAGAGATCGAATGCCGGGTCACCGCTGGACTTGACCAGTTGCACATCCAGCACTTCCCCGCCGGGAATCAGCGTGATGCGTAATTCGGCCTGCATGCCGGTGCGCGCGCTCGGCGGCCGGCTCCAGCGCTTCTCGACTTCGGCGCGAATCAGCGCCGTGTATTCATTGACTGTCTTCTGATCCTGCAGCGTGCGGGCACTCAAGTCGCGCTGGGCCTGCTGGCTCGCAGCTTTCCTCAGTGCATCGCGCGTCGCCTGTGCATTTTCTTCCTGCTCGAGCAACGCGCTGAAATCCGGTGGCGACAGTTGCGGCTTTTCCTTCGGCACCGGCTTCGCAGCAATTTTCGGCTCAAGTGCCTTCACAACCGGTTTTGGCACAGGCTGTTTCGGTACGGGCTTTGCAACCGGTTTTTGGGGTAGCGGTTTGGGTTTCACCGGCTCAGGTTGCACCACTGGAATCGGCGCAGGCTCCGACACAGGCTCCGCTGCGGGTGCAGCGACGGGCGCCGGCGGCACGCGCTCAACCAGCACTGCCTTCACATGTGCCGGCACCGGCAATAAGACGATGTCAGGCTCGCAAAACGACAGGTTCAATGACAACAGCAGAATAATCGACGCATGCAGGGCGAGAGCAAGAATGACCGGACCGCGATACTCGTCGGGCCGTACCGATACCGCCATCATCGCGCCTGCGGCAGCCATGCGTCAGCGTAACTTCTTTTGCGGTGCATGCCCGGGCGCAACGCCGGGCTCCGTCACCAGGCCTACATCAGCAACGCCGGCCTGCTGCAGCGCCGCCATCAACTTCACGACCCGCCCATAGGGCACCGCATCATCGCCAGCCACCAGTACCAAGGTGGCTGGCTTCTGGCGCTTCACTGCGCCGACCCGTAAAACAACATCCGCAACAGTCACTGCCGAGTCCTGCTGCGCGCCAATATTGATGCGATAGGAACCATCACGCTTGACGCTGAGCACCAGTGGCTCCTCGTCCTTGATATTGATCGGCGCAGTATTCGCATCCGGCAAATCAACCTTCACACCCTGCGCCAGCATCGGCGCGGTAATCATGAATACGACCAGCAACACGAGCATCACGTCGATATACGGCACGACGTTGATCTCGCTCATCGGCTTGCGC
>JBMOMZ010000036.1:0-16420 GCA_049324755.1 Pseudomonadota bacterium
GACAACTTGCGGATATCATCAAGCATCTCAGGCAGGTCCTTGAGCGGATTTGGTTGGCGCCTGTTCGATCAAGCGACCTTGCCTGAGTTCAATTCAAAGTGATCGGGATTTCGGAACGGCTATTTAGCCAGAAATACTGATAGGCGACACTGCCGGCACGTTGCCGTTCGGACAGGTAGACATCATCCTGTCCGCTGCAGTTGGTGGCGATTTCCAGGTAAGGTTTTTTCTCGGTCGCCGGTTCGGTTTCACCCCAGCAGTCGAGTCGGTGCGAGATCTCGCCGGGCACGGTGAATTGCCCGACTTGCTGCCGTGGCCACGGCTTGGCAAAAAAATCGGCCATCAGCTGATCCTGATTGGCGGTCAGCTGTTCGGTGATGCCTTGCCGCAGATCGCCGGCGACGGCAAATCGGCGTTCGCTGGCACGCTGCACCAGCACATCGAGAAAATGCGCCGGCACCAGGAAGCCGACCGCTTCACCGGCGGTCGCGACATTGATGCCGACCACGCGGCCTTGGGCATCGAGCGCCGGACCGCCGCTCATGCCGGGGTTGATGTTGCCGCTGAAATGGATTTTGTCGTACAGCGCTTTTTCAAGCAGGCCGTTGGCGCTGCCGGGCACGATCGCCAAGTCAAGACCAAGCGGGTGGCCCATGGCAAACAGCGCGGTGCCCTTTTGCGGCAGCGTCGTGCTGACATGCGGCCGGCCGAGCGGTTTGTCGGCTTTCAGCAAGGCGAGATCGTGTATGACATCGACCGCAATGACCGAAAGCGGGCCGCGCTCACCGCTGACGCTTTGCCACTCCAGCCGATAACGTTCAGGTTCATGCACGGCATTGGCGACGACGTGGAAATTGCTGGCCAGAATGTCTTCGCGCGCGATGACAAAGCCGGTGCCGAGCGAGGATTTCTTGTCGGTGCCGGGGCTGATCACTTCGATGCGATAGACCGCATCCTTGTGTGCGGCATAGAGCTGTTGCGCCAGCTCGTCGGCATTGGAGATCGTCGCCAGGCTGGCGCAGCAAACGATCAGGCTGCGACCGGCCCAGCGCAGCAAACGGCTAGTGGTTCCACGCATACCGACACCCTGCTCAGCCGGCGCCTGCCGCACGGCACTGGCGCCGGAACATCTACAAGAGGGCCCGGCGACAACCGGGCCCCGATCACTCAGATCGCTTCGTCGGTTTCGTAACCGGCGGCTTCGGCTTCCAGCACTTCCTGTTCGGCCCAGTCGAGCGACTCGGTTTCGTCCCCGGAGTAGGCGCTGTCTTCACTGCCCGGCGTGTACGGCTGACCGTTGACCAGGATCTGGCCCTGACGCAGCTGCACCACGACCTTGCCCTGGTCATCGGCGAAGCCGGCAAACTCAGCCGGCGCCCACGCGGCGATCAGCTGCGGCGACGCGCTGATGTTCAGATCGGCCTCGGCCTGGGCAAACAACTGCATCGGATCGACCGTTGCGTCAGCGGCCTGTTGCGGCAGTTTCGCCACCAGTTGCAGCGCGAACGGCTGGCCCTGGATGTCGGCTTTCAGCGGATCGACGCGCAGTTCGGCACCGTGCTGGAACAGGGCCATGACATCGGCAAACACCGTTTCCATTTGTTCCGGCGTCATCGCGGCCTGATTCAGTTGATCCAGCTTCTGCAGCGCTGCCATCGACAGGTTGTTCAGCTCGAGGTGCAGGCTGCCGTTCTTGACCATTTCCTGGCCGAGGAAGTTGACCTGATCCAGGCTCATGTCGACCGCGCTGCTGACTTTCTCGCCGCTGCTGTCGAGGCTTTGCTTGCCGGTGATTTTCATCGCGTTCATCACGAACGCTTCCATCTCACCCTGTTTCGCGCTGATGCGATGGATGTGGTAGCTGCCTTCACCAATCTGGACATTCTGGCTGTAGTAGGTACCGGCCCAGTCAAAGCCCATGTCTTCAACCTGGAGTTCGCCCATTTCGCTGACGAAAACAAAACCCGGCCAGGCAAAATTGGCCGACATCGCCTTGTCGCTCGGATCGTAGTCGACGACCATGTCGCCACGCTGCAGATCCAGCTTGCCGTTCGACAATTGCAGCTCGCCCTCGGTGATGCGCAGACGGGTGCTGGTGCCGCCGCCAAAACCGACATGGGCGGTCAGCCGGACACGCTCGTCGGCCAGAATGGTTTTGAAATCCTGCGGCCAGTCCGGCTGGGCATCGAGCACGCTCTTGATGCCGAACGCCGCCGGCCGGAATGCGAAAGCGGTGTCCCAGAGGATCGGCCCGTGCACCACGGTGAACGGCTGCTCGAACAGGACCGGCGAGCCGTCGTTGTCACCGGCAAACGACGGATCCGAGAAGCTCACTTTCAAGGTGCCGTGCGAGCGGAACCAGCCGCGGTCATAGCTGCCCAGTTCCAGCTTCAGGGCAGGACCGGCGTTGACCTTGGCCAGCTCTTCGGTGAACGCCTGTTCCGCACGAAGGCCGCTGTACCAGGCACCCGCAGACAGCGCCACCACAACGGCGGCACCGATGGCAGCCGGAATCCACTTGTTCATTCGCGTTTTGCTCCCTTGAAACTGGTTTGGATGGCATTCGCAGCGGCGGCAATGCCGGCACGAGCGCCGGATTCTAACAGGCGTTATCGCTTTGCGGTCGGTTCCCGTGCCGCGGTTGGCGCAAGAGTCAGCAGGGCGCCACCGACCACGAGCGCCGTCGCCGCTGCCACGCTCCAGGTCCAGGCTTGTCCGGTCACTTGCAGCAGCCACGCGGTCGACAACACCGGCGTCGCGTAGGCGAGCACGCCGATCCGGCGCGGGTCGGCCCGCTTCATCGCCAGATCCCAGCAGACAAACGCGATCCCCATCGGACCGAGGCCCAGCAACAGCAACCACGGCCAGTCGGGTTCGGCGATATCGGCGGCCGGTTCAAACCAGCAGTGAATCAACAGGGACGCGAGCCCGGCCGCGCTGGCAAAGCCGCCGACCGCCCAGCTGGAAAATGGCGGCAGTCGCCGCAGTTGCTGCGAGTACGCGGCCCAGATCAGCGCGGCCAGCAGCGCCAAGGCAAAGCCAAGTCCGGCGTAGGCACCGGCGGTCTGCAGCGGCTGGCTGGCGATCACGGTCGCGGCGCCGGCAAAACCAAGCAGCGCGGCTACGACCAGGCGGGCGCTCAGACGCAGTTGCCGGTCGAACAGTGGCGACAGCAGCACGATGAACAACGGCCATAGATAGTTGATCAGATTGGCCGCGACCGGCGGCGCCAGTCGCAGCGCCGAGAACAGCAACAGGTGGTAGCTGAACAGCGCACCGCTGCCGATCAGGAAGGTTCGCCACGGCACCCGCCAGTCGCGCCATTTCGGCAGCGTCACCGTGGCGCCGAGCAGCAGCGACAAACCGGTCAGCAAGAATGGCGGCAACGCCGACAGTTGAGCGATCAGGGCCGCCAGGATCGACCACAACAGAATCGCCGCCACTGCAGCCAGCATGCCCATGGGTGTCGATGCCAACATGCGTTTACAGCCAGTCAGCCAGCGTTGCCTGCAGGCGGTTGAAGCTGACAGGTTTTTGCAGGAAGCGGGCCTCATCCGGCAACGGTCCGAAGCGCTGCAGTTGCATCCGATCATACGCGGTCAGCACCAGCATTCTCGGTCGCTGGTTCAGCTGAGGCAGCAGCGCGTGCAGAAAGGTCAGACCGTCGGCCTGCGGCACCGCGAGATCGGTGATGATCAAATCCGGCTGACAACTCGGCCCCACCGTCAGCGCATTGAAGCCGTCGGCTACCGCCAGGATGTTTGCTTCCGGCAACAGCGCCGACATCAGCACTTTCAGCGCATGAAGCTGATCACTGTCGTCTTCCACCAGCAACACTTTGTTCAGGGCCATCATGGTCTTCGCGCGGGTCTATTTGCCGATGCAGAACGAGCTGAAAATCTTGCCGAGCAGATCATCGGCGCTGAATTCACCGGTGATGCTGTTGAGCTGTTGCTGCGCAAGCCGCAGATCCTCGGCCAGCAGTTCGCCGGCACGCGCGGTCTGCAACTGTTCGGCGCCGTGACGAATCAACTCCTGGGCCCGGACGAGCGCGTCGAGATGGCGGCGACGGGCCATGAACAGGCTTTCTTCCGGCGCCACCACCCCGGCCAGTTGCTTCAGTCGCTGTCGTAGCAAACCAAGACCGGCACCGGTCTGTGCCGACAGCGCGATCACGGTGGCACCGTGTTCCGGATGGGCGCCGGCAGCGACGCCGCTGAGATCACATTTGTTGTGCACTACCGTGATCCGTTCGGCCGGTACCGGCAGCGTTTCCGGCAGCGGCCACAGTTTCTCCGGATCGGTTTCCTGGCTGTCATGACTGTCGACGACCAGCAGCAGCGCATCGGCATCTTTCAGTTCGGCGCGCGCGCGCTGGATGCCGATCTGTTCAACCGGGTCCTCGCTGTCGCGCAGGCCGGCGGTGTCGATCAGGTGTATCGGCAAGCCGTCGACGGTGATGAGTTCACGCAGCACATCGCGGGTCGTGCCCGGTATGTGGGTGACGATGGCGCTGTCCTTGCCGGACAGTGCATTCAGCAAGGATGATTTGCCGGCATTCGGTTTACCGGCAATCACGACCTTGATGCCTTCGCGCAGGACCTGGCCCTGACGAGACGCTGACAGCAGTTCGGCGAGATTTTTTGCCAGCGCTGCGACATCGGCGGCGACTTTGCCATCGGACAGGAAATCGATTTCCTCTTCCGGAAAATCGATCGCCGCTTCGACATACATGCGCAGATGAATCAGTTGCTCGACCAGCGCATGCACGCGCTTCGAAAACTCGCCGGACAGCGACCGCATCGCCAGTCGCGCCGCCGTTTCCGAACTCGCGTCGATCAAATCGGCGATCGCTTCGGCTTGCGCCAGATCGAGTTTGTCGTTGAGAAAAGCCCGTTCGGAAAATTCACCGGGCCGCGCCATCCGGGCGCCGAGCTCGAGGCAGCGGCGCAGCAGGCGATCGAGCACGACCGGGCCACCGTGGCCTTGCAGTTCGAGCACCGCTTCGCCGGTGAAGGACTTCGGCGCGGCGAAATACAGCGCGAGGCCGTCATCGATGGCGCTGCCATCGGCATCACGGAACAGCGCGCGGACCGCCAGTCGTGGTGATGGCAGTTTGCCGAGCACGGCGGTCGCGATGGTCGGCACTTTGTCGCCAGAAATGCGGATGACACCGACACCGGCACGTCCGGCGGCGGTGGCGATGGCGGCGATGGTGTCGGTGCTGGCTTTCATGGGTGGCGGTTCATCTGCGAGCGGCTGAGCGGAGCGAAGCCGGAAAAAATTTTGGCCGTGGCAGAAACGACTCGGCCCCGCCCGGCCTCCATCTTAACGGAAGCCTGCGGCGGGGCCGAGTCGGCAAATGTCGGCTTGCGCTTACTTCTTCTGCGCCGCTTCCACTTCGATCTTCTTGGTGATGTAGGCCTGCTGGGCAATCGACAGCAGGTTGTTGACCAGCCAGTACAGCACGAGGCCGGCCGGGAACCACAGGAAGAACACGCTCATGATGACCGGCAGGTACTGCATGATCTTCTGCTGCATCGGGTCCATGGTCGGGCTGACCGGCTGCATCTTCTGCATGACCCACATCGAGATGCCCATCAGGATCGGCAGCACGAAGTAGGGGTCCATGACCGACAGGTCCTTGATCCACAGCATGAAGCCGGCGTGGCGCAGCTCGACCGACTCCATCAGCACCCAGTACAGCGCGATGAAGATCGGCATGGTCAGCAGCAATGGCAGACAGCCGCCGAGCGGATTGACCTTTTCCTTCTTATATAGCTCCATCATCGCCTGCGAGAAGGCCTGACGGTCATCGCCGTAACGTTCCTTCAGCGCCTGCAGCTTCGGTGTCAGCATCCGCATCTTGGCAAAGCTGCGGTACTGGGCGTTGGCAAGCGGATAAAGCAGCAGCTTGACCAGGATGGTGACGAGGATGATCGCGACACCCCAGTTGCCCACCACCGAGTAGATGGCGGTCAGTGCCCAGAACAGCGGCTGGCCAATCCACCAGAGGAAGCCGTAATCGACCGTCAGGTCGAGACCGTCGGCGATCTTGGCGAGATCGTCCTGGATCTTGGGGCCAAGGTACAGGCTGGCCGACAGGGTCTTCGCTTCGCCGGCCGCCAGGGTGAACGGAGCTTGCTGGATGCCGACAATGGCTTGTTTGTCCGGACGGACCGAGGAATAGATGTTGTTGGCCGCCTTGTCGCCCGGAACCCAGGCGGCGACAAAGTAATGCTGCAGGTAGGCCACCCAGCCGCCGCTGGTATTGACGTCCAGCTTGGCCTCGTCCATTTCCTCGAAATCGTATTTCTCGTAGCGCTGCTCGGCGGTGTTGTAGGCGGCACCGGTGTAAGCGGACAGGGCAAAGGCGTTGCCGGCGTTCTCGGCGAAACGGTCCCGCTTGAGCTGGGTGAAGAAGCGGCCGGTGAACGGCGCCGCGCCGGCGTTGTTCACGTCGACATCAAGCTTGACGTTGTGGCTGCCGCGTTCGAGCGTGTAACGCTTGCTGACGCTGAGGCCATCCGGGTTTTGCCAGACCAGGGTGATGGTCAGGGCATTGGCATCGGCGGCCAGCTCGGTAGCACCGCTCTGAACCGAATAGGTCGCCCGCGCGCTGCCGGCATCCGGGCCACCGGCACCGGTCACCCCGTTCTGGGCGACGAAGGTGCGCTGGTCACGGTAGTGCAGCAGCCGGGTCGGCTCGCTGCTGGCTTCCAGGGTCTTCGGGTACTTGAGCAGATCGGCCTCGACCACATCGCCACCGACCCGGTCAATCACTATGCGCAGCACGTCAGTCGTGGCGACGACGAAGCGGTCAGCGTCGTTGACCGCGGCCGGCTCAACGGCTGCCGTCGGACTGACCGGAACATCGGTGCCGGACGAGCTGCTGGCCGCGACATCGGCACCGGCATCGACCAGCACCGGCGCGCTTTGTTCGACCGCCGGGCGCATCGCGGCCTGGATTTTGGCCTGCTGATCCTGCTCCCAGCTGAGATAGAGCAGAAAGCTGACACCGGCAAATGCCGCCAACAAAAAACCGCGTTGCGATTCGAGCATGAAAGATCAGCCTTGAGTGCGATCGGGTGAAACAGTGGGAGAGGGGGAACGCGCCAGCCGGGTCATCAACAGCTGGACCTGACGGCGGAGTTCTGGCGGCGCAAGCCGGTCGACACCGGGCTTGGCCAGTACGATCACGTCACGGGCGGGCAACTGGGGTTGTGCCAGCCGGAAGGCTTCACGAACGGCCCGCTTGATCGCGTTGCGGTTCGAGGCAAGACGGACGTGCTTTTTGGCTATCGCCAGACCCAGCCGGGCGTGGCCCAGCGGGTTCGGTCGGGCCAGCAGGGTCAGGCCGGTCGCGTGGAAACGCTCGTTTTCGGCAAAGACCTGCTGGAACTCCGCCGGATCGGTAAGGCGGAGTGCCCGGGTAAAGGCAAACCCCGCCACCGGCACAGCGTGCTGCAAACGGTCTTAGACGACCGTCAGACGCTTGCGGCCCTTGGCGCGACGGCGCTTCAGCACCAGACGGCCGTTCTTGGTGGCCATACGGGCGCGGAAGCCGTGGTCACGCTTTTTCTTCAGGTTGCTGGGTTGGAAAGTACGTTTCATGACACACCTGCGTTACTGGCCCGTTTGGGCATACACCCGATGGCTGCTCAAGGCTCACCGCCGGGTCGGAAAAGGGCGCGCATTCTACTGCGCAGCTTTTGTTCGGGTCAATTGCCCTGTTCAAGAAAAACCGGGGAAAACCCAAGGAAAATCGGCAACTTAGCAGCGGCAGTACCGGTTGGGTCACAACCCATCGGTGATCAGATCTTGATCAACCACTACATGTTGTGATCGCTGGCCGTTTTTTCTGCCCGTCCTGGCGGTATTTTGTGTATAACTTTTGAACGTCTCTTGGCCTTGGAAATTATCCACATAATCGATCATGGCTGGCTGGATCAAGCGCTTTTCCGGGTTTTTCTTCGGCGATAATCGACCGTGCCAGCCGCTAATAATCTTCTTTTGTGTGAAAAGATCTTTTCATACTGTTATTAACTACTAGCGAAAGGAAATCTGTTATTAACTTAGTTAAGTTATTGAAAATATTATAGTATTTAAACTTGCTATGCTGTTGGAAAGCAAGCCTTATCATCGGTATAGCTTATTCATATCTGTTGATAAAAACTGACTATTGCTTACATTGCGATAGATATACACAGATTTACTGATTTTTTATCCAGATCCAGCAGTCAATCAGGCAGTTTTGCAAGATCCGATCCGATCGTTGCTTGTCAAGGGAAACAAATTTGAGCTTGCCCTGTGGATTATTTTTGGGGAGATCCTTAGACTCACCGGCTCGCTCAGTAAACCCGTTCCAGAAATCAGCCACAGCATGAGCCAGGGATCGTATTGGCCGCACTGCCAAGCCCGTTTGCAAGACGAACTGAAACCGGACGAATTCAGCATGTGGATTCGGCCGCTGCAGGCCTTGGAAACGGCGCAGGATATCCGCCTGCTGGCCCCGAACCGGTTTGTGCTCGAATGGGTTCGTGACCGGTATCTGCCACGCATCCGCGACTTTTTGATTGAACTGGCCGGCGACCGGGCACCGACCGTGCTGCTTGCGATCGGCGAGCGCCGGGCGGCGGAAGCGGTCAAGCAGGTCGCGCCAACGGTGACCAGTCCGCAACCGGGCAGCAGCCCGGCCCGGGCGGAGGCGGTGATGGAGCGTCGGCCGGAGGAACCGAGTCCGGCGGTTGTGGCCGCACCCAGCCATCGCAGCAATCTGAATCCGAGCTTTGTTTTCGACAATTTCGTCGAGGGCAAATCCAACCAGGTCGCCAAGGCGGCAGCGCTACAGGCTGCGCTCAATGCCGGCAAGGCCTACAACCCCTTGTTTATCTATGGCGCAACCGGGTTGGGCAAAACCCACCTGATGCACGCCGTTGGCAATCTCATCGAGCAGCAGAAGCCCGGTGCCAAGGTGGTCTATGTCCGCTCGGAACGCTATGTCCAGGACATGGTCAAGGCGCTGCAGACCAACAGCATCGAACAGTGGAAGCGCTATTACCGCTCGCTCGACGCCCTGCTGATCGACGATATCCAGTTCTTTGCCGGCAAGGATCGATCGCAGGAAGAGTTCTTCCACAACTTCAACACCCTGTTCGAGACCAACCGGCAGATCGTCATCACCTGCGACCGCTATCCGAAGGAAGTCGAAGGCCTCGAAGACCGGCTCAAGTCGCGCTTCGGTTGGGGTCTGACGGTGGCGATCGAGCCGCCGGACCTGGAAACCCGGGTCGCGATCCTGATGGCCAAAGCCGATAACGCCAACGTAGAACTGGCGCAGGAAGTTGCGTTCTTCATCGCCAAGCGGATTCGGTCCAATGTCCGCGAGCTGGAAGGGGCGCTGACCAAGGTCATTGCCTATGCCCATTTCACCGGCCGGCAGATTTCGGTCGATATGGTGCGCGAAGCCTTGCGGGATCTCATTGCTGCGCAAGAGAAAATGGTTACTATCGAGAACATCCAGAAAGTGGTGGCGGAGTACTACCGCATCAAACTTTCGGACCTGTTGTCGAAGCGACGGTCTCGCTCTGTAGCACGGCCACGGCAGGTGGCGATGGCGCTGTCCAAGGAGCTGACCAACCACTCCTTGCCGGAGATCGGCGAAGCGTTTGGCGGCAAGGACCATACGACGGTCTTGCACGCCTGCCGCAAGGTCAAGGAATTGAAGGAAAGTGATCGCAGCATGGAAGAGGACTACGCCAACCTGCTACGCACGCTGTCCAGTTAAAGCCGCTGTTCGTTGGGGCGCTGCTCGGCCCTAATGTGTTCCACGTGAAACATAACCACTACATTTTGGGATCCAAGGTCCAACATGAAATTCACGATCGCACGCGAGAACCTGCTGCCGGCCCTGAACATGGTCTGCGGCGCCGTCGAACGCCGCAACAACCTGCCGATTCTGGCCAACGTCCTGGTCAGCATCGAGGAAGAGCGACTCAGCCTGACCGGCACCGATCTGGAAGTGGAGTTGCGCGCGGAAGTGCCGCTGGAGAAGGGCGAGCCCGGCGATATCACGGTGCCGGCGCGCAAGTTTCTCGACATCGTCAAAGCCTTACCGGACAAACAGCCGGTGACCTTTCAGCTCGGCGATGGCCGGGTGACCGTGCGTTCGGGCAGCAACCGCTTCACGCTGACCACGCTGCCGGCTTCGGAATTTCCGTCACTGGAGGAGGGCCCGGGCGCGGTGTCGTTTGACCTGCCGCAGGTGGAGTTGCGCTCGTTGTTCGAACGGACCCAGTTTGCCATTGCCCAGGGCGATGTCCGTTACTACATGAACGGTCTGTTCCTCGAGCTCAAATCCGGTCGACTGCGCGCGGTCGCGACCGATGGCCACCGGCTGGCGCTGGCCGAGGCCCGCAATCCGGTCGATGCCAGCGGCGATTTCGGCGTCATCGTGCCGCGCAAAGGCATCATGGAGCTGCTGCGGCTGCTGGAACCGTCCGATCAGACCGTCAAGGTCACAGTCGGTACCAACCATATCCGCATCCAGACCGACAGCTATCACTTCGTGTCCAAGCTGGTTGACGGCAAGTTTCCGGAATACGAGAAGGTCATCCCGCGCAGTGGCGACAAGATCATGGTCATCAACCGTGATGTCCTCAAGGAAGCGCTCGGCCGGGCCGCCATCCTGTGCAACGAGAAGTTCCGCGGCGTCCGGTTGAACCTGAAGACCGGCCAGTTGATGCTGGTCGCGAACAACCCGGAGCAGGAAGAGGCCGAGATCGAGGTCGATGTCGATTACGGCAGCAGCGAGCTGGAGGTCGGCTTCAACGTCAACTACCTGATGGACATCGTCAACGCGGTCAAATGGGACAAGCTCCGCTTCATGTTCAGTGATGCCGCCTCGCCGGCGCTGGCCGAGGAGCAGGGCGGTTCCGGCACCCTGTACCTGGTCATGCCGATGCGGCTGTAAGCCGCGCCGTTTCTGGCCTGAGCCGGTGGGACTGAATTGCATCCGTGCTGACTGAACTCCGATTCCAGCAGGTCCGTAACCTTGTCGATGGGGCGCTCTTACCGGCGCCCCATCTCAATTGGGTGTTCGGCAGCAATGGCGCCGGCAAGACCTCGTTGCTGGAGGCGATCTGCCTGCTCGGTACCGGCCGCTCGTTCCGGACCAGCCAGATCGAACGGGTGATTCAGGACGGCAAACCGGAGCTGACGCTGTTTGGCTGCTGGCGGGAAGGCCAGATCGAGCACCGGATTGGCGTCCGCCGTGACCGCCAGGGTGGCTTTGCCCTGCGCATCGATGGCCACGACGAGCGCAAGCTGTCGACCGTCGCGGCCTTGTTGCCAGTGCAGGTGCTGACGCCGGACAGCTATGGCTTGCTGGCCGGCAGCCCGCGTGAGCGCCGGCGCTTTCTCGATTGGGGTGTGTTCCACGTGGAACATGGTTTCGCCGCTGTCGCCCAGCGCTATGCCCGGCTGCTGCAGCAACGCAATGCCCTGCTGAAGGCCAGTGCGCCGGCCAGGGAGCTGACGCCGTGGACGGAACAACTGCTGGTGGCGGCGGACAGCTTGCATCGCTACCGCTTGCGGTACTGGCAAAGCCTGGCACCGGCGGTCGAGGCCGCGGTGAACGGGTTTCTGCCGGACGCAGGGATTGGCCTTGACTGGTACCGCGGCTGGCCTGAGGGCGAGCTCGGTGCACTGCTCACAAGCGGTCTGGAGCGGGACCGTCAAACCGGCGCCACCGGTTACGGTCCGCACAAGGCCGATTTGCGGATACGGGTAGGGCGGGTGTCGGCGGCCGAGAAGCTGTCGCGCGGCCAAAGCAAGTTGGTCGTACAGGCCCTGCACCTGGCCCAACTGCAGCAGGTGGCGGCGCGCAACCGCCATGGTGGCGTGTTGCTGCTGGACGATATCAGCAGCGAGCTCGACCGCGACCGCCAGCAGGCGCTGCTGGCCTCGGTGCTGGCGTTGCCGGGCTGGCAAGTGTTTGTCACGGCAACACAAAACGGGCCGGAAGACCTGTTGGCGCGGTATAATGCGGCCACGTTTCACGTGGAACATGGCGTGGTCCGGCAACTGGATCCGACCAAGGCCACGGCCTGATGGTAACCGCCGATTTGGCGGGCTCGCCTGAGGCATCCCGGTACATTCCGACCGCGGCCGCGACTGGCCGCGGTCCTTGTTTTGTTAGCTGGACAGAAAAGCATGACCACTGAGAACACCGATAACGGCGGCTACGATTCCTCCAGTATTTCCGTACTCAAAGGCCTGGACGCGGTCCGCAAGCGCCCCGGCATGTACATCGGCGACACCGATGACGGCACTGGCCTGCACCACATGGTGTTCGAGGTGGTCGACAACGCCATCGACGAAGCGCTGGCCGGCTACTGCACCGACATCGTCGTCACCATTCACACCGACAATTCGGTTTCAGTGTCCGACAACGGCCGCGGCATTCCGGTTGATATCCACCCGGAAGAGGGCGTATCCGCCGCTGAGGTGGTCATGACCGTGCTGCACGCCGGTGGCAAGTTCAACCAGAACAGCTACAAAGTCTCCGGCGGTCTGCACGGCGTCGGTGTTTCGGTGGTCAACGCGCTGTCGGATGACCTGTATCTGACCATTCGCCGCCAAGGCAAGATCTGGGAACAGCACTACAAACTCGGCGTGCCACAGGCACCGATCGCCCCGACCGGCGACGCCAGCGGCACCGGCACCACGGTCCGCTTCCTGCCGAGCCCGACCATCTTCACCAATATCGAGTTCCACTACGACATCCTGGCCAAGCGCCTGCGCGAGCTGTCGTTCCTCAATTCCGGCGTCTCCATCCGCCTGGTTGATGAGCGCAGCGGCAAGGAAGACCACTTCTGCTACGAAGGCGGCATCAAGGCCTTCGTCGAATACCTGAACAAGAACAAGACTCTGGTGCACCAGGCCGTGTTCCACTTCAGCACCGAAGTGCCGGGCAACCCGCCGGTCACGGTTGAAGTGGCCATGCAATGGAACGACGGCTACGCCGAAAACGTCTTCTGTTTCACCAACAACATCCCACAGCGCGACGGTGGCACCCACCTGGCGGGTTTCCGTGCCGCGCTGACCCGCAGCCTGAACCAGTACATGGAAAAGGAAGGGATGCTGGCCAAGGCCAAGATCCAAACCAGTGGTGACGATGCCCGCGAAGGCCTGACCGCCGTGGTTTCGGTCAAGGTGCCGGACCCGAAGTTCTCCAGCCAGACCAAGGACAAACTGGTCTCGTCGGAAGTGAAGCCGGCGGTCGAAACGGCCATGTTCGCGGCGCTGGAAACCTTCCTGCTCGAACAGCCGAACGAAGCCAAGGCCATCTGCAGCAAGATGATCGAAGCCGCCCGTGCCCGCGAAGCCGCGCGCAAGGCCCGCGAAATGACCCGCCGCAAGGGTGCGCTCGACATCGCCGGCCTGCCGGGCAAACTGGCCGACTGCCAGGAACGCGATCCGGCGCTGTCCGAACTCTACATCGTCGAGGGTGATTCGGCAGGTGGTTCGGCAAAACAGGGCCGAAACCGCAAAAATCAGGCGATCCTACCGCTAAAAGGCAAGATCCTGAACGTTGAGAAAGCCCGCTTCGACAAGATGCTGAGCTCGCAGGAAGTCGGCACGCTGATCACCGCGCTCGGCACCGGCATCGGCCGCGAGGACTACAACCCGGACAAGGCCCGCTACCACAGCATCATCATCATGACCGACGCCGACGTCGACGGCGCCCACATCCGGACCCTCTTGCTGACCTTCTTCTACCGGCAGATGCCGGAGCTGATAGAACGCGGCTACCTGTATATCGCCCAGCCGCCGCTATACAAGGTCAAGAAGGGCAAGCAGGAGCAGTATCTGAAAGACGAAAAGGCGCTCGAAGACTTCCTGACCAACATGGCCCTGGAAGACGCGGCCCTGTACGTCAATCCGCAGGCCCCGGCCATCACCGGCGCCGGCCTCGAAACCCTGGTCAAGGACTACCGCGGCGCCCAGGCAGTTGTGGAACGATTGTCCCGCATATACCCGGCCGAGGTTATGGAGCACTTCATCGAACTGCCGGCCTTGACCGTCGAACAGCTGGCCGAGAAAGCCGCCGTCGATGCCTGGGCCAAACTGCTGAACGAGCGTCTGGAAACCCCGGCCGGCGCCGCGACCCGTTACGAGGTCGTCAGCGTTGAAGACAGCGAACGCCACCTGTTCCTGCCGGAAGTCCATATCCGCCACCACGGCGTCGATCAGGTCTACCGCTTCGACAAAGACTTCTTCAGCTCCAACGACTACCGCAAAATCGTCGCCGTCGGCGACACCATGCGCAGCCTGTTGGAAGTAGGCGCTTACATCCAGCGCGGCGAGCGCAAACAGGAAATCAGCCGCTTCCGCGAAGCCCTGATCTGGCTGATGGAGCAATCCAAACGCGGCCTCGGCGTCCAGCGCTACAAAGGCCTTGGTGAGATGAACCCGGAACAACTCTGGGAAACCACCATGGACCCGAACGTCCGCCGCATGCTCAAAGTCACCATCGAAGACGCCGTCGCCGCCGACCAGTTGTTCACCACACTGATGGGCGACAACGTGGAACCGCGTCGCGAGTTCATTGAGAGCAATGCGCTGGCGGTGGCGAACCTGGACGTTTGATCAGGGTTCTTCAGTGAACAAAGAAAAGGCCCTTCGGGGCCTTTTTCTTTTCCTATCCCGCCAGAAAAGCAGAATTGACACCTGACACGTTACAGGTTACAAAAGGAGCTGGCGACAAGCCAAAATACTGGAGGCGCGTGCGATGAATACCCAGATTAAAGGATCAAGAAATGGTCAAATCAATTCGCCACAAGGGTCTCAAGGCTCTTTATGGCAAAGGGGATGCTAGCGGCGTTCAGGCCAATCACGTTGATCGGCTGCGGACACAGCTCTCCGCTCTGGATGTTGCTGTCACCGTAAAAGAGCTCGACCTGCCGGGCTGGCGCCTGCATGCGCTCAAGGGCGACCAGAAAGGGCGTTGGTCACTAACCGTCAACGGCAACTGGCGGCTGACATTCGAGTTTCGAGACGGCGACGTCTACGTTCTGGATTACGAGGACTACCATTAGTTGGTAGTGCCCAAAACCGGCTTGGGCCGGCGCAATTTATGGAGCTACTTATGGCTATGCACAACCCCGCCCACCCGGGTGCCGTGCTGCGCAATGATGTTTTACCCGCACTGGAATTAAGCGTCACCGACGCAGCGGCTCATCTGGGTGTATCAAGAAAGACCCTGTCCGCACTGGTAAATGAAAAGCAGGGTGTCAGCGCGGAAATGGCCCTTCGCCTTTCCGCCGTGTTTGGCAGCACGCCGGAGTTCTGGCTGCGGTTGCAGGAGGCTTACGACCTTTGGCAAGCGCGCCAGAATCTGGATACCTCCAACCTTCGGCGTGTTGCGGCGTAAGCCAGGGCTGTGTTCATTTTCTCGGCCTGTTCACGGAACGTGAACAGGCATCGAGACTGAACACGACGGTCTATTGGCGCGATTCCGTTCAATCGCGCCAATAAACCCAGAATCGTGCCAATACCGGGCCAGCCAGCGCTGACCAAGGGTTTCTACATAAGACCCGCTACACCAGACCCTCTGCACAAGACCCCTACCTATACATAGGCACAGACCCAAGGCTACAAGGTACATTGCCCAACTTCGCTGTCGTACCCAAAACACAGAAACCTGATTCCCATGTTCGAACAAGCCTTCAAAAACATCGACGACGCGCTCTGGAAAGAAAGCGGCTGCACCACCGAGCTCGACTACACCGAGCAAACCTCCTGGCTGCTGTTCCTCAAATACCTGGATGGCCTGGAGCAGGACAAAGCCAACGAGGCGGCGCTGGAAGGCAAGCCCTACCACTACATTCTCGACGAGCCCTACCGCCGGCAGCGCTGGGCCGCGCCCAAAGACCAAGACGGCAAGCTCGATCACAATAGCGCGCTGACCGGTGATGACCTGGTCGAGTTTGTCAAAGAGCAGTTACACAGTTCAATTTACAGTCCCCCCCTACCTGCATGGCATCAAGCAGCGCGCCAGCGGCCCCAACGCCATCGAATACAAAATCGGTGAGATCTTCGGCGAGATCAAAAACAAGATCCGCAGCGGCTACACCCTGCGCGACATCATCGATCACATCGACGAGTTTCGCTTCCGCTCGCAAACCGAGAAGCACGAGCTGTCCATGCCCTATGAAGAAAAAATCAAGCGCATGGGCAACGCCGGTCGCAATGGCGGCGTAGGCACTATCATATGTAGGATCGGCTATTTAGCCAGTAATTCGCGTGTCCATGTCGACCGGTTCCAGCCATATTCGCGAGGACTGGACCATACCAGCTCTTCAAGGCGCAGCAGATAGTCTTCTGTGATCTTGCGTGGCGCTTGCTCACGACGGCG
>JBMOMZ010000037.1:0-16316 GCA_049324755.1 Pseudomonadota bacterium
CTGATTAAGTCTGAAATCAAAATGAACTTGTCACCCCGGCGAAAGCCGGGGTCCACTTTTGCCGGTGAAAATGGATACCGGCTTTCGCCGGTATGACAGCCTCCTGACTTGATCAGGGTTTCCTTAACAAGTCAGTCCAGCGTGACGGGCCCGACTGGACGATGGGAGGCGTCGCGACGTCGGTGAGGTGCTACCCGGGGGCGATGAGATAGTGGCGTCTTCCTGGCACGCAAAGACAGCTAACCGCGTAGTAGAGGAGGGCTTGTGGACCAGCGTGATCTCAGGCTTCGTCTCATCAAACTGATCCATACGCTGGTCTGGCTCGTGTTTGCCGGCGCCATCGTGGCGATTCCGTTCTTCGCGATGCGCGATGAACTGCGGACAGCCTGGTGGCTTATCGGTTTTGTTTTGCTTGAAGTGCTCGTTCTGTTGGCCAACCGGATGCGGTGTCCGCTGACTGATGTCGCTGGTCGGTACACGTCGGTGCGGGATGATAATTTTGACATCTATCTGCCGCGCTGGCTGGCGCGTCACAACAAGCTGATCTTCGGTGGGCTGTATCTGGCGGCCATCGCCCTGACCACTTGGTTGCAGGTGGGTGTTGCCAGATAAGCCGCTGCAATCGATACGAATGCGCCAGCGCCGCCTGGCGTGCCACCGCAACGGCTACTGGGGTTGCCGCGTGACTTGTTCAGAGCCGCTCGTTCTACCGTAAATTCAGCGTGTGGCTTTGCCATCTTGCACGTAGATGACGCCGCCTTTCATCACCAGATCCACCCGTTGCAGCAGGTTGATATAGCGCAGCACATCGCCTTTGACGGCAATGATGTCGGCATATTTGCCGACACTGACACTGCCGAGATCGGTCGTCTGCTTCATCATCACGGCGGGCCACCAGGTGGCGCCGCGGATGGCTTCCATCGGGCTGATGCCCATTACGCGCACCCAGATGTCGAGTTCGTTCCACGTGCTTTGGCAGTGGAACTTCATCGGGATGCCGGAATCTGTACCGATCATCAGCACGACACCGGCCTGCCGCAGTTGTTCAATTTTTTTGGTCAGGGTCAATTTCCGCAGTGGTGTGATCTGGAAATAGCCGATCTGTTCCGGGTGCGCGAGTGATTGCTGGATGTCCGCAATAGTGTCGGGTTTGAGGCCGCGCTGCCAGCAATTGTTATCAAGATTTTCCGAGTTATCTCGCACGTAATCGTAGTTGTAGAGGCCTTCGACCGTCGGTGTCCAGAATAGCGGGCCTTTGTTCATCTGGGCGGTGCGCTCTTTCAATGCCCGAAGCACATCGTCCGGGTATTCCGGTGCCGTGGCGAGGCCAGTGTGCTCGAAGTTGTCGACGCCGACCCGCAAACCAATGCGTATCTCCTCCGGCCGGTGTGCATGCGCCACAACCGGCAACCCATGCTTGTGGGCTTCGTCAACCACAGCGGTCACTTCCTCGGCTGTCATTTCGTCTTGGTCAATCAGCTTGATGACATCAACACCGGCCTTGGCGAGCTGCTGGACTTTCCTGCGTGCATCGCTGGCGCCGTTGACGCCCCAGCGAAAGGCTTCGGTACCGGGATAGGGTTTCTTCTGAATGAAGGGGCCGGACACAAACAGCCGCGGCCCCGGAATGCTGCCGTCCCGTATGCGTTGACGAATGGTGAGGCTGGCGTCGAGTGGGGCGCCAAGGTCCCGCGCGCCCGTAACGCCTGCCAGCAGCAATTGTTCGGCACTGGCGGGCATCACTTCATCGACCAGCCGATTCAGATAAGTCTTGTCCCAATGGGCATAATCGGCATGGCCGTTGAGCATCAGGTGCACGTGCATGTCCCAGAGCCCGGGCAGCACACTCATGCCTTCGGTCGAGACCACGCGATACGCTGCCGGCACCGGTAGACTTGCCTCGGTACCGATGGCGGTGATGCGCTCGCCGTCGATGAGAATGACGCTGTCCTGAAACGGTGGGGCGCCCAGCCCGTCGATCAAGGTGCCACCAACCAGGGCAATGCGCTCGTTGGTGCTGGCAAGCGTGGTGCAGCAGGCGATGCTGGTCGCCAGTAGCCATGACAGGCGGCGGTTTTTCATCAGACACCTTCGACGGGCAATGACCAGTGAATCCTTAGCATAGCGACCGTCTGCCACGTCGGCTTTACGCGCTGCAACATTGCGCCAGCACACGCGTACTGCATGGTAACCAGAACAGGTTGCTGCCGGCACGCATACGCATCTGCATGCTGAGTGGTGCTTGTCGGTCTTAGCCGGTTGGTGACGGAGCGAACTGGCTGCTGACAGCGATCAGCTGCTGCTGCATGGAAAGCTCCAGATCCTGGCCGAGGATGGTATCGATCTGATCGAAGGCGAGGACATTGTCGACGCAGACCCAGGCGTTGCGCTGTTTTCGCTTGCCGTAGTACAGGGCGACATCGGCCAGTTGCACCAGTTTGTTCCAGTCCCATGGAACGGTCTTTTGGCCGGCATCCTTCTGGTCAGCATAGGGATAAATGACGCCGCCAATGGTGCAGGTGACATGGAGGCTGATTGCTTTGGCAATCTGGAAAGGTTGCTCTGCAATTACGCTGCGGATGCGCTCGGCAATGTGGTGGTGTTCGTCGGTGCGCTGGATGCGCGCCACCAGCAGAAACTCTTCGCCACCCCACCGGATGAGCATGTCGGTTTCCCGTATGGCGGTCTGGATGCGCCGGCCGAATTCGATGATGACGGCATCGCCGGCGTCATGGCCGTGGTTGTCGTTGATGCGCTTGAAGTGGTCAATGTCAAACAGGTAGATGGCGAGGCTGTGACTGGTGCCGTCTTGCTGGGAGCGTTTGACAAAGTTGAGCTCACGGTCAATGTTCTGCTCGAAATGGCGGCGGTTGTTCAGGCCGGTCAGGCCGTCGCGGACGCTAAGTGATTCGTATTGCCGCGCCAGTCTGCGGTTCTGCCGCAGCTGAATGGCGATAACCAGGATGATCAGCAGCAGAATGGTACTGGCGGCAACCATCAGCATGGTCTGCGTCCGGCGTTTTTCCTTTTCGGCTTCGTTCAGTGCCTGCTCTTTTTCGAGCAGCTCGCTTTTCAGTTTGGATTCCATTTGCAGGCGGCTCAGCTCGGCGTGCGAGGCGGCTTGGGTCGAGCTCAGCTTGAGTTGTGGTTCCAGCTTGCTGAGGTAAAGCTCATGGAGTTTTTCGAGGCCGGTCAGTCGCCAGTCCGGTTCGGTCATGGTTGCCATGCGCTTGTAGACGTCGAGAAGTACTTCCATCGGCGTGACCGATGGCATGTGCCGACAGAGCTGCAGCTCACCCGGCTGGTTCAGTTTCATTTTCACCAGCTGCTGGTAGCAGTCGAGGTAATCGGTATTGGCTTGTGTGCTTTTGACGGCCTGGTAGGAGGCCGCGAGTTTGGTTTTTGCGAGCGCCGTGTCGCCGAGCTCGGCCGCCGACAGCGCCGAGAACACCAGCGTGGAACGGGCGAGATCGGTTTCATCGAGTTTGACTCGGTCAAACCAGTCCAGCGCCTTGGTGTAGTCATAAAGGTGCAGCGCATAGGCGATGCCGATGTTGTGTTGTAACAGGATGATGAAGTCGTTCGCGTAGGCGGTGGATTCCGGCTTCTTTGCTTTCAGCTCTTCGAGTCGTGCAATTGCGCCTTTCTGGAGTTGAATACCTTTTTGGATGTAGTCCTGATCACCGTACATGATGTACTGGGTGGCGGTATCCGCCATGATGGCGTAGAGCGATTCGGGACTGGCTTTTTCTGCCAGCACCAGCGCCCGCTCATAGTTGCGAAAGGCGTCGGCGATATCGCCATTGCTGGACTGCTTCCAGGCCACGCTGGACAAGGCCGTTGCCGCCATCGCGGTGTTGTCGGCGGCCATGGCATCGTTGTACAGCGCCAACAGCCGGCGGATGCTGTCTTCGTAACTGTATTGTTCACTTTCGAGACAAAGCAAGCGATAGAACAGATCGAACGACAAGGGCGGCGTGTCGCGACAGATCGGGCGCACTTTGTCATTGGCGTAGTGTTCGTTATGGGTAATGGCGAGTTCGCGGTTCAGTTGATAGCGCCGTGCGGCGTTGTCACTGCTGGCCAGTGCCTGTTGCAGCCAGTCGACGCGGTCTGGATACGGCCGTGACGACAGCTCGGCCGGCAGTTCCGGCTGCCGGAGCAGGTCTTCCTGCGTGATGGTCGGTTCGGACGCGATTGCGGCATTACATGCCAGTGTGGCGGTGAGCAGGGCGGCGGTGATTTTTCTTGCTGTTGTCGCGACGGGCATGCGGGACCGAGCCAATGCCTTGAGGTAGGCGAAGTGTAGCAGGGGGCGATGCCGGTCTTTGCGGAAGGCCGTTTCCGTTGCCCGGTTGTGCTTGCAACATCGCCGGCGTGCGCAGTCGTTGGGGGCGGCATGATGGCGGCGCGGCAGAGCGGTCTTGATGTGATGACCTTGCGAACGGCGGTCTGCCGCGTTGTGCTGAGTATTTTGGGTGACGCACGGATGCGGCGTTCAGCGGTGGTGTGTCGCGCGGGGAACCATGCCGATGCGCATCGTGGCTCAGACTATCGATTAAGAGCCGTCGACTTCGAGCGTGGCCGGCATGACGCGTGACCAGACGCCCGAGGTCTGACGAAACCCGTTTTCGTCCTTGAGTACGGCATATCGCGGAGATCTGGTGATTTCGAGCCGTTATTTAGTATCTGTGTGCGAGTTGCCTGATACAAACAGATACAGTCAAGATAAATTTTTGTGAACTATTGACACAAATTGACAGGTCGACATAAGGTCGCTGCGCCTTATGAACAGTGCAATTTATAACCACCCTCCGCATTCAGCTGTTGCGATACGGGCAGCAGCGGTGTGCGAGCTGTTCGTAATCCGATACTAATTATTCGCGCAACGCTAGGGAGTTTTATGAAGCTGTCTGCTGTCAGCACGGCCATCGGCTTTGCTGTTGTTTCATCGCTGTTCCTGTCGCCTGTCGCCACTGCTGCGCAAGCCGACTCCACCCGCGTCATCGTCGCGTTCAAGCCAGGGTTGGCGGCACAAGGCAAGGCTGCCGTCCACGCTGCGCGCGGTCAGATCAAGCAGGAAATCTTCGGCACCAACGCGGTTGCCATCGAAGTGCCGGTGCAGGCCCTGAAAGGTCTGCAGAACAACCCGAACGTGGAATACGTCGAGGAAGATCTCAAGCGTTACCCGACCGCGCTCGCCACGCCGTCGACCTCGCCGTACCTCGCCGGTCAGCTGGAGCCGTACGGCATCCGCATGGTGCAGGCCGATCAGCTGCCGCAGGGCGATGCCCTGGCCGGCAACCGCAAGGTCTGCATCATCGACTCGGGCTATGACCGGTCGCATGAAGATCTCGGTGCCAACAACGTCACCGGCGAATACGACAGCGGCACCGGCTGGTGGTACACCGATGAAAACAGCCACGGCACCCACGTGGCCGGCACCATCGCCGCCATCAACAACAGCGGCGTCGGTGTGGTCGGTGTCAACCCGAACCGCAACCTGAAGCTGCACATCGTCAAGGTGTTTGGCGCCGACGGCTGGGCCTATTCGTCGAGCCTGGTCACGGCTGCCAACAAGTGCGCCAGCGCCGGCGCCAACGTCATCAGCATGTCGCTCGGTGGTGGCCGCAAGAGCCGCACCGAAGAAAATGCGTTCAAGAGCCTGCTGTCGAAGAACATTCTGTCGATCGCGGCGGCGGGCAACGACGGCAACACCACGCTGTCCTACCCGGCCTCGTACGCGAGCGTGATGTCGGTCGCTGCCGTTGATGAGAACAAGGCCTGGGCGACGTTCTCGCAGTACAACAGTGCAGTGGAAATCGCCGGTCCAGGCGTCGGTGTGCTGTCGACCGTGCCGATGGGTTCGGGTTCGCAGTCGGTGCTGTCGGTCGGCGGCGTCAGCTATGCGCCGGGCGACATGACCGGCTCGCCGAAGCAAGTGGTCACTGCGCCGCTGGCTGACTTCGGCATTGGTGATGCGGTCAACACCGCTGTCGCCGGCAAAGTCTGCCTGATCCAGCGCGGCACGGTGGATTTCGCCACCAAGGTCGCTAACTGCCAGAACAGCGGTGGTGTTGGCGCGGTGGTCTACAACAATGCGGCCGGTGGTTTCGGCGGCACGCTCGGCACCACGGTTACCACCATTCCGTCGGTCACCGCGAGCGACACCGAAGGTGCGGCGATGAAGGCCCAGCTTGGCCAGAACGCCACGGTCGGTGTCGAAGCCGCCAACTACGCCTACTTTGACGGCACCTCGATGGCGACCCCGCACGTGTCGGCGGTTGCGGCGCTGGTCTGGAGCTACTTCCCGAGCTGCACCGCGACCCAGATCCGCAACGCCTTGAATGCCACGGCCCAGGACCTTGGTACTGCCGGTCGTGACACCAAGTTCGGCTACGGTCTGGTGCAGGCCAAAGCGGCTCACACCTACCTGAGCCGCAGCTGCAACGGCTGAGGTGTTGAAGGGCCGAAAGGCCCGTCAAAACGGCATGTCGGCTCGGCCGCCATGCCGTTTTTTCGTTCTGGGCCAGCAGCTTGCTGCCGCTGGTCAGATGGTTAGGCCTGCTTGCCGCTGGTAGACTACGCCCCCTGCGCCCGCGGGCGCCGCCCGCCGTTCAGTGGCTGGCGGCCAGCAAGGGCGGGTTGACCGGACAATAGAGCCCCATGAGCCTGAATTTTCTCGACTTTGAAAAGCCGATTGCCGAACTGGAAGCCCGTATCGAGGAGCTGCGCCAGCTCGGTGACGATGGCGAAATCAATATCACGGAAGAAATCGATCGGCTGCGCAAGAAAAGCGTGCAGCTGACCAAGCAGGTGTTCGCCAATCTCGATGCCTGGCAAATCGCCCAGATGGCCCGCCATCCGCAGCGGCCGTACACGCTCGATTACCTGAACGAACTGTTCACCGACTTCGACGAGTTCTGCGGCGACCGCGCGTTTGCCAACGACCCGTCCATTGTCGGTGGCACCGCCCGTTTGGCCGGTCGGCCGGTGATGGTCATTGGCCACCAGAAGGGCCGCGACACCAAGGAAAAAATCCGCCGCAATTTCGGCATGCCGCGGCCGGAAGGCTACCGCAAGGCGCTGCGCCTGATGCAGCTGGCGGAAAAATTCAAGATGCCGATCCTCACTTTCATCGACACCCCCGGCGCCTATCCGGGCGTTGGTGCCGAAGAGCGTGGCCAGTCGGAAGCGATTGCCCGCAACCTGAAAGTGATGTCGGAGCTGAAAGTGCCGGTCGTCTGCACCGTGATCGGTGAAGGCGGTTCGGGCGGCGCGCTGGCGATCGGTGTCGGCGATCGCGTCAACATGCTGCAGTACTCGACTTATTCGGTGATTTCGCCGGAAGGTTGTGCCTCCATTCTCTGGCGCAGTGCCGAGAAAGCACCGGAAGCGGCGGCGGCCATGGGCATTACTGCCAAGCGGCTGAAAGAGCTGAAACTGATCGACGCGATCATCGAAGAACCGCTCGGCGGCGCCCACCGCGAGCCGCGCAAGATGGCGCAGACCTTGGCCGAACAGCTGCTCAAGGATCTGGCTGAACTCGACAAACTCAGCGAAGAACAACTGCTCAGCCAGCGTTACCAGCGCCTGATGGGCTTCGGTGTCTTTGCCGAGACCTGATCCGCAGCACACGCGAGCACTGGTCATGACCACACACGCCCCGGCTGAAGCCTTTGCCTCAGCGCTCGGGGCGTTGTTGTTTTCAGCGTCTGCACAACACACGACGCCACCGTCGCTGGTGGTGGCCTATAGCGGGGGCCGTGACTCCACCGTGCTGCTGCATCTGGCGTTTGCGTTTGCCCAGAAGCATCAGCTCGGTTTGCGCGCCATCCATGTCAATCATCAATTGCAAGCGGCGGCCGAGGCGTTTGTTCTGCACTGCCAGCGGGAATGCGCGGCGCTGGCGATTCCGCTCGAGGTGGTGACGCTCTCGGTTACGCGCACCGACAAGGGGCTGGAAGCCGATGCCCGTGAGGCGCGCTACGCGGCCTTTGCCGATCGTCTGCGCGAACGCGAAATCCTGCTGCTCGGCCAGCACGCCGATGATCAGCTTGAGACCTTGCTGTTGCAGCTCTTGCGCGGCGCCGGTCCGCACGGTCTTGCCGGCATGCCGGCTGCGGGCGCGTTTGCCGCCGGCCAGTTGTGCCGACCGCTGCTGGCGGTGCGGCGTGACGCGCTGGCGGCGCTGGCCTCTCAACGCGGCTGGCGCTGGATTGACGATCCGAGCAATGACGATCACGCCTTGGCGCGCAACCGTTTGCGCAGTGAGTTGATGCCGGTGCTGCTGCGTCAGCGCGACGGGGCGGCGGAAGTGTTGCTGCGGGCGGTGCACTGGCAGGCCGAAACGGTCGGCTTGCTGGCCGAGCTCGCAGCGCTGGATCGGGCGGCAGCGCAAACGGCCGGTGGTTTGCTGCAGCGGTCGCGTTTGTTGCAGCTGTCCGCACCGCGACAGGCCAACCTGCTGCGGCACTGGTTGCAACAACGCGGCTGCACTTTGCCCAATGCCGACAAGCTGCAGGAGTTTTTGCGTCAGCTGGCTTCGGGATCGGATCGGATCATGATGCAGTGGGCCACGCACGTGCTGCGCGTTTACGGCGATTGCCTGCTGCTGACGCCGGTATGGCCGGCCGCCATTGAGGCCATCGTCGCGTGGCCCGATTCGCCGACGTCGATGCCGATGCAGGCGCCGATGCTGACGCTGCCACATGCGCTGGGTGTGCTGCACTGGCAAGCGGCGCCGCGTGCGGTAACGGAAGCGTTGCCCGCGTTGTCAGTGCGCGCACCATGCGCGGACGAACAGGTCAGCGTGCGTTGGCACACGCCGGGACTGCGGGTGGCGCTGGCGGGCCGCCAGGGCCGGCGCGAACTCAAAGATCTGTTTCAGGCAGCGCGCATTCCGGCGTGGTTGCGGCCGTTGTGGCCGAAGCTGTTCTACAACGACACGTTGATCGCCTTGCCCGGTCTTTTGGTGACGGCGGCAGGACAGCCGACGGCGTCAGCGGCGAGCCGGTTGCTGCACGCTGAAGGTCCGCTGTTTTCGTTTGCCGCGCAGCTTCGCGGCAATCTTGGCGCCGATCTTGGCGGCAATTTGGGGGACAACAGCCGGACGGCAGTTTGAGCCGGACGCCAGAACCGTTTTCCGTTGTGCTTCAGGCAGTTTTTCACCCTCGTTCTCACGACAGTTCGGTCGCAAAGGCCGGATGCGATTGCCGCAGCAAGCCGCTGGCCTGATCGGCCGGCATCGGCGCGCCGAACAGATAGCCCTGGCCGAACTCGACGCCCAGTTCGCGCAGCAACTTCAGTTGGGCGCTGGTTTCAATGCCTTCTGCCACCAGCGTCAGCCCGAGATTCCTTGCCAGGGTGCGGACGCCGCTGAGCAGCTGCAGGCTTTTCTCGCTGCTGGCGATTTGCTGCAGGAACGTGCGGTCGATTTTGATGGTATCGAGCGGGAACTGGTGCAGGTAGTTCAGCGAGGAATAGCCGGTGCCGAAATCATCCAGCAGGATCTGGATCTCCATGGTTTGCAGCTGCTGCAGGAAGCGCTGCGCCATATCGAAATGCTGAATGAGCAGGCTTTCCGTGATCTCCAGTTTCAGCGCCTGCGGCGGCAGGGCGCTGTCGGCCAGAATGCTTTCAATCTGTGCCAGGAAATCGCGCTGGGTCAGTTGCCGGCCGGACAGGTTGACGCTGACGGCCAGATTCGGATGACCCTGCTCGCGCCAGCGGCGCACTTGCGCGGTGGCATCGCGCAGCACCCGCATGCCGAGTTCATTGATGAGGCCGGTCTCCTCGGCGAGTGGAATGAACGTGGCCGGTGAGATCAGGCCAAGATGCGGGTGCTGCCAGCGTGCCAACGCCTCGAAACTGGCGATCTGCTGGCTGCGCAAATCGTAGATGGGCTGGTAGTAAACGATGATCTGGCCGTTGTCGACCGCGAGCCGCAAATCGTTCTCCAGCTTCAGCCGGTTCAAGGCGTTCTGGTGCAGGCTCTGATCGAAGAAGCAGTAGCGCGCCTTGCCCTGCGCCTTGGCTTCGTACATCGCGGCGTCGGCATCCCGGATGACGGCATCGGCATCCTTGTAACCCAGCAGGCTGGTGGTGATGCCGATGCTGGTCGTCGTGTAAAGATTCTGACCACTCAGCACATACACCGCCGAGACACTGGTCAGGATGCGCCGGGCAATGTGTTCGATGTCGGCGGTCTTGTCGATGTCGTCGAGCAGTACGCAGAACTCGTCACCACCGAGCCGGGCCACGGTATCGCCGGTGCGTACGCTTTGCTGCAGGCGTTTGGCGACCTCGCAGAGCAGCAAATCGCCCTGCAAATGACCGAGGCTGTCGTTGATGACCTTGAACCGGTCCAGATCAAGAAACAGCAGGGCATAGCGCAGGGATTTGCGCCGCAGATTGCGCTGGATGGTGTTGCTGAGCCGTTCCCGCAGCAGCGCCCGGTTCGGTAGCCCGGTCAGCACGTCATGATGGGCATCGTGCGCCAGTTGCTCGTTGATCAGTCGGCGCTGTTCCAGCAATTGTTCCAGCTCCTCGTTGGCACTGGCCAGCGCGCTGGTGCGTTCGGCGATGCGGTGCTCCAGTTCATCGTTGATGGTTTTCAGTTCCAGGTGGGCGCGGCGCAGGGAGTCGGCATCTTGTCGGCGTTGCAGGGCCGTTGCGACATGCGAGGCGACAAACTCCAACAAAGCGGCATCTTCGACAGAGAACCTGCCGTCCGGTTGGTGGCTTTGAATCACAATCGCACCGGCGGTTTTGCCGTTCATGTGCAGCGGCACGCCGAGCCAGGCCGATGGCGCTGTCTCGCCGCCGTAGGGATTGCCTTGCCGGTTTTGCAGATCCTCGCGGTTGAGCAGCAAGGTCAGCCCGGTGCGCAGCACTTCGGCCGTAAACAGGGGCGAGCTTGCCAGCTCGGTGCGTGGCAGGCTGATCGTGCCGGGATTTTTCAGGAATTTGTCGACCAGATAGGGCAGGCTCAGTTCCCCTTTGTCTTCGTCGTACAAGGCAATGAAGAAGTCGCGAGCGTCGATCAGCCGGTTGACGATGGCGTGCACCGAGGCATAGAACTCATCCAGCGCCGTTGCCGTTTGGCTTTGTTCGGCAATGTCGTAGCAGGCCTCGCGCACCAGCTCGCTGCGTTCGCGTTCGGCGATCTGCAGTTGCAGGGCATCAAGGGTTTCTTTCAGTTGATGGGTACGGGCTTCGACTTTGGCTTCCAGCTCGCGGTGCGCTTCCGCCAGTTTCTCGTCGGCCTGCTTGCGCTCGACCGCTGTGGCGATGTGGCGCGAGATGTACATCAGCAATTTGCGATCGCTTTGCCGGAACCGGCGATTGCGGTCATAGCTTTGCACCACCATGGCGCCGAGCGTGCGGTTGCCGGCGATCAGCGGGCAACCGAGCCATTCAATGCAGTCGGCGCCGGTATGGCCGATTTCGCCGGACTGGTGCATCGCCTCAATCTGCTCTTCGTCGACAAACACCGGCTTGCCGGTGCGCAGCACATAGCCGGTCAGCGTGCCTTTCAGTTGCGAGGTCGGAATGTTCTGCAAGGCATCGAGCGACAGATCGTCAACGGTGTCGACGAAGTAAGCCATCGAGAAACTTTCGGCATTGGCATCGTACAGCGCGATAAAGAAGTTCTCGGCATACATCAGCTCGCGCATGACCTGGTGCAGGGCATGGAAAAACTCCGCCATGGGGATGTCGGCGGCGGTGATGTCGGCAATGCGATAGAGCGCCGCTTGCAACTGCGCCGAATAGCGGCGTCGGTTGGCGACTCGCTCCAGCCGCATGATGCGGTCACGGGCTGTGGCGAGCTCACGGCGTAATCGCTCCAGTTCGGACAGCTCGGTCATGGCAAGGCGTAACACTGACGGGGACAGACCAAGTGTAGCCGGTCCCGGCACGGTGGTACGGGCAGCGGCGGACCGCCGGTCGGCTTATGCGGCCGCTGGTTGGAAGAACTGCAGGATGTCGTCGCGCTGGCGCATGCCGTCTTCGTAGCCGAGCGCGATCAGCTCCTTGGTATAGCCGGACTCGAACAGCAGATAGGACAGGATGGTCGAGCCTGACCGGCCGCTGATGCCGATCCGGCGGAAGAAGAAGCGGGCGGTACGCGGCAGCTCGCGGGCGTATTGGCCGGACAGTTCGGACAGATCGCGGCTGGGGGCGATCACCAGGGTTTCGACCGGCTGCAGGTTGATGCCGTTGGCCGCGCGCACGTCCGGCGGGATCTTCGACAGCGTGTTGTTGATGCGCTGCAGGCGCTCCATGTCACTGTCGAGTGAATCGATGAACACGCTGTCGAGCACGTGGCCGGCAATTTCGGCCAGTGTCGGGTAGTTGCGCGCGACCACGCGGTCGCTGCTGCCTTCGGTGCGGACCGGGTCAACACCGACGATCATCACCTTGCGGGCGCCGAGGTGCAGTGCCGGGCTGATCGGCGCGAGGAAGCGCACCGAGCCGTCGCCAAAGTATTCGCGGTTGATTTTGACCGCCGGAAACACCAGCGGAATGGCACTCGAGGCCATCAGGTGTTGCAACTGGATGCGGGTGCGGGCACCGGCCCGGCGGTAGCGGCGCCAGGTGTCGATTTCCGGATGGCCTTCAAAGAAGCTCACCGATTCACCGGAGTTGTAACCGGAGCAGGTGACCGATACCGCGTACAGGTCGCCGGCATTGATTGCCGGCGCGATGTCGTTGAACGGCACCACTTTGCTGAGCATTTGCCGCAGCGGCGTGTTGTCGAGCAGGCTCAGCGCCGGCACGGTGCGTTGGCGGCCGCGCAGCACGGCACCGAGCCAGCGCAGCGAATTGGCACTCATGCCCATGAAGTCGGCGCGGTAGATATGACCGGCGTGAAAGTTGGCCCAGACGTGCTCGAGCCGGCGCATGCCAATGCGAAAACGCGAGGCATAGCAGGCCAGCACGCAGGCATTGATGGCGCCAGCCGAGGTGCCGCAGATGATCGGAAACGGAATGGTTTTCTGATCCGGCAGCAGTTCACAGACGGCTTTCAGCACGCCGACCTGATAGGCCGCACGGGCACCGCCGCCGGAGAGCACCAGCGCAGTTCGGGAAGTTGTCATTGTTGTTGTGATCGGTGTTGTCATCGCATCCAGCGTGCTGCAAGTGTAGCTGGAGTTGTCGTGACAAGAGATCGGAGCGCGCTGCGGGAACTTCAGTGTTGCCGGGCGCTGGTTGCCGGGGTGGAGGCGGTGGCGAGTGGCGCCGCGACTTTCTGTCCGCTTGCCGTCATCACGGTACGCCGATCCTGCATGACGAACCAGCGGTTGTAGAACGCGTTCATCACCAGGCTCGGATACCAGCCCTGACCATAGGAGCCGTTGTAGCGGGCCAGTGCCGGTGCCAGCCTTTCTTTCTCGCGCGCCAGATAGATTTTCAGGATGGCGCAGCCGTAACGCAGGTTGGTGTCGACATCGAACAGGTTGTCGGTCGGCTCGCCGATTTCCTCCCGCCAGAACGGCATCACCTGCATCAGGCCGCGGGCGCCGGCTTTCGAGACGGCGAACCGATCAAACCGGCTTTCGACATCGATGACCGCGAGCACCAGCTGGGGGTTGAGACCGAACTCGGTGGCAATGGCATGCACGCGGCGCAGCACATGCAGGCGTTCCGCCGCCGGGATTTTCGGTGCCCGTTTTTCCAGCCGGCCGGCCATGTCGACCAGCCAGACCTGGGCTTCGTACTTGTCGGCGAAGTCGTGCTTTTCGAGCATCGCTTTCTTGATCAGCGCGCGCACTTCATCGCTTGGCCGTTCCTGCTGTGCCGCCTGTACCGGTGCGGTCAGCACCGGTACCGCCAACAGCAGCGCAGCCGCCAGCACGCTGCGGCAGACGTGCTGCCACAGCGACAACGGCCGGTGCTTACCCGGCCAGCGCGGCTTTGAGCTGGGCGACAACGCCATCGAGGGCGACATGCTGGGGCTCTTTCTCACGACGGGACTTCAGTTCGACCTTGCCTTCGGCCAGGCCGCGCTCACCGATGACGATGCGGTACGGGATGCCGAGCAAGTCAGCGTCGGCAAACATCACGCCGGCGCGCTCGTTACGGTCGTCAAACACCACATCGATGCCGGCATTCTGCAGCTCGCCATAGAGCTTTTCCGCGGCGGCGCGCACGGTTTCGGAACGGCCGAGGTTCATCGGGCACAGCACGACCGTCCACGGCGCGATGGCGGCCGGCCAGACAATGCCGTTGTCGTCATAGTGCTGCTCGATGGCGGCGGCAACGATGCGCGACACGCCAATGCCATAGCAACCCATCGGCATGATCACCTGTTTGCCCTGCTCATCGAGCACGGCGGCTTTCATCGCGGCGGAATAGCGGGTGCCGAGCGCGAAGATGTGGCCGACTTCGATACCGCGCTTGATGGTAAGCGTGCCTTTGCCATCCGGCGCGGCATCGCCTTCGACCACGTTGCGGAAATCGCCGACACTGTGGACGAGCGCGTCGCGCTCCCAGTTGGTGCCGGTGTAGTGGTAATCGCTGTCGTTGGCGCCACTGATGAAATCAGCGAGCACGGCGGCATCGCGATCGACCAATACTGGAATCGTCAGCCCGGACGGGCCAATCGAACCCGGCTCGCAACCCAGTTTCTCCTTGATCAGCGCATCCGGCGCCAGCTCGACATCGGCGCCGAGCAGCGGATGCTTGGCGCATTTGATCAGATTCAACTCGTGATCGCCGCGCAGGCAGACTGCAACCAAATGACGACCTTCGCCTTCGCCGGTGGCAGCGCCTAACAGCACCATGGTTTTCACCGTCTGCTTGGCATCCACTTTGAAGAACGCCGCGACCTCGCTGATCGATTTGACGTTAGGCGTATGCACCCGGGTCAGCGCTTGCGTCGCGGCCGGCCGGCTCTGGCTCGGCGCGGCGGCGGTGGCGAGCTCGACGTTGGCGGCATAATCGCTGGCCGACGAGAACGCAATCGCGTCTTCGCCGCTCGATGCCAGCACATGGAATTCATGCGAGGCATTGCCGCCGATCGCACCGGTGTCGGCCTGTACGGCGCGGAAATCCAGGCCCAGACGGCGGAAAATCGCCGAGTAGGTCTGGTACATCAGTTGGTAGGTCTGCATCAACGATTCTTCGTTGATGTGGAAGGAGTAGGCGTCCTTCATCAGGAATTCGCGCGCGCGCATCACGCCAAAGCGCGGCCGCACTTCGTCACGGAACTTGGTCTGGATCTGATACAGGTTCAGCGGCAACTGCTTGTAGCTGCGCACTTCGTTGCGGACCAGCTCGGTGATCACCTCTTCATGGGTCGGACCGAGCAGGAAGTCGCCGTCCTTGCGGTCCTTGATGCGCAACAGCTCCGGGCCGAACTTGGCCCAGCGACCCGACTCCACCCACAGCTCGGCCGGCTGCACCATCGGCATCAGCACCTCGATGGCGCCCGACTTGTTCATTTCCTCGCGGACAATCGCCTCGACCTTGCGCAGCACCCGCAGGCCCGTTGGCAGCCAGTTGTAGAGACCGGCAGCCAGTTTGCGGATAAGGCCGGCGCGCAGCATCAGCTGATGGCTGATGAGCTCGGCATCGTTCGGGGTCTCACGCAGGGTGCAAAGCGGGTACTGGGACAGGCGCATGGTGGGTTTATCGGTCCGTGGTCGTTATGGCCCGGCCGGCGGTGGCCGGGGGCTTCATTAGAGGATAGCCGGCGATTCTAGCAAGGCGGGGCGGGGATTTGTTTGTTCCGCAGCCGGCGGAGGTGCGGCTTTGATTGCTCAGGCACGGAGCGGGCGGATGGTTTGCCGGGTTTCGCCCCGGCGGGCGACCTACTTTTCTTGCTCGTGCAAGAAAAGTAAGCAAAAGAACACGCCCCACGCGCCAAAATCGTTCTGTTGCGTCGGTTGACACCGCCCGTCGCTTCGGCGTTAGCGGCTACGGGCACGTGCTGATGCGGCGTCCTGCTCCCGGCTTTCGCCGGGACAAGCTTATAGCCCAGCACTACGCCGGCTATCTCTGCCGGCGTACCCGGCCGCCAACGCCGAATCGCCGGCTGGCGCGAATGGGGCCCCGGGTTCTAGCTGGTGTGGGTGGCTTCGGCATTTTCTTGTCATCCCCGCGAAGGCGGGGATCCAGTGACTGTGTTCTCAGTGAATGAAGACGCTGGGTTCCCGCCTTCGCGGGAACGACGGTTTTATTTTTTCCTGATTAGTGTCGATCCACATCACAAGCGCAGAAAATGCGCCTGAAGGCAGCGGAAACTGGCGAAAACGGCAAACTCGAAGGTGCCACCATGGCCATCAATGCCATCCAGTTTCAGAAAGGAA
>JBMOMZ010000038.1:0-1797 GCA_049324755.1 Pseudomonadota bacterium
TGCCAGGGGTGGTCATCAGCGGCAATGTTGATGGCGCCAGGTGCTGTGCTGCCTTGGGCAGACCAATGCCAGAATGAGCAGCAGGGTCGGCCGCCGATTCCGACTTGATCGTGCTGCAGGCAGAAAGCAGCAGGGCGACGCAAAACGCGCCGACATACCGCCGTACGCTGAGTGTTGTTGTCATTATTGGCGTCTCCGGTCCGGCATGGCCGGCCGTCAGCTGGTATTGCAAACGAGCGGCCAACTATCCCTTATTTTCCCGGTGGTTGCCAAGGCCGGCTTGGCAGCCGTCGGGTTCCGGCCCAAGCTGGCGGCCTGTTGTTGCTCACCCTGGCGCTGCAAACCGGCGCCGGCCCACAAGAACCCACGAGGATATGTCGTGACCATCAAGAGCCCCGGCCCGCAAGCCATCGAGCACCCGCTCTATGTCCTGCTGCTGGAAGAAAACATCAGCGAATTCAATCGGCGGCGTGCGGCTGGCGAGCGCGTGAGCCTCGCTGGCGCGATGCTGCGTGGTCTCGATCTGCGCGGCATCGATGCTGACGGCCTCGATCTGCGCGATGCCTGCCTGCGCGGCTGCGATCTGCGCGGAATCGATTTCCGCACGGCGCAACTCGAAGGTGCAACAATCACCGAGGCGCGCGTCAGTGGCGCCTACTTTGCCGCCGGCCTCAGTGCCGATGAGCTGCGACTGGCGCTGGAAAAAGGCACCCGCATGCGCAGCACCCCACGCTGACCGACAGTAAACGGCATGTCTGAGCTGCGCATCCGCACGCCCTGTATCGGCATCTGCTCGACCACCTACGGTGGCGACGTATGTCGCGGCTGCAAGCGTTTTGCCCACGAGGTCATCGACTGGAACGCCTACAGCGAGGAGCAGAAAAAACTGGTCTGGAGCCGGCTTGCGCGCCTCGCCACCGAAGTGGCGACGCCGCGCCTGACCATCTTTGATACCGAGCTGATGGCGCAAACGCTACGCGCCCTCGGCGTGCGCTACCACATCGATCAAGCCCCGGTTTTTGGCGCCCTTGAATTGCTGCGCGCACTCGGCCACCAGCGTGTTGATCTGACCCGCTTCGGCATCACCGTCATGGCACCCTGGCTGCACCTGGCGCCGGCTGAACTGCACCGCGAAATCAACGACGAAATCTACACGCGCACCGAAGCCTGGTACGACCTGCATCACGGTCGCGCCCGACGGATTCTGCTCAATTGGGACAACTGAAACGGATGCCTTGCGCAGCTCTGCTCAACGGCGCGGCATCCAGCCCTGCAGCATCTTCAGGTAATTGACGCGCTCCAGGGCGTGCGCGTTGGGTGCCTTTTCCAGCGCCAGCACCCCACGTGCCGCATCAACTGACGGGTAACCTTTCTCGCCCAGCCACCAGTCGAGCTCCTCGACCACACCTTTCAGACGCGAAACGCCGTTATCCAGCAGCGCCGATACCATCTGCACCGACTGCGCGCCGCACAGGATCGCCTTGGCAGCATCGAGGCCGGTATGCACCCCGCCACTGACCGACAAGCCGATGTCGATGCGGCCATGCAGCAGGGCAAGCGCGTGCAGGCGCAATGGCAGCTCGGCACTGGTGGATGTCACCAGCGTACGGTCGACATCCAGCGTGTCGAGATTCACGTCCGGCTGCCAGAAACGGTTGAACACGACGACGCCAGCGGCACCGACCTCGGCAAGTTGGCGCACGAAGCCGGGAACCGATGCATAAAACGGCGACAGCTTTACCGATACCGGCCGCTCCACTGCGGCCACGACCGTGCGCACGACCTCAAGTTGCTGCG
>JBMOMZ010000039.1:0-16095 GCA_049324755.1 Pseudomonadota bacterium
GGGCGACAACATCAAGATGGTCGTGACCCTGATCGCCCCGATCGCGATGGACGACGGTCTGCGCTTCGCGATCCGCGAAGGTGGCCGTACCGTTGGCGCCGGCGTGGTGGCCAAGGTCATCGAGTAAGCCACATCGAGCAATCGATGCAGCAATAAGCAGTAACCGGCGGGAGCTGATCACTCCCGCCGCACTTCCTCCGGGAAGGCGCTTGATGGGGAAACGGCAGCAAGCGATAACCGCCACCGTTTCATGATTCATGGGTCAGTAGTTCAATTGGTAGAGCACCGGTCTCCAAAACCGGGTGTTGGGGGTTCGAGTCCCTCCTGGCCCGCCAAATTTTCCGCCCGGGTGCGCAGAAAACTGCCCGCCTGGGCGTTTTGCCTCCGGGCACGAGACGACAGGACATGACGACCAACGTTGAGCAGACTCCGACTCGCCTGGATTCCCTGAAGTGGATTCTGGTCGCGGGCCTCATTGCCGTTGCCGTGATTGGCAATCAGTATTTTGCCGAGTACGCGTGGTATTACCGCGCCGGCGCGGTCATTGTCGCGCTGGTCATCGCGGCGTTTGTCGCGTTGCAAACGCAGAAAGGCCGCGAGACCCTGGAGTTCGCCAAAGAGGCGCGCACCGAAATTCGCAAAGTGGTTTGGCCGACCCGCGCCGAAACCATGCAGACCACCCTGATCGTCGCGGTGTTCGTGGTCATCGTTGCGATCTTCCTGTGGGGGGTCGATTGGGTTCTGGTCAAACTGCTTGGCCTGATCATCGCCTAAAAGGAGAACGACAATGGCGATGCGCTGGTATGTGGTTCAAGCCTACTCGGGTTTTGAAAACCGGGTAAAGAAAGGTCTGGAAGAGCGGATTCAGCTGCACGGTTTGCAGCATCTGTTCGGCAAGGTTTTGGTGCCGACCGAAGAAGTTGTCGAGCTTCGCGGTGGCAGCAAGCGCAAAAGCGAGCGCAAGTTTTTCCCGGGCTATGTCCTGGTGCAGATGGATCTCAACGAAGAGAGCTGGCACCTGGTCAAAGAAACCCCGCGCGTGCTCGGTTTCATCGGCGGTACTCCGGAAAAGCCGGCACCGATTTCCGATAAAGAAGCCGATGCCATTCTGCACCGCGTTGAGGAAGGTTCGGAGAAGCCGCGGCCGAAAGTGCTGTTCGAGCCGGGCGAGATGGTTCGCGTCATCGATGGTCCGTTCGCGGATTTCAACGGTGTCGTCGAGGCGGTCGATTACGAGAAAAACCGCTTGAAAGTTTCGGTCCTGATCTTCGGCCGTTCCACTCCGGTGGAACTGGACTTTGGTCAGGTCGAGAAGGGCTGATTGCTGACGCAATCGGCCTGATGCCGTTTCGGCAGTCTGTGTTGACAGCTGCGCGGGCGAGCATCGAAAGGGGAGCCTCCCCGTAGCAGCTTGCTGCTATCGGTGGGCGCGTTCGAACCCAATGAGGATTTTCACTCATGGCAAAGAAAGTACAAGCTTACGTCAAGCTGCAAGTGAAGGCCGGTATGGCCAACCCCAGCCCGCCGATCGGCCCAGCGCTCGGTCAGCAGGGCGTCAACATCATGGAATTCTGCAAGCAGTTCAACGCTCAGACCGACAAGGTCGAGAAAGGACTGCCGCTGCCGGTCGTTATCACCGTGTACAGCGATCGCAGCTTCACCTTCATCACCAAGACGCCGCCGGCCTCGGTGCTGATCAAGAAGACCCTGGGTCTGGAAAGCGGCTCGTCGCGTCCGAACACCCAGAAGGTCGGCAAGATCTCGCGCGCCAAGCTGGAAGAAATCGCCAAGACCAAGCAGCCGGATTTGACCGCTGCGGATCTGGAAGCGGCTGTTCGCACCATCGCCGGCACTGCCCGTTCGATGGGCGTCGAAGTGGAGGGTTAATCAGATGGCCAAGCTCACCAAACGCGCCAAGGCAATCAAGGCCGCCGTTGACCGCAGCAAAGTCTATGCGGCCGATGACGCGCTGAATCTGCTGAAGAGCCTCAGCAAGGTCAAGTTCGTCGAGAGCGTTGACGTCGCTGTCAACCTCGGCGTCGATCCGCGTAAATCGGATCAGGTCGTCCGTGGCGCCACCGTGTTGCCGAACGGCACCGGTAAAACCGTTCGCGTCGCCGTGTTCACCCAGGGGGCCAATGCCGAGGCCGCCAAGGCCGCCGGTGCCGACATCGTCGGCATGGACGATCTGGCTGCCGACATCAAGGCCGGCAAGATGGATTTCGATCTCGTCATCGCCTCCCCGGATGCGATGCGCGTGGTCGGTACCCTCGGCCAGATCCTCGGCCCGCGTGGTTTGATGCCGAACCCGAAAGTCGGCACCGTGACCGCTGACGTCGCCCAGGCGGTGAAGAACGCCAAAGCCGGTCAGGTCCAGTACCGTACCGACAAGGCCGGTATCATTCACGCCACGATCGGCAAGGCCAGCTTTGAAGTTGGCGCGCTGAAAGAAAACCTCGAAGCGCTGCTGACTGCCCTGCGTCGCGCCAAGCCGGCGACCGCCAAGGGGCAGTACATGAAGAAAATTTCCCTGTCGACCACCATGGGCCCTGGCGTCCAGGTCGATGCGGGCAGCCTGAACATCGGCGAGTAAGCGCCGGCTTTCAGCTGAAAGGCATTACGGCTGCGTGCGCGCAGCCGAACGTTCTTTGGGTTGCCGTCCGGCACTGCGCGCAAGCGCGATACCGGATACGGCAACCGTCAAAGACCGCAGGGGTTGCTGTGCTGTTGGCAGCAACTTAAACCGTCACCCTGCGCAGACGGTGATCCCGACTCATTCTCTGAGAGGGTCCACCGTGGGAGGGCTCTCGTTGCGAGAGCTCAAACATGGCAGTTCCGCTGCAAGGCGGAACATGTGGAGGTGAATCAAGTGGCACTTGGTCTCGAAGGCAAAAAGGCCATTGTTGATGAAGTCAGCGCCATTGCGGCGAAGGCTACATCGGCAGTGTTGGCCGAGTACCGTGGTCTCACGGTCGCCGAACTGACCTCGCTGCGCGTGAAAGCCCGTCAGCAGAACGTCTACATTCGTGTCGTTCGTAACACGCTGGCGCGTCGCGCAGTGGAAGGCACCGAGTTCGCCTGCCTGCAACCGGCGTTGGTTGGCCCGGTCATTTGCGCTTTCTCCCTGAACGAACCGGCTTCGGCCGCGCGCGTGCTCAAGGAAGTGGGCAAGGGCAATGACAAGTTCAAGGTCACCGCACTGGCATTCGAAGGCAAGTTGATGGATGGCAAGCAGCTGGATTTCCTCGCCAGCCTGCCGACCAAAGACGAAGCCTACGCGCTGCTGGCCCGCACCCTGCTCGAAATCCCGACCAAGTTCGCTCGGGTCATTCAAGCGGTTGCCGACCAGAAGCAGGCAGCGTAACCCGTATCATCCTTTTAAGTATTGTTTTCAGGAGAATGAGCAATGGCTCTGTCGAAAGACGATATCGTTAACGCCGTCGCCGCGATGAGCGTCAGCGAAGTGGTCGAGCTGGTCAAGGCGATCGAAGAGAAGTTCGGTGTGTCGGCTGCTGCCGCTGTTGTGGCCGCTGGCCCGGCCGCTGCTGCTGTTGTTGAAGAGCAGACCGAATTCACCGTCAAGCTGGCCGACATCGGCGCCAACAAAGTGAACGTCATCAAAGTCGTTCGCGAACTGACCGGTCTGGGCCTGAAAGAAGCCAAGGACCTGGTCGAGGCCGTTGGCGTCGTGAAGGAAGGCGTGTCGAAGGCCGATGCTGAAGGCATGAAGAAGAAGCTGGAAGAAGCCGGCGCCAAGGTCGAAGTCAAGTAAGGCTTCACTTGGGCGTCTGGAATTCTCCAGTCGCTGTGCAGGGGCTGGTGGCAGAACGCCACCGGCCTTTTGCCGCTTGCGAGAACTTGCGTTTTGACGAAGGTCTTGCGGCGGGTTGAACAGCTCGCGTTTTGATACGGCCTTGGGTCTGCCGGTGTTTTGATGACCCAGGGTTGGCGCAGCACGGGGATAGTCGGTAGGACCGTATCAAGTACCGATTGTCGGTGGTTTTAGTCGAGTGAGGACGTGAGATGGCGTACTCGTATACAGAGAAAAAACGGATCCGCAAGGATTTCGGTAAGCAGGCCAAGATCATTGATGTGCCGGAATTGCTGGCCATTCAATTGGATTCCTATCGGCAGTTCCTTTATGGCAGCAATGGCGCTGTCAAAATGGAATCCGGTCTGGATTCGGCCTTTCAGTCGGTGTTCCCGATCAGTAGTTATTCGGGCAATGCCACTCTCGAATATGTCGCCTCGCATCTCGGTGAGCCACCGTTTGATGTCAAAGAGTGTCTGATTCGCGGCCTGACCTATGGTGCCCCGCTGCGCGTCAAAATCCGCCTGGTGATTTTCGACAAGGAAGCGAAGGCCGGCACGGTCAAGGACATTCGCGAACAAGAAGTCTACATGGGCGAAATTCCGCTCATGACCGAGAACGGTACCTTCATCATCAACGGTACCGAGCGCGTGATCGTGTCGCAGCTGCACCGCAGCCCGGGCGTGTTCTTTGAACACGACAAGGGCAAAACGCATAGCTCGGGCAAGTTGCTGTTCTCGGCCCGTATCATTCCGTACCGCGGCTCCTGGCTCGATTTCGAATTCGACCCGAAAGACTGCGTGTTCGTCCGTATCGACCGTCGCCGCAAGCTGCCGGTGTCGATCCTGCTGCGCGCGCTCGGCTACACCAACGAGCAGATGCTGGACATGTTCTTCCAGCACAACATCGTTCACGCCGGCGCCGAGAGCTTCGAACTGGAGCTGGTGGCTGATCGTCTGCGCGGGGAAACCGCGGCGTTCGACATCGTCGACAACACCGGCAAGACCATCGTCGAAGCCGGCCGCCGGATCACGGCGCGCCACGTCGCTGCGCTGCAGAAAACCGGTGTGACCCGTCTGGCGGTGCCGGATGAGTACCTGTTCGAGAAGGTGCTGGCGAAATCGGTCATCAACACCAAGACCGGCGAAGTCATTGCCGATTGCAATGCGATCATCACCAAGGAAATCTTGGGCAAGATCCGTGCGGCCGGCGTGACCGAATTCCGCACGTTGTACACCAACGAGCTCGACCAGGGGCCGTTCATTTCCGATACCCTGCGTATTGATTCGAGCAAGACGCCGCTGGATGCGCTGGTCGAAATCTATCGCATGATGCGCCCGGGCGAGCCGCCGACCAAAGAGGCGGCCGAGACGCTGTTCAACGGCCTGTTCTTCAGCGAGGAGCGCTACGATCTGTCGCGTGTCGGCCGGATGAAGTTCAACCGCCGCGTCGGCCGTGACGAAGTCACCGGTCCGGGCACGCTGTCGAAAGAAGACATCATTGCCGCGCTGAAAACGCTGATCGAGATCCGCAACGGCCGTGGTCAGGTCGACGACATCGATCACCTCGGCAACCGCCGTATCCGTTCGGTCGGCGAAATGGCCGAGAACCAGTTCCGGGTCGGTCTGGTTCGGGTCGAGCGCGCGGTCAAGGAACGTTTGTCGCAAGCCGAAAGCGAAAACCTGATGCCGCAGGATCTGATCAACGCCAAGCCGGTGTCGGCGGCGGTGAAAGAATTCTTCGGCAGCTCGCAGCTGTCGCAGTTCATGGATCAGGTCAACCCGCTGTCGGAAATCACCCACAAGCGTCGCGTTTCGGCGCTTGGACCTGGCGGTTTGACCCGTGAACGCGCCGGCTTCGAAGTGCGTGACGTGCACCCGACTCACTACGGTCGCGTCTGCCCTATCGAAACGCCGGAAGGCCCGAACATTGGTCTGATCAACTCGCTGTCGGTATTTGCCCGCACCAACGAATACGGTTTCCTTGAGACGCCGTATCGCCGTGTGGTCGATGGCAAAGTCACGATGGATATCGACTATCTGTCGGCTTACGACGAAAGCCAGTTCATCATCGCCCAGGCCAACGCCGGCACGGATAAAGAAGGCCGCCTGAACGAAGATCTGGTCACCGTTCGCCACCAAGGCGAATTCACCCTGTCCACCCCGGACAAAGTGAATTACATGGACGTGTCGCCGCAGCAGATCATGTCGGTCGCGGCCGCGATGGTACCGTTCCTTGAGCACGACGACGCCAACCGCGCCTTGATGGGCGCGAACATGCAACGGCAAGCCGTGCCGACCCTGCGCGCCGACAAGCCGCTGGTGGGCACCGGCATGGAGCGCGCGGTCGCCGTTGACTCCGGTGTGGCCATCATCGCCAAGCGCGGTGGCACCATCGACTTCGCCGATGCCAGCCGTATCATCGTTCGCGTCAACGACGACGAAGTGAATGTCGGTGAAGCCGGTGTTGATATCTATTCGCTGACCAAATACCAGCGTTCGAACCAGAACACCTGCATCAACCAGCGCCCGATCGTCAATGTCGGCGACGTGGTCGCCCGCGGCGATGTGCTGGCCGACGGTCCGTCGACCGATCTGGGCGAGCTCGCGCTCGGTCAGAACATGCTGGTCGCGTTCATGCCGTGGAACGGTTACAACTTCGAAGACTCGATCGTTGTCTCCGAGCGCGTCGTGCAGGAAGACCGCTTCACGTCGGTGCACATCCAGGAACTGTCCTGTATCGCCCGCGACACCAAGCTCGGACCGGAAGAAATCACTTCCGATATTCCGAACGTCGGTGAGCAGGCGCTCGGCAAGCTGGACGAAGCCGGTATCGTTTATATCGGCGCCGAAGTGCAACCGGGTGACATCCTGGTCGGCAAAGTGACGCCGAAAGGTGAAACCCAGCTGACCCCGGAAGAAAAACTGCTGCGGGCGATTTTCGGTGAGAAAGCCAGCGATGTGAAAGACACCTCGCTGCGCGTGCCGGCCGGTATGGCGGGTACCGTCATCGATGTGCAGGTGTTCACCCGTGATGGCGTCGAGAAAGATTCGCGCGCCGCCGAAATCGAAAAAGCCCAGCTCGACAAGATCCGCAAGGACTTGCTCGACGAGCAGCGCATTCTCGAAGACAACGCCTATGCCCGTGCCCGCACGCTGGTGCTGGGCCAGGTCGCCGAGAAAGGCCCGAACAAGCTGAAGAAAGGTGCGACGGTTGACGCCGAGTTCCTCGACAGCTTGCAGCGTGGTGAAGTGCTGCAGATCCAGCTGCGCGATGAGCAGAAGCAGCAGCAGCTGGAAGCGCTGGCGCATTACATCGAAGAGCAGAAGGACGTGTTCCACAAGCGCTTCGAGAACAAGAAAGACAAGCTCAAGCAGGGTGATGATCTGGCCCCGGGCGTGCTGAAAGTCGTCAAGGTGTACCTGGCGGTGAAGCGCCGTGTGCAGCCCGGTGACAAGATGGCCGGTCGTCACGGTAACAAGGGTGTGATCTCGACCATTGTTCCGGTCGAAGACATGCCGCACATGGCCGATGGTCGTCCGGTCGACATCGTGCTGAACCCGCTGGGCGTGCCGTCGCGTATGAACATCGGCCAGGTGTTGGAAACGCACCTCGGCTGGGCGGCGCGCGGTCTTGGCTACCGCATCGAGGAAATGCTCGAGAAGGAGCGCAGCAAGGCCGTCAAGGAACTGCGTGGCTTCCTCGAAACCGTTTACAACGATGGCGCCGCCAACAAGGTCGATCTGAAGTCGCTCAGCGATGACGAGATCATCAACCTCGGCAAGAACCTGAAAGGTGGCGTGCCGATCGCCTCGCCGGTGTTCGACGGTGCCAAGGAAGAAGAGATCTTCAAGCTGCTGAACCTGGCCTACCCGAGCGATGACGAGCGCACCCAGCGCCTCGGCTTCAACAGCTCGAAAACCCAGATGCGCCTGTATGACGGCCGCACCGGTGATGCCTTCGAGCGTCCGGTCACGGTCGGCTACATGTACATGCTGAAGCTGAACCACCTGGTCGACGACAAGATGCACGCGCGCTCGACCGGTTCCTACTCGCTCGTCACCCAGCAGCCGCTCGGTGGTAAGGCGCAGTTCGGTGGTCAGCGCTTCGGTGAGATGGAAGTCTGGGCGCTGGAAGCTTACGGTGCTGCGTACACGCTGCAGGAAATGCTCACGGTCAAGTCGGACGACGTCAACGGCCGTACCCGCATGTACAAGAACATCGTCGACGGCGACCACAAGATGGAAGCCGGCATGCCGGAATCCTTCAACGTGTTGCTGAAGGAAATCCGCTCGCTGGCCATCAACATCGAGCTGGAAGACCAGAACTGATAGGGCGTGTGCGGGAGTGAGGCTTGCTCACTCCCGCACGAGCGTAACTTACGAAACGGGGAAGCCATGAAAGACCTGTTGAACCTGTTCAAGCAGCAGACCACCCTCAGCGAATTTGATCGCATTCGCATCGGTCTTGCCTCGCCCGACATGATCCGCTCCTGGTCGTTCGGCGAAGTCAAGAAGCCGGAAACGATCAACTACCGTACGTTCAAGCCGGAACGTGACGGCCTGTTCTGTGCCAAGATCTTTGGCCCGATCAAGGACTACGAGTGCTTGTGCGGCAAGTACAAGCGGCTGAAACACCGCGGCGTCATCTGCGAAAAGTGCGGCGTTGAAGTCGCGCTGGCAAAAGTGCGCCGTGAGCGCATGGGCCACATCGAGCTGGCCTCGCCGGTCGCCCACATCTGGTTCCTGAAGTCGCTGCCAAGCCGTATCGGCTTGATCCTCGACATGACGCTGCGCGACATCGAGCGGGTGCTCTATTTCGAAGCCTTCGTCGTGATCGAGCCGGGCATGACCACGCTCGAGCGCGGCCAGCTGCTCGGTGAAGAAGAGTATCTGAACGCGCTGGAAGAGTTCGGTGACGAGTTCGACGCCAAGATGGGCGCCGAAGCGATTCGGGCGTTGCTCGAAGGCCTCGATCTGCCGAAAGAAGTTGAGCAGATCCGTGAAGAGATCCCGCAGACCAGCTCGGAAACCAAGCTGAAGAAACTCAGCAAACGACTGAAGCTGCTGGAAGCCTTCCTTGAGTCCGGCAACTCGCCGAACTGGATGATCATGACCGTGCTGCCGGTGCTGCCGCCGGATCTGCGTCCGTTGGTGCCGCTGGACGGTGGCCGGTTCGCGACCTCGGATCTGAACGATCTGTACCGCCGCGTGATCAACCGTAACAACCGTCTGAAGCGTCTGCTCGATCTGAACGCGCCGGACATCATCATCCGCAACGAAAAGCGGATGCTGCAGGAAGCGGTCGACGCGTTGCTCGACAACGGTCGTCGCGGTCGCGCGATCACCGGTTCGAACAAGCGCCCGCTGAAGTCCCTGGCCGACATGATCAAGGGCAAGCAGGGCCGTTTCCGCCAGAACTTGCTCGGCAAGCGCGTCGACTACTCGGGCCGTTCGGTCATCGTGGTCGGTCCGACGCTGCGTCTGCACCAGTGCGGTCTGCCGAAGAAAATGGCGCTTGAGTTGTTCAAGCCGTTCATTTTCGGCAAGCTCGAAACCCGCGGTCTTGCCACCACGATCAAAGCCGCCAAGAAAATGGTCGAGCGCGAAGAGCCGGTGGTCTGGGACATTCTCGAAGAAGTCATTCGCGAACACCCGGTGATGCTGAACCGGGCACCGACCCTGCACCGTCTCGGTATCCAGGCGTTTGAGCCGGTCCTGGTTGAAGGCAAGGCGATCCAGCTGCACCCGCTGGTGACCACCGCGTTCAACGCCGACTTCGACGGTGACCAGATGGCCGTGCACGTGCCGCTGACGCTGGAAGCCCAGCTGGAAGCGCGCGCGCTGATGATGTCGACCAACAACATTCTGTCGCCGGCGAACGGCGAGCCGATCGTGGTGCCGTCGCAGGACGTCGTGCTGGGTCTATACTTCATGACCCGCGACAAGGTCAACGGCAAAGGCGAGGGCATGATCTTCGCGGATACCGCTGAAGTGCATCGCGCGTTCCGCACCGGTCAGGTCGATCTGCATGCCCGCATCAAAGTCCGTCTGTATGAAAAGCAGATCGACAAAGAAGGCAAGGTCACCGAGTCGACCAAGGTGCATGACACCACGGTCGGTCGCGCCATGCTCTGGGACATCGTGCCGAAGGGCCTGTCGTTCGAGCTGATCAACCAGCCGCTGACCAAGAAAGCGATCTCGAAGCTGCTGAACACCTGCTATCGCATTCTGGGTCTGAAAGCGACCGTCATTTTCGCCGACCAGGTGATGTACACCGGCTTTGCTTATGCAACGCGTTCGGGTACCTCGGTCGGTATCGATGACATGACCATTCCGGACGAGAAGAAGAAGATTCTGGCCGAGTCGGAAGCGGAAGTGAAAGAGATCGAGCAGCAGTACGCTGCCGGTCTGGTCACCGCTGGCGAGCGCTACAACAAGGTCGTCGACATCTGGTCGCGCGCGAACGAACGCGTCTCGAAAGCGCTGATGGACAACCTGACCTTCGTTGAAGTGATCAACGCGAAGGGCGAGAAAGAGAAGCAGAAGTCGTTCAACCCGATCTACATGATGGCCGACTCGGGCGCGCGGGGTAGCGCGGCCCAGATCCGTCAGCTCGCCGGTATGCGGGGCCTGATGGCCAAGCCGGACGGCTCGATTATCGAAACGCCGATCACCGCGAACTTCCGCGAAGGTCTGAACGTTTTGCAGTACTTCATCTCGACCCACGGTGCCCGTAAGGGTCTGGCCGATACCGCGCTCAAGACCGCAAACTCGGGTTACCTGACCCGCCGTCTGGTCGACGTCGCGCAGGATCTGGTCGTCACCGAAAGCGATTGCGGTACCAGCAACGGTCTGCACATGACCCCGCTGATTCAGGGCGGCGACGTCGTCGAGCCGCTGCGCGAGCGCGTGCTTGGCCGTGTCCTGGCCGAGCCGGTCTATGTGCCGGGCAGCGACACCTTGCTGGCCGATGCCGGTACGCTGCTGAACGAGCGCTGGGTCGAAAAACTGGAAGAGAACAACATCGACCACGTGGTCGTGCGTTCGCCGATCACCTGCGAAACCCGCTTCGGTGTCTGCGCCAACTGCTACGGCCGCGATCTGGCGCGTGGCCACCTGGTCAACGCCGGCGAAGCGGTTGGCGTTATCGCCGCGCAGTCGATCGGTGAACCGGGTACCCAGCTGACGATGCGTACCTTCCACATCGGCGGTGCGGCGTCGCGAGCCTCGGCCGAGAACAAGGTGCAGGTCAAGAACAGCGGTACGGTCCGTCTGGCCAACGCCAAGCTGGTGCAGAAGAAAGACGGCACCTTCGTCACCGTGTCGCGTTCGACCGAAATCACCGTGTTCGACGAGCACAACCGCGAGAAAGAGCGCTACAAGGTGCCGTACGGTGCCGTGTTGTCGGTCAAGGACGGTGGCAAGATTTCGCGCGGCGACATCGTCGCGAACTGGGATCCGCACACCCACCCGATCGTCACCGAAGTGGCCGGTAAGATTAAGTTCGTCGACTTGGTCGAAGGCGTGACCTTCACCCGTCTGACCGACGAGCTGACCGGTCTGTCGAACATCGTCGTGACCGATCCGAAGCAGCGCGGCGCGAAAGAAATGCGCCCGGCGATTCGCCTGGTCGATGACAAGGGCAAGGACCTGCAGCTGAAGGGCACCGACATTGCGGCCCAGTACTCGCTGCCGGCCGGCGCCATCATCAACCTCGAAGACGGCGCGGCCGTCGGCGAGGGTGATGCGATTGCCCGTATTCCGCAGGAAGGTTCGAAGACCCGTGACATCACCGGTGGTCTGCCGCGCGTCGCCGACCTGTTCGAAGCGCGCAAGCCGAAAGAGCCGGCGATTCTTGCCGAGATCTCGGGCACCGTGTCGTTCGGCAAAGAGACCAAGGGCAAGCGTCGCTTGATCATCACCCCGACCGATGGTTCGCAGCCGTACGAAGAGCTGATTCCGAAGTGGCGGAACATCGGCGTGTTCGAAGGCGAAAGCGTCGAGAAGGGCGATGTCATTTCGGAAGGTCCGGAAAATCCGCACGACATCCTGCGTCTGAAAGGCATTTCGCACCTGGCGAACTACATCGTCAACGAAGTGCAGGACGTCTACCGTCTGCAGGGCGTGAAGATCAACGACAAGCACATCGAAGTCATCGTTCGTCAGATGCTGCGCAAGGGCGTCATTGCCGAGCCGGGCGACAGCAAGCTGTTGAAAGGCGAGCAGCTTGACGCGGTTCGGGTGCTGGAAGAAAACGATCGTCTGCGCGCGGCCGGCAAGGTCGAGGCGACGTTCGAGCGCCAGCTGCTCGGTATCACCAAGGCGTCGCTGCAGACCGAGTCGTTCATTTCGGCGGCCTCGTTCCAGGAAACCACCCGCGTGCTCACCGAGGCGGCGGTCAGCGGCAAGTCGGACGATCTGCGCGGCTTGAAGGAAAACGTCATCGTCGGCCGCCTGATCCCGGCCGGTACGGGTCTGGCGTACCACAAGGAACGCCGTCGTCGTCGTCTCGAGAGCCTCGGTGTCGAGCCGACGGTTACCGCGACCGATGCCGAGAAGGAACTGCGCGATGCACTGAGCTCTTCTGCGGAGTGAGTGCTTCAACCGGTCCTTGGCCGAAGACGGATGTACCAAAAAGGCCAGCCTATGCTGGCCTTTTTGTTCTGCCGTGACGTCTGCCGGATGACCGGCCGGGCGCCAACATGCCTTGACGCTACTGGACGCCATCTCTACAATTCCGCACCCCTTAAAAGCCGGTTTTCCGGCCGAGGGGCTTTTACTCTCAATTTTGGAGTTTTGTTTTCAATGGCGACCGTAAACCAGCTCGTGCGCAATCCCCGGAAGGAGATCAAGCGCAAGACCCCGTCACCGGCGCTGCAAAACTGCCCGCAAAAGCGTGGCGTTTGCACCCGCGTGTACACCACTACCCCGAAGAAGCCGAACTCGGCCCTTCGTAAAGTCTGCAAAGTGCGTCTGACCAACGGCTACGAAGTCATTTCGTACATCGGTGGTGAAGGCCACAACCTGCAGGAACACTCTGTCGTGCTGATCCGCGGCGGCCGTGTCAAAGACTTGCCTGGTGTGCGTTACCACACTGTCCGTGGTTCGCTCGACACCGCCGGCGTCAAAGACCGGAAGCAGAGCCGCTCGAAGTACGGCGCGAAGCGTCCGAAGAAGTAAGCCGTCGGCGCGAAGCGTCCGAAGAAGTAATCCTCCCGGCCGCAAGGCTTGGAGTAGTACCCGTCCGCACCTCATCGTGCGTGACCCCCAAACGTTTAGGTGCATTGACCCTTTGCGGGTAAATGCGAGTAAGGCCGGCTTCGCCGGGCTGTTGTCGCTTGCGATGACGCTCGCCCATGCCGGACTCACCTGAAGATGAAGGAAATACAGCAATGCCGCGTCGTCGCGTAGTTGCTCAGCGGGAAGTCCTGCCTGAGCCGAAATACGGCAGCCAAGTGCTCGCCAAGTTCATGAACGTGATCATGGAATCCGGTAAAAAATCGGTCGCCGAAAAGATTGTTTACGGAGCCATTGATCTGCTTTCGACCAAGAAGAACGTTGACGCCGCTGGCGCCATGGGTCTGTTCGAAAAGTCGCTCGACAACGTCCGTCCGCTGGTGGAAGTGAAATCCCGCCGGGTCGGCGGTGCCACCTACCAAGTGCCGGTCGAAGTCCGTGCCTCGCGCCAGCAAGCGCTGGCCATGCGCTGGCTCGCCGATGCCGCTCGCAGCCGTGGCGAGAAGTCGATGGCCGAGCGTCTCGCTGCCGAGATCCTGGATGCCGTTGAGAACCGTGGTGCTGCCGTCAAGAAGCGTGAAGACGTGCACCGTATGGCTGAAGCCAACAAAGCGTTCTCGCATTACCGCTGGTAATCGCAGACGTGTGGTGCCTGGCACCACACCGGTTGGCAATCGCATTTGTGCCGGTACTGGGCATCCCGCTACCGGCACAGCAATCCAGAGAATTTGGAGCAAGCAATGGCTCGCACTACCCCAATTAACCGCTACCGTAACATCGGTATCAGCGCGCACATCGACGCCGGTAAAACGACGACGACCGAGCGCGTGCTGTTCTACACCGGTAAAAGCCACAAGATCGGTGAAGTCCATGACGGCGCTGCCACCATGGACTGGATGGAACAGGAACAAGAGCGCGGTATTACCATTACCTCGGCTGCGACTACCTGCTTCTGGTCGGGCATGAGCAAGCAGTTCGACGAACACCGCATCAACATCATCGACACCCCCGGGCACGTCGACTTCACCATTGAAGTCGAACGCTCGATGCGCGTGCTCGACGGCGCCTGCATGGTGTACTGCGCGGTCGGTGGCGTCCAGCCGCAGTCGGAAACCGTGTGGCGTCAGGCCAACAAGTACGAAGTGCCGCGTCTGGCCTTCGTCAACAAGATGGACCGTACCGGTGCCAACTTCCTGCGCGTCATTGGCCAGATGAAAGATCGTCTCGCCGCAAACCCGGTGCCTTTGGTACTGCCGATTGGCCAGGAAGATTCATTCTCGGGTCTGGTGGACCTGATCAAGATGAAAGCCATCATCTGGGACGAAGAGTCGCAGGGCATGAAGTTCGAGTACGGCGACATTCCGGCCGACATGCTCGACCTGTGCAACGAATGGCGCGAGAAGCTGGTCGAAAGCGCGGCCGAAGCCAGCGAAGAGCTGATGAACAAGTATCTCGAAACCGGTGAGCTCAGCGAGGACGAAATCCACGCCGCGCTGCGCAAGCGCACCATCGCCGGCGAGATCGTTCCGGCCCTGTGCGGTTCGGCGTTCAAGAACAAGGGCGTTCAGGCAATGCTTGATGCCGTGGTTCGTTACCTGCCGGCTCCGACCGATATTCCGGACGTGACCGGTGAGAAAATGGACGGCACGCCGGACACCCGCGCGCCAAGTGATGAAGCTCCGTTCTCGGCGCTGGCGTTCAAAATCGCCACCGACCCGTTTGTCGGCTCGCTGACCTTCATTCGCGTCTATTCAGGTGTGTTGGAAGCCGGTGCTGGCGTCTACAACTCGGTCAAGGACCGCAAAGAGCGTATCGGCCGTCTGGTCCAGATGCACGCCAACAACCGTGACGAAATCAAAGAAGTCCGCGCCGGCGACATCGCTGCCTGCGTGGGTCTCAAGGACGTCACCACCGGCGACACCATCTGCGACCCGGACCACCTGATCATTCTGGAGCGGATGGAGTTCCCGGAACCGGTTATCGCGGTTGCGGTTGAGCCGAAAACCAAGGCCGACCAGGAAAAGATGGGTATCGCGCTGGGCCGTCTGGCTCAGGAAGATCCGTCGTTCCGCGTCAAGACCGATGAAGAGTCGGGCCAGACGATCATTTCGGGCATGGGCGAACTGCACCTCGAAATCATCGTCGACCGCATGAAGCGCGAATTCAAAGTCGAAGCCAACGTCGGCAAGCCGCAGGTCGCCTACCGCGAAACCATTCGCGCCAAGGTCGAGCAGGAAGGCAAGTTCGTGCGTCAATCGGGCGGCCGTGGTCAGTACGGTCACTGCTGGTTGCGCATCGAGCCGCAAGAGCCGGGCAAAGGTTACGAGTTCGTCAATGCCGTTGTTGGTGGCGTGGTACCGAAGGAATACATCCCGGCCGTTGACAAGGGCGTGCAGGAACAGATGAAGAACGGCATCATCGCCGGCTTCCCGGTTGTTGACGTCAAGGTCACCATTTTCGACGGTTCGTACCACGATGTGGACTCGAACGAAATGGCGTTCAAAATTGCCGGCTCGATGGGTTTCAAGGAAGGCTGTCTGAAAGCCAAGCCGGTGCTGCTTGAGCCGATGATGAAAGTCGAAGTCGAAACCCCGGAAAATTACATGGGTGACGTCATCGGCGATTTGAACCGTCGTCGCGGTATCGTGCAGGGCATGGACGATTTGCCGGGCAGCATCAAAGCCATCAAGGCGCAGGTGCCGTTGTCGGAAATGTTCGGTTATGCCACCGACCTGCGTTCGGCTACCCAGGGTCGTGCGACCTACTCGATGGAGTTCTCGCACTATTCGGAAGCGCCGAGCAACGTCGCCGAAGCCGTCATTGCCACGCGCAAGAAGTGATTCACTGGGGCGGCTGGCTATGTGAATAGCCAGCCAACCAATACAAACGTCAAAACCTGAAAGAAAAGGCAGATCGCTATGTCGAAGGAAAAATTTGAACGTAATAAGCCCCACGTGAACGTGGGCACCATCGGTCACGTTGACCATGGCAAGACCTCGCTGACCGCTGCGCTGACCATCGTGTCGGCCCGCACCCACGGCGGCA
>JBMOMZ010000040.1:0-122857 GCA_049324755.1 Pseudomonadota bacterium
TCTTTGAACTGCGGGGAATAGCTCTTACGGGTTGTTGGTTTTTTAGACATCTTGGATTTCATGGGCCACCTCAGGGTTAGAGATTACTCTCTTAGCCGGGTGTCCGGAAATCTGGGGCAAGATCAGGGCTTGTACGAGATGAAGTCAGCTATTTGAGCTGTGTACCGCGCGGCAGGATTGCCGGGTCCCGCCCCGGCGGGCGGGTAACTTTCTTTGGCGCAAAGAAAGTCACCAAAGAAACATGCCCGATTCCTCGCCGTGCTACGCACGGTTCCCTGTGCTGCTCACTCCGTCCGGGGCTTTTTCGACGGGGCTCCTGCCCCGCGAAAAAGGCTCGCCATCCCTGGCTTCGCCCCGCCTTTGGCGGGCTGTTAACCCGGACTGCGCTCCGCTGCTCGGCTCGTCAGACGGGCGCACAGTCGTCTCAGCGCTACTTTTAACTGTGTTGATAGTTTGGAGGCAAAGCAATGGATCTAAAGGACTTCGTTAAATCGACTCTTTGCCAAATCGCAGAGGGGATATCTGCGGCTAGTTTGGAACTCGCACAGACAAACGCGATCGTCAACCCGTCCGATATTGTTGTTAACTCGGAAAATTCGCAGGCGTATGGCCGGACGCGGTCATCAAGCCAGTCAGTACCACAAAACGACAGTCGAATTGTTGAAAAGGTGGATTTCGACATCGCGGTTTCGGTTCAAGAGGGAACTGAAACAAGCGCAGGTATAAAGGTCTCTGTTATGTCTATTGGGTTGGGAGCCGGCGGAAAGTCAGAGGCTAAAGCTGGATCTGAGTCAAGAATTAAGTTCAGCGTCCCCATGGTATTTCCAACGGGGAAGAAACTGTAACGGAACCTGTGGGCTTGCTTTTTACTTTCCCGCCCGTTCGACGAGCCGAGCAGCGGAGTGGAGTCTGGGTTAACAGCCCGTAGTGAAACGAAGGGGCGAGGCAGGAAGCCGAAGCCTTTTCAGACTGCACAGGGATGTGCTGTCTGAAAAGCCCCAGACGGAATGACAAAACGGCAGGATTGCTGTTTTGCACGGCGAAGCCGCCCGAAGGGTGAGGTGCATGGATGCACCGAATGACATGCGCAGGGAACCGTGCGAAGCACGGCTCGGAGCCGGGCAATGTTCTTTGCCTACTTTCTTGCGTCAAGAAAGTAGGCCGCCCGCCGGGGCGGGACCCGGCACTATCGAACATCGAATTGTCGGTCGGCTTTCGTGAACACTCCCGAGTGCCGAACACGGAAACCCAAAATGGTCAAAGTCCGCGAAGAATTCCCCCTCACCCCCGATGGCGCCATCGATCTCAGCTCGTGGCTGAGCCGCATCGGCGTGCAGCGCGAGCCCGAGCAGATGAAGCAGCTCGAAGTTGCGCTCGATCTGATCATCGAACAGCACTGGGACAGCCAGACCGAACTTGGTTTCTCCTGTTTCGAGGAAGGGCTGGTCATGGCCGAGATCCTGGCCGGGCTCGGTATGGATACCCAGACGCTGGTGGCGGCGCTGATTTACCCGAGTCTGCAATCCGGTGATCTGAAACTGGAAACGGTCGAGGAAAAACTCGGCAAGGCGGTGGCCAAGCTGGCGCGTGGAGCGCTGCGGATGGACGCGATCCGCAGCCTGCAGTCGAGCAAGGCAGGCAACAAGCTGTCAGCGACGCAGGGCGACAACCTGCGCAAGATGCTGATTGCGATGGTTGACGATACCCGCATTGTCCTGCTGAAGCTGGCCGAGCGCATTTATTTGTTGCGCGCAGTCAAGGACAAGGACGAAGCAACCCAGCGGTTGGTGGCGGAAGAAACCCGCGATGTGTTTGCGCCGCTGGCAAACCGTCTGGGCATAGGCCAGTTGAAATGGGAGTTGGAGGATCTGGCGTTCCGCTACCTGCAGCCGGCGCAGTACAAGGGCATTGCCAGCCAGTTGCACGAGAAGCGGCTGCAGCGCGAGCAGTACATCCGCAACGTGATCAACGTCATCAAGACCGAGCTCGACAAGAGCGGCATCCAGGGCGAGGTCAGCGGCCGGGTCAAGCACATCTATTCGATCTGGCGCAAGATGGAGCGCAAAGGCGTCGGCTTTGACGAGATCTACGACGTGCGCGCGGTGCGTGTGCTGGTGCCGGAAATCCGCGATTGCTATGCCACGCTCGGCATCATCCATTCACTGTGGCAGCACATTCCCAAAGAGTTCGATGATTACATCGCAACGCCGAAAGAAAACGGTTACCGATCGCTGCACACGGCAGTGATCGGCCCCGAAGGCAAGGCGCTGGAGGTGCAGATCCGCACCTATGCCATGCATCAGGAATCCGAACTCGGTGTCGCGGCACACTGGCGTTACAAGGAAGGCGCCGCTTCGGCCGATGCCGGTCATGAAGGCAAGATCGCCTGGTTGCGGCAACTGGTCGAGTGGCAGGAAGAAGTGGCCGATTCGAATGCGCTGCTCGAAGAGTTTCGCCACGAGGTGGTGGAAGACCGGGTTTACGTGTTCACGCCCGATGGTTCGATTGTCGACCTGCCGACCGGCTCAACGCCGATCGATTTCGCCTATCACGTGCACACCTCGGTCGGGCATCGCTGCCGCGGCGCCAAGGTCAATGGCCGCATTGTGCCGCTGACCTATCAACTGCAGACCGGCGAACAGGTGCAGATCCTGACCGCGAAAGAAGGTGTGCCGTCGCGCGACTGGCTCAACCCGCATCTCGGTTACGTCAATTCGCACCGGGCGCGGCTCAAGATCCAGACGTTTTTCCGCCAGCAGAATCGCGAACAGAACATTGCCGAAGGCCGCGAGCTGTTCGACAAGGAAGTGGCGCGCCATGGCCTCAGCAAAGTCGATTTGCTGCCGCTCGCGGAGCGCTTCAACCTGCACAGCGTCGATGATTTGTACGGCAACATCGGCGCCGGTGAGATCGGGCTGGTGCAGGCGGTCAACGCCCTGCTCGCCTTGCACATGCCACAACCGGAAGCGAGTGCCGAAGTCAAACCGGTGGTACGCGCACCCAGCGATCGCGAGGCGACCGGCGCCATCTCGGTGCAGGGCGTCGGCAATCTGATGACCCATTCGGCCGGTTGCTGCCGGCCGGTGCCGGGCGATGCCATTCTCGGTTACATCACCCAGGGCCGCGGCATTGCCATCCACCGCGCCGATTGCGCGCACATGCAGCGGGCACTGGAAGATCGTCACGAGCGGGTGGTCGATGTCCAGTGGCAGAGCGATGGCTCGGCGCTGTATCCAGTCGACTTGGCGATCGAAGCCAACGATCGGCAAGGCTTGCTGCGCGATGTCACCTCGCTGGTCGCGAACGAAAAAATCAACGTGATCGGCCTCAATACCCAGGTCAACAAGCGCAGCGGCATCACCAGCATCGCCTTGCAGGTGGAAGTGCGCGATGCCGCCAGCCTGGCGCGGCTGGTGTCGCAAATCGCCAAGCTGCCGAGCGTGCTGACGGTGCGCCGGCGCAGCGAGTGAACAACGCGCCGGCAACCGCAAACTGCCGGCAACGCAGAACAGGAAGGAGTGCAGGTGGTGAGCAAGACGGCGCAGGCAATGGAGCAATTGCTGCAGTTGATGGCGACCTTGCGCGATCCGGTCAAGGGTTGTCCCTGGGATCGCGATCAGACGTTTGCCACCATCGTGCCGCACACACTGGAAGAAGCGTACGAAGTGGCCGATGCCATTGCCCGCGAGGATTTTGCCGAGCTGAAAAGCGAGCTCGGCGATCTGTTGTTCCAGGTGGTGTTCTATGCCCGGATGGCGCAGGAACAGGGGCTGTTTGATTTTGCCGATGTCGCCCAGGCGATGTCGGACAAGCTGATTCGCCGGCACCCGCATGTGTTTGGCGAAGGCCAGTATGTTTCGCACGCGGAACTGCACCGGCAGTGGGAGGCGCGCAAGGCCGAGGAGCGCGCCGCCAAAGCCGTGCACAGCGAACCGAGCCTGCTTGACGATGTGCCGCTGGCGCTGCCGGCGCTGGCGCGGGCGCAGAAGATCCAGAAGCGCGCCGCCAGTGGCGGGTTTGACTGGCCGGATGCCGAGGCGGTGACCGCCAAACTGCACGAGGAAATCGACGAGCTGGCCGCAGCCCGCTTGAGCGGCGATGCCGATGCCATCGAAGACGAGTTTGGCGATCTGTTGTTCACCTGCGTCAACCTTGCCCGCCACCTGCACCTGAACAGTGAAGCGGCGCTGCGCCGGGCCACCGACAAGTTCAGTCAGCGCTTCCGGCAAGTCGAGAATCTGGCGCGTCAACAAGGTGTGGCCTTGAGTGCATTGGATGACGCGGCGTTGGATGCACTCTGGCAACGCGCCAAGCGCCTGCAGTCCGAGTCCTGATGCGCTGCTCCGGCTAGCCCGGGTGCGGCCGGGGCAAAGCCGAGCCGGCCACTGCCGATAGCGCCACGACACCGCATGGGATTGGCTGCGTGGTGCAGGGGAAAGCCGGATGTTGTTCCGCTCGGTAGCGCGGAAACTGCTGGTACCCATGCTGTTGGCGGGTTTGTACGCGGTGCAGCGTGGCCAGCAGCTGGTGCCGGCGTAAACGGGAGCACTCAGTCGGCGCGCGGCCGAAATGGAACTGGCGCTTGCGGCAGCCCATGCCGGTCGCCGGAAGGTCGCCAGAGGCTCGCCGGCAGAGAGATCGCCTGCATTTACGTACGCGGGAGCACCGTGCTGGCCGCGTCGCCCAGCCATGATGTCCGGCGGAAACTGGAAAACTCCAGCGTGGCGTTGTCTCGCTAAAGGGGGAGCGGGCAGGGCAGTTCCGGCGCTGATCCGCCGTGCAAAAACAAACGGGCGCCATTGGCGCCCGTTTGTTTTCTTTCTGCTTGCAACGCGCCACTCAGAAGCTGTGGCTGTATTCCAGAAACACCTCCCGGCCCACCGCGTTGTACTGACCGCGATAGAAGTACGGCCAGGCATCCTGGGTATCGTCGATGCGTGGTTCGGTGTTGCGCAGGTTGTTGACGATCAGCGCGATGCGATCGGTATCGGTGGCCTGCCACGCGGTCGACAGGTTGTAGATGGTCCACGGTGACAGCCGATCGTTCGACGCATAGTTGGCAATGGAGCCAACGCGGCTGGCGAACAGTGTGGTGCTCCAATCGCCAATGGCCCAGGTTACCGAACCGCGGACGCGGCTGCGGGCTTCGCCATTGAGGAACTTGTTGTCACGGTAATCCTTGTCGATCGGGTCTTCCTTGTACTCCTGCAAATGGGTTTCGAGCACATGAGTCCAGTTCAGGCTGAACGCAAAATCGCCAAAGCCGGTTTCGCGCCAATCGTACTTGAGCTGGGCATCGATACCTTTCTGCCGTTGCAAACCGGTGTTGATCGGATCCTGACGTACTTCCTGGACCTGATTGGCAATTGGCGAACCGTCATCCGGCCAGCGCTCGATCCGGCTGAAGGCGTCGAGACATTCGGCGGAGCCGGCATCGACCGGGTTGCCGCCGCGATCCGTGCCGATCCGGCAGGCGGCTTCAACGGCCAGCAGGTTGGTCAAACTCAAATCGTTGACAATGCCTTTCAGTTCAATGTCGTAGTAATCCAGATTGAGCGCGAGGTTGTCGGTGATATTCCACGCCATGCCAATCGTGTAGGACTCGCCTTCTTCTTCTTCCAGTTCCGGATTGCCGGCGCGGGTGCCGAACACGGTATACGTTTCACCGCACTCGCCGAGCGGTACATCCGGCTCGTTCTGCCGGCACAGGTACTCATCGATGATGCCGACAAAGAAGCCGCTTTCTTCGCTGAAGATGTAGTGCATGTCCGGTGCCCGGAAGCTGGTGGCAAACTTGGCGCGCAGCAGCAGGCTGTCGGTCGGCCGGTATTCGAGCCCCAAACCATAGGTGACGGCATCGTCGACGGCGGTGATGTCGTTATATTTGTCATAGCGAACCGAAGGGTTCAGATTCACCTGTTCGGCGAGCGGCACGCTGAACTCGATACCGACCGCAGTGCGGTCGCGCTCGCCACCACCACCGGTGCCAGTCAGCCCCCACCAGCCTTGGCCTTCAGTATTGAACGTGCGTTCATCGAGCTTGATGTCATACCGTTGTTCGCCCCATTCGAACACAGTGGCGAACTGCACCGGTCCCGCCGGCAGTTCAACCAGATCTCCGCTCAGATTGACGGTGACGGTGGTCGCTTCGGAGTCGGCGTCGTTGGTGGCTTCGCCCATCAGCGCGGCCGATTGGGCCCGCGTCAGCGGGTTGAAGAACCGATCCAGATCCACTTCATAGATCGGGAAGCCAAACAGCTCGCCTTGTTGGGCACCGAGGAAATAGGCATTGATGGCTTCTTCCTTGAACCGGTTCTCGCGGCTGGCAAAGTCGGCGCGGTTATGGCTCACGCCGACATCGAGTTCCATGCCATTGGCAAAGCTGGTGCGGATGCCCACGGCGATATCGATGGCTTCTTCTTCAAAATTCTGGGTTTGCTCGCCGGTTTCGCTCGGCTGAAACACCCGCTGCAAGGTGATGAAGTCGTCGAAGTTCGGATCGTAGTAATAGCCGCCATTGACGCTGCCCCACCAGAGCCGGAAGTTGCTGTGCTTGGACTCGCTCTTCCACAGATAGGAGCTGGCATAGAACTCACTGGCACTGCCAAACGGAAGGGTGAGGTTGGCATAGAGGGTGTGCCATTCGCGATCGCCACGCAGTGACTCGTCGCCGGCGCCGTCGCGTCCGCAGTAGTAGCCGCGGCCGGGCCGGAACGCATACTCCATGTCGGCGAACCGATCGCAGACGGCTTCGCCCGGGTCGATGTATTCAACCAGGGTGCCACTCAGGATCAGCAGCTCGCGGTCCAGAATGGCCGGACCGGTCAAGGTCGGATTGTCGCTGCGGCTGTCGGTATAGTCGCGGTCCTTGCCGAAGATCGGATCGCGCTGGAAATACTCGTAGGCGACGGTCAGGTTGCCATCGCCGATGGCGGTGCCGCCGACGACCTGCAGCTTTTTCGATTCGCCGCCACCGTCGCTGGTGTCGCCGAATCGCACCGTGGCATTGAGTCCGTCAAAATCCTTGCGGGTGATGATGTTGACGACGCCGGCGACGGCATCGGAGCCGTAAATGGAGGAGGCACCACCGGAGAGTATTTCAATGCGGTCGACCATGGCGGCCGGAATTTGCGCCAGGTTGAAGAAGTTGCTCTGGCCGTTGTACGGCTGCGGATAATCGGCGACCCGGCGGCCGTTCAGCAGATACAGCGTCAGGCCGGGGCCGAAACCGCGCAGGTTCAGGGTTTCGGCATTGGGCGTGAACGAATTGACGTACTGCTCCCCCTGCACGGCACCGGTCGCTTGCGACAGCGAGCGCAGCGCCTCGAATACCGTGTTGAAGCCTTCCTTGTTCATGTCGTCCGCGGTGATCGTGACCACCGGGCTCGGCCCTTCCAGATCGGTGCGTTTGATCCGGGAGCCGGTGATGACGATGCGCTCTTCATCGCCGGCGGTTTCGGTGCTGGTGGCTTCCTGCGCGCTGAGACTGCTGTGGCCGAGCACCGCCAGCAGGCTTGCGCTCAGCAGGCTTGACGTTCGCGGTGTTGTGCGCTGGCATCGGTGTGATGAATGTGTTTCCGTGGAAGAACGGTGGCTCGCGGTCATGATCTCTCTCCAGAGTTGTGCTGCTGTTGGTTGGCTTGTTCGCAATCTCGGCCAACTTCGAAACAACAGTCACATCAAGCGCCAGCGGCAGCAATGGAGCCACACTCTTGCCGAGATGTAATTTGCATTGTCTGATTTTGTTTCCGTCAGGTAAGAAAATGTTTGCGCGCGGAACGGCTGTGAATTTTTCACAATCGGGCAGTGGCGTGCAGGAGACGGGCGAAAAAAAGAAAACGGCGGAGCGGGGCAGATCAGGACGCGGCCTTGCCCAGGGAGTGCAGCAAGCCAGCAGGTTTTCAGATGGCGCGTGGGGCTTGCGCCATCGTGAGTGCTCCGCCGTTTGACCGAAATGCTTGACGATGCGGGGGCTGTCAAAGGTCAATCGAACGATTGCCAACTATTACCGGTTGGCGGTCGGAAAAGTGCCACAAACGATCGCCGGTTTCGATGTAATTTTTCTGCTGTCGGCATCCAATGGCGAGGTGGCTGTTGCCGGCGATTCACATCTTGCAAAACTTTTTCCAGGGAGGTTGCGTCGTGTTTGTCAAAATGCCGAGCACAAACGAAACGCTGTCGATGCGACCGGGCGAATTGATGGCGCGCCAGTCACGACGCAGTGGGAGCGAACAGGGGATGTTGGCAATGCGATTGGAATGCCGTTGCTGGCAACTCGGCGACTGCCGGATCGATGAGGCGCGCCAGCGCATCGATCGGGCCGGGCAATCGCAGCCGGTGCGGCTCAAGCTGCTGGCCGTGCTGGTGTGCTTGATCGAGCGCTACCCGAGCCCGGTGTCACCGGATGAGCTGCTGGCGGAGGTCTGGGGCGAATACGAGACGGTGGGCCGGCAGGGGGTTGCCAACGCGATCTGGGCCCTGCGGCGTTTGTTGGGCGATGACACCGGAGTACCCCAGTTTATCGAGACCATTCCGCGGCGCGGCTATCGGCTGCTGATGCCGGCTCGTCTGCTCGGCCCGCAAAAATCCACTCCCGAACAGGCATCTGCCTGAAAATTCAATGGTTTAGCGCCATGGCCCGGAGTTTTGGTTTGCCGCCAGCCGGGCCGGTTTGCTAGAATTTGCCCCCGTCCTGAGCCTGCTCCCGCAGGCTTCCCCTATTCTTCCTATTCACATTCGACTGCGAGCGGCCTGCAGCCATGACGCGTTTTATTTTTGTGACGGGCGGCGTCGTGTCGTCCTTGGGTAAAGGCATTGCCTCCGCGAGCCTTGCCGCCATCCTCGAAGCCCGTGGCCTGAAAGTCACGATGCTGAAGCTGGATCCTTATATCAACGTCGATCCGGGCACCATGAGCCCGTTCCAGCACGGCGAAGTCTACGTGACTGACGACGGTGCCGAGACCGATCTCGACCTCGGCCATTACGAGCGCTTCATCCGGACCCGGCTGTCGCGCAAGAACAGCTGCACCACCGGCAAGATTTACGCCGAAGTGCTGCGCCGCGAGCGTCGCGGTGACTACCTCGGCGCGACCGTCCAGGTCATCCCGCACATCACTGACGCCATCAAGCAGCAGATCCTCGCCGCCGGCGAAGGCTACGACGTGCTGATCACCGAGATCGGCGGCACTGTCGGCGACATCGAGTCGCTGCCGTTCCTCGAAGCCATTCGCCAGCTCGGTTACGAGCTCGGCCGCGAGCGCGCCGCGTTCATGCACCTGACGCTGTTGCCGTATATCGCGACCGCCGGTGAGCTGAAAACCAAGCCGACCCAGCATTCGGTCAAGGAACTGCGTTCGCTCGGCATCCAGCCGGACATCCTGATCTGCCGTTCCGACCGGACGCTGCCGGCGTCCGAGCGCGGCAAGATCGCGCTGTTCACCAACGTCGATGAGCGCGCCGTCATTTCGCTGAAAGACGTCGACAGCATTTACCGCATTCCGGCCGTGCTGCATGCCCAAGGTCTGGATGAACTGATCGTCCAGCGCTTCAAACTCGATGCCAAGCCGGCCGATCTGGCCGAGTGGGAAAAAGTGCTGTACGCCCAGGCCAATCCGAAAGGCGAAGTCACCATTGCCTTTGTTGGCAAATATGTGCACCTGACCGAGGCCTACAAGTCACTGACCGAGGCGCTGAAGCACGCCGGTCTGCATGCCCGCACCACCGTCAACATCCAGTACATCGACTCGGAAGAGATCGATCGCAATGGCACCGACATCCTGAAAGGCGCTGACGCCATTCTGGTGCCGGGCGGTTTTGGTGAACGCGGTATCGAAGGCAAGATCAAATCGGCGCAGTATGCGCGCGAGCACAAGATCCCGTACCTCGGCATCTGCCTTGGCATGCAGGTGGCGGTCATTGAATACGCCCGTCATGTTGCCAATTTGCCGGGTGCGCATTCGACCGAGTTCAACAAGGAGTCGCCGTATCCGGTGGTGGCCATGATCACCGAATGGCGAGATGCCGATGGCTCGGTGCAGCAGCGCAGCGAAGGCAGCGATCTCGGCGGCTCGATGCGGCTCGGCGCGCAGAAATGCTGGCTGGAGCCGGGCACCTTGGCGCGTGAAGTCTATGGCAGCGACTCGGTCATGGAGCGTCATCGCCACCGCTACGAAGTGAACAACAATTTGTTGCCGAAGCTGGAAGCGGCCGGCCTGAAAATCAGCGGCCGCTCGGAAGACAAGAGTCTGGTCGAGATGATCGAGCTGCCGGATCATCCGTGGTTCCTGGCCTGCCAGGCGCATCCGGAATTCACCTCGACGCCGCGCGATGGCCATCCGTTGTTCACGGCGTTCGTCAATGCCGCCGTGGCCCATCGCGACAGCGTCAAGAAATAACGGCCGGGAGCAGACCAGCAGATGAGCCAGAAAATCGTTCAGGTTGGCAATATCCGGATTGGTAACGAACTGCCGTTCGTGCTGTTCGGCGGCATGAATGTGCTGGAGTCGCGCGATCTGGCGCTGCAGGTCTGCGAGGCTTACGTAAACGCGACCCGGAAGCTCGGCATTCCCTATGTGTTCAAAGCCAGCTTCGACAAGGCCAACCGGTCGTCGATTAATTCCTATCGCGGCCCGGGTCTCGACGAAGGCCTGAAGATTTTCCAGGAAATCAAAAAGACCTTCGGCGTACCGGTGATCACCGATGTGCACGAGCCCCATCAGGCAAAACCCGTCGCCGAAGTTGCCGACATCATTCAGCTGCCGGCATTCCTGTCCCGGCAGACCGATCTGGTCGTCGCGATGGCAAAAACCGGTGCGGTCATCAATATCAAGAAAGCCCAGTTCCTCGCGCCGCAGGAAATGCGCCACATCCTGAAAAAATGCGTCGAAGCCGGCAATGACCAGCTGATCCTGTGCGAGCGCGGCTCAAGCTTTGGCTACAACAATCTTGTGGTCGACATGCTCGGTTTCGGCATCATGAAGCAGTTCCATTACCCGGTGTTTTTCGATGTGACCCATGCGCTGCAAATGCCGGGCGGGCTTGCCGAAGCGGCCGGCGGCCGCCGCGCGCAGGTCTCGGAGTTGGCGCGCGCCGGCATGGCCACCGGTCTGGCCGGCCTCTTTCTCGAAGCGCATCCGGACCCGGACAACGCCAAGTGCGACGGCCCGTGCGCGCTGCGCCTGAACAAACTGGAGCAGTTCCTGAGCCAGGTGAAAGCGATTGATGATCTGGTGAAGTCATTTCCGCCGATCGAGACCGCCTGATTTTTATTTGTACTGACCGCTTTTTGTTTTGACTGCATTTTCAAAAGGACCCGTCATGGCAACCATCAAGCACATCATTGGCCGCGAAGTCATGGATTCGCGCGGCAACCCGACCGTTGAAGCCGAAGTGATTCTGGACAATGGCATACGTGCCATGGCCTGCTCGCCGAGCGGCGCCTCGACCGGCTCGCGCGAAGCGCTGGAACTGCGGGACGGCGACAAGAGCCGTTACCTCGGCAAAGGTGTGCTGAAAGCGGTTGGCCACGTCAACAATGAACTGCGCAGCGCGCTGCTTGGCAAAGAGGTGACCGAGCAGGCCGCCATCGACGAGCTGATGATCAAGCTCGACGGCACCGAGAACAAAGCCAAGTTCGGCGCGAACGCGATTCTGGCGGTATCGCTGGCGGTGGCCAAAGCCGCTGCGCAAAGCAAAGGCCAGGGCCTTTATCAGTACCTGAACAAGAGCGGCGAATTCATCATGCCGGTGCCGATGATGAACATCATCAACGGCGGCGCCCACGCCGACAACAACGTCGATGTCCAGGAGTTCATGATTCTGCCGGTCGGCGCGCCGACCTTTGCCGAAGCGCTGCGCTACGGCGCCGAAGTGTTCCATGCGCTGAAAGCGGTACTGAAAGCGCGCAAGCTGAACACCGCAGTCGGTGACGAAGGCGGTTTTGCCCCGGATCTGAAATCGAATGAAGAAGCGATGCAGTGCATTGCCACCGCGATCGAGAAAGCCGGCTTCAAGATGGGCAAGGACATTTACCTCGGTCTCGATGTCGCCAGCTCGGAGTTCTACAAAGAGGGTTACTACCACCTCGAAGGCGAAGGCAAATCGTTCAGCTCGGCTGAATTTGCCGATTTCCTCGCCGGCTGGTGCAAGCAGTACCCGATCATCAGCATCGAAGACGGTATGGACGAGAGCGACTGGGGCGGCTGGAAGCAGCTGACCGACAAGCTCGGCAAGGACATCCAGCTGGTCGGTGACGATCTGTTTGTCACCAACACCAAGATCCTGAAAGAGGGCATCGACAAAGGCATTGCCAACTCGATCCTGATCAAGGTCAACCAGATCGGTACGCTGACCGAAACCATCGCCGCGATCGACATGGCGCACAAGGCCGGTTATACCGCGGTGTCGTCGCACCGTTCGGGCGAAACCGAAGACGTCACCATTGCCGATTTGGCAGTCGCGACCGGCTGCGGCCAGATCAAGACCGGCTCGCTGTGCCGTTCGGATCGCATCGCCAAGTACAACCAGCTGCTGCGCATCGAAGCCGAACTCGGCAGCAAGGCGATCTACGCCGGCAAGCGGGCATTCCCGCGCTTGAAGTAAGACGCTCCGAGCCGATGACAGAAAAGCCCGCCAATGCGGGCTTTTCTGTCCCTTGTCGGCCTCCCTTGTTGCTGAAGCCTCATCATGAACGCGTTGAAGCCTTCGATTCCCCTGTTGTCGCGCCGGCAGCTGCTGGCTGGCTGGCCGATTTGGCTCTGGCTGGCCTTGACCGCGCTGCTGCTGTGCTGGCCGGCGCTGACCCTGCCGCTGCGCTATGAGCGCGCCGCGGTGCTGCAGGGCGAGTGGTGGCGGCTGGTCAGCGCCAATCTGGTCCATGGCAATGGCTGGCACTGGTTGCTCAATGCTGCCAGCGCCGGTTTTCAGTTCTGGCTGTTTCAGGGGCTCGGCAACCGGCGCTGGTGGTGGGCGGTCGGCGTGATTTGCCTGCCGGCCAACGTGCTCGGCATGCACTGGTTTTCGCCCGGTGTCAGCTGGTATGTCGGTATGTCCGGCGCGCTCTACGGCACCGCCGTTTTTGGCGGATTGCTGTTGCTCGCCAACCGTGAGTGGTTGGTCGGTGGCGTGCTCAGCGTGTATTTGCTGGGCCGCATTGTCTATGAGCAGCTGGGTGCGTCCACAGCCGACTTGGCGGAGCTCATTACCATTCCGGTTGCGGTTGATGCCCATTTGTGGGGGCTCGTTTCCGGTTATCTGCTGGCGATGTGCTGGTGGCTGCAGCAGCGAGCACGCGGTTAACGGCCGAGCAGGCGCTTCAACCACGGCGGCAACGGCCGGTCACCTTTGCGCTTGACCGGCAGTTCGGGATGACCCGCATTGAGCGCCAGGGTAATGCGATCGCCATCGCCCAGATAGGGCTCAACGCGATGGCCGAGCCAACTCGGGAACACCACCAGGGTTCCTGCTTGTGGCGTGATGGCGTATTCCCGATCACGCCAGGGCGTCGTCAGCTGCACAAACGCCGGTACGGACTGCTGATTCAGGAACACGGTCCGGCCACCGGCGTTGGCGTCACCGCACTGCACATAGTAAAACGCCGATGCAATGATGCCGCTGCGAAAATGATCGTGGGCATGGTTGTAATGGCCGCGGCGGTTGAGGTTGGCCCACAGTTCGATTTGCCAATGTGCCGACGCAGGCGGCTGCGACAGATCAAAACAGTGCCAAGCCCACTGGCTCAGGGCGTCACGGGCCAGGGTCAGAAAGGCGGTGGCAGCGGGGTCATCGGCCAGCGTCTTGTCGGAATGCCAGCCGCCAGCGTTGCTGCGTTGCACGCCGGGCTGGTGCTGGTGCGGTCGCTGAATCCAGGACATCAAATCGCGATTAAGCGTGTGGGCATCGACCAGCTCGCAGGCCAATACCGTCGTGGGAAACGGTGCCAGATTGCGATAATTCAGCGTCGACGGCAGTGCATCCGCCATAAAACACATCCTTGCAATGAACGGCCCGGGGCGGCCGGTATCAACAGCCTAATCCATTCCTTTTGCCGCGCAAGGCATGGTAGGCAAAGCCGTCGGCTTTCTGCGATACTTCAGCCGCCGCGGCCGCGGCGAATTGACCTGGATGTCCGTGATGAAGGCTTTGGCTATCGTCTTTCTGCTGGTGTGCTGTGCGCTGCAGGCGCGGTTGTGGCATGGTCCCGGCAGTTTGGCTGAATGGCACGCCCTGCAGGAGCAGATCGCCCGTCAGCAGGCGGAGAACGATCGGCTGCGCGATCGCAATGCCTTGCTGAAAATGGATGTGGAAGATCTGAAATCCGGTCTGGACGGCATTGAAGAGCGGGCCCGTCACGAGCTCGGTCTGGTCAAGAAAGGCGAAGTGTTCTACCGCATCGTCAAGGATAGTTGAGTCCGTGTCCGCGTTTGCTGCGACGGCGCCACGCGCGTGGGCTGTCATTCCGGCTGCCGGTTCCGGCAGTCGTCTCGGGGCTGACCGGCCCAAGCAGTATCTCGATTTGCTCGGCCAGAGCGTGCTCTGGCACACCGTGCAGCAGTTCCTTTCCGATCCGCGTTTTGCCGGCGTGATGTTGGCGCTGGCGCCAAGTGACCCGTTTTTTCCGGACTCGGATGTCGCCGCATTACCGGTGCTGACTTGCAGCGGTGGCGCCAGCCGTCAGGCTTCCGTGTTGGCGGCCGTCGAGGCCTTGGCCACACGGGCGGATGCGCAGGACTGGTTGTTTGTCCACGATGCGGCGCGGCCGCTGCTGCTGCGCTCGGATCTGGATGCGTTGTTCGCGGTGCTGGCCAACGAACCGGTTGGTGCGCTTTTGGGGGCTCCGGTAGCCGATACCCTGAAGCGGCGCGGCAATGATGGCCATGTTCAGGAAACGGTGGCGCGCGATGGACTGTGGCGCGCGTTGACGCCACAAGTGTTCCGTTACGGCATTCTGCGCAGCGCACTCATGCGCGCCGAACAAGCCGGTGTCAGTCTCACCGATGACACGGCGGCGGTCGAGCAGCTCGGGCATTTTGCGGCGTTGGTGCGCGGCCGCGATGACAATCTCAAAATCACCCAAGGTCAGGATCTGCTGATCGCTGAGCAGATTCTCCGTTTCCAGCGCGAGCAGGGTTTGCGCTGAAACCTGTTGCTGTCAGGACGTCACATGAACATTCGCATAGGCCACGGTTACGACGTGCACAAATTCGGCGGTGACAAGCCGCTGATTCTCGCCGGCATCACCATCCCCGGTGCCCAGGGCGTGCTCGCGCATTCCGACGGTGATGTCGTGTTGCACGCGGTTTGCGACGCCATTCTCGGCGCCGCCGCGCTGGGCGATATCGGTGAGCATTTTCCTGACACGGATGAGCGCTGGCGGGGTGCCAACAGCCGGGCCTTGCTGGCGCACTGCCTGAAACTGGCGGCGGAGCGCGGTCTGCAGCCGATCAATGTCGATGTCACGGTGATCGCGCAGGTGCCGCGACTCGGGCCGCACAAGCAAACGATGCGCACGCAGCTCGCCAGCGATCTGGGGTTGGCGGAAACCGCGGTCAATCTGAAAGCCACCACCACCGAAGGCCTTGGCTATATCGGCCGCAAAGAAGGCATTGCGGTGCATGCCGTGGCGCTGCTGGGGCCGCGCTGACCGGCTTCTAAGCCGGCGCCCCGGCATGACTTCTGGCACCTGCCCGTCGAAAACCGGCGCATTAGCATGGCGCCTTGTGTTTTTCCGGGGTCATGGGATGGGCGGTGCGATGGGGGCTTTCAAGCAAAGTCAGCGGTGGTTGGTCGCGTTCCTGGTGGCGGCATTGTCGCCAACCGCGCTGGCGGCCACCTTTGCCGAGGTGGCGAATCAACGCTTGCAGCATATCGCCGAGCGCGCCGGTTGGCCGGAAGCGGCGGCTGTGGTGGTGCGAGCCGATGCCGAACCGGCGTTGTTGTTTTATGGCGAGGCTGCCAACGCGGATCGCAAATATCTGCTCGGTTCCGCCAGCAAGCCGTTAACCGCATTGACGACGTTGCGACTCGTCGCGGCTGGCAAGCTGGAACTCGATGCGCCCGTGCACTCGCTGCTGCCGCAGCTTGCGTGGCACGGCGAACCGGCGGATCGCCCCGTCACCGTGCGTGACTTGCTGCAGCATCGCAGTGGCCTGACGCGTGCGCATGGCATGACGGCAATGTCGGCGCCGCTGACTGCCAACACGATTCAGCTGGCCGACATCACGTTGGCGGCGCGTCCCGGCAGCCATTACCACTATTCCAACCTGAATTATCTGTTGCTGGGTTTGCTCATCGAGCAGGTGACGGGGCAGCCATTTGCCGAGGCCTTGTCCGCGCAGCTGCTGCGACCGCTCGGCATGGACCATACCGCCGTCGTGCTGGATCCGGGTCGTGAGCCGGATATGGCCACCGGCCATCAATACTGGTTTGCCTGGGCGAAGCCGGTGACGCAGCCGATTCCCGCGGCAGCGATGGCGCCTGCCGGTTACATCGCGACCACCGCTGGTGATATCAGCAAATTGCTGCGCCTGATGCTGGGTAACGGCGTTGTTGCAGGCGAGCGGTTTCTGCCGGAGCCGTTATGGCAGGCGATGCTGACACCACCGGAGACCGCCGCCGGCTATGGCATGGGCTGGTTGGTATTTCCGTGGGGCGAGCATCAAAGCTATGCCCATGACGGTTTGCTGCCGGCGTACAGTGCCAGTCTGCAAGTGTGGCCGGCGCAGCAGATGGCGATGGCCGTGCTGGTGCCGATCAATGAAGGCATTTTTGCCCCGGCGCGCGATGTCCTGCTCGGCGATCTGTACCGGTTGGCGCAGACCGAGCGGCCGGCTGCCGAAACCCAGGCCTTCGTTGCCAAAGAGCGGCTGTTCCGGGCGGCATTGGGCTTGGTGCTGCTGTTGCTGATGGGGCGTTTGTTGTCGGCGCTATGGCGCTGGCGCCAGCGTGGCCAGCCCGCGCTGCTGGCCACGCGGACGCAGCAGCGGCGGTTGCTTGCGGCGGTGCTGCTTCAGCTGGCGGTCTTGCTGGCCCTGATGTGGTGGTTCAAGGTGCCGGCACAGGTGGTCGTTTTTCAACCGGATTTGGCGGTTGCGCTGCTGCTGGCGCCGTTGCTGACGGTATTGCGCGGCGTGTTTGCCCGCGCGGTTCCGGCCGGGTCATGAAAACAGTTCCCGCCAATGCGAACCAGCCGTTACCATACGGCGGTTGTCTTCATGGCCTGTGTTCGCAATGCGTTTTCTGCTCAGCAACGATGATGGATATTTCGCGCCCGGACTGAAAGCGCTGGCGCAAGCCTTGGCGCCACTCGGCGATGTCACCGTGGTGGCGCCGGATCGCAATCGCAGCGGCGCCAGCAATTCGCTGACGCTGGATGCGCCGATTCGTTACCACCTGACGGTCGAAGGTTATTTTGCCGTCACCGGCACGCCAACCGATTGCGTGCATCTGGCGACGCACCGGTTGATGCCGCAGCCGCCGGACATCGTTATCGCCGGCATCAACAACGGTGCCAACCTCGGCGATGATGTGATGTATTCCGGCACGGTCGCGGCGGCGATGGAAGGCCGTCATCTTGGTTATCCCGCCATCGCGATGTCTCTGCTGGGGGCCGATTGCGTGCATTACGAGACGGCGGCGGCGGTGGCGGTGCAGCTCGTGCGCAATCTGCACAACCATCCGCTGGAACCCAATCGCATCCTGAACGTCAATGTCCCGGATCTGCCGCTCGATCAAATCAAAGGCTTCAAGGTGACCCGACTTGGTCATCGGCACCGCGTTGACACCATCATCCCGGCGCGCGATCCGAAAGGGCGTGATGTCTATTGGATAGGGCCGCCGGCGCAGGGCGATGATGCCGGTGAAGGCACCGATTTTCATGCCATCGACAATGGCTATGTCTCGGTGACGCCGCTGCACGTCGACATGACCGCGCACAGTAGCCTGGCAAAACTGAGCGATTGGATCGGGGGCTTGCGGCCATGACGACGCTGAACATGCGCGGGATCGGCATGACCTCCGAGCGCACTCGGACCCGGCTGGTGCAGCGCCTGCAGGAAGAGGGCATCCGCAACACGATGGTGCTGGCGGTGATGGCCGGCGTGCCGCGCCACATCTTCGTCGATGAAGGCATTGCCCACCGCGCCTATGAAGACACCGCATTGCCGATTGGCCGTGGCCAGACGATTTCGCAGCCGTTCATCGTCGCCAAGATGACCGAGATCCTGCTCGATGCCGGGCCGCTGAAAAAAGTGCTCGAAATCGGCACCGGTTGCGGTTACCAGACCTCGGTGCTGGCGCAGCTGGTCGATGAGGTCTACACCGTTGAACGGATCGCGGAGTTGCAGCAGCAGGCGAAGAACCGGCTCGATGCGTTGCAGCTGACCAACATCGAATACCGTCACGGCGACGGCTTTCAGGGCTGGAAAGACAAAGGCCCGTTTGATGGCATCATCGTCACGGCCGCGCCCTTGGCAGTGCCGCCCGCGCTGGTGGCGCAACTGGCCGATGGTGGCCGCCTGGTAGTGCCCGTTGGTCAGGCCAACGGTACCCAGAACCTGATGCTGATCGAAAAACGCGGCGACCAGCTGCAAAGCGCCATCATGGACAAGGTGCGTTTTGTGCCGCTGCAGCCAGGGCCCACAGAATGAGGAACACGTGAGGTGGCGGTGAGCCGCAATTCGGTAGCGTTGTTGCTGTGCTGTTCGCTGCTGTTCGGTTGCATGCCGCCGCCGATGGCGCCGGTCGAGTCGCGTCTGGTGGCGCAGAACGATGCACTCGACCGTGGCTATCATGTGGTGGGCGCGGGCGAGACGCTGTATTCCATCGCGTTTGCCTACGATTTGGATTTCCGTACCTTGGCCCGCTGGAACGGGATCGGTACCGATTATCGGATTTTTCCTGGCCAAAGGCTGAAATTGTCCGGGCCGCGACTGCCATCTGGAACCTACGAACGTCAAAGTTCTGACGAAAACGTCAAAATTTCGGCGACCGAAGCCCCTCCCCAAGCGATTGAATTGCCATCCAAACGGCCGTCTGACAGCGTCTCGGGCACGGCAAAACCGGCTGAGGAAAAGGTCGGAGCAGTGGCAAAACCGTCGTCTGTGAAGCCCGTCACAGCGCCGGAAAAAAATGCGAAAACTCCGATAAATACCCAAGAAAACCGTACCAGTCCTACTACCGCCGGCGGCCCGATCCGTTGGCAGTGGCCGGCCCCCGGCAAGGTCTTGGCCGGCTTTTCCAACAGCCCCACCGGTAACAAAGGCGTAAATATTGCAGGGCGGAAAGGTGAACCGGTCAAAGCGGCAGCAGCCGGCCGGGTCGTTTATGCAGGAACCGGCTTGCGCGGATTCGGCCAGCTGGTTATTGTCAAACACGACGACGATTTTTTGAGCGCCTACGCACACAACAGTCGTCTTCATGTGAAAGAGAACGACTCAGTTAAAGCTGGCCAGTTGATAGCCGATATAGGCTCTACCGGAACGAATCGCGAGCAATTGCATTTCGAGATTCGTTACCAGGGCCAACCGGTGGATCCACTCAAGCATTTGCCCAAGCGCTGAAATCATAAGCAGCTGCGGGGTCGAATGCCGGAGGGTGAGCGGACCCGAACCATAACAAAGCCGTCGCAAGCGGCACTTGGTGGAGAGGCTGCCATGAACGAGCAGTGGGATAATGAGTTGTTGTTGGAGGAAGAGTTCGAGCCGGAGCTGGCGGAAGAACTCGTTGAAGAAGATGCCCTGCCTGCCGCGGAACCTGATGCCCCATCAGCGAGTCCGCACTATCAGCTCTCCGATGATGAAAAGATCATGGATGCCACTCAGCTCTATCTGGGCGAGATTGGTATCGCGGCGCTGCTGACGCCGGAAGAAGAAGTCTATTTTGCCCGTAAAGCTCAGCGCGGCTGCCTCAAATCCAAACAGCGGATGATCGAGAGCAACCTGCGTCTGGTCGTCAAGATTGCCCGCCGCTACAACGGTCGCGGTCTGCCATTGCTGGATCTGATCGAAGAGGGCAACCTGGGTCTGATCCGCGCGGTGGAGAAATTCGATCCCGAGCGTGGTTTCCGCTTCTCGACGTACGCGACCTGGTGGATTCGTCAGACCGTCGAACGGGCGCTGATGAACCAGACCCGCACCATCCGCCTGCCGATTCATGTCGTCAAAGAGCTGAACGTTTACCTGCGGGCCGCGCGCGAACTGGCGCAGAAGCTGGATCATGAACCGACTGCGGAGGAGATTGCCGAAAAGCTCGGCAAGCCGGTGGAAGACGTCTCCCGCATGCTCGGCCTGAATGAGCGCATCAGCTCCATCGACACGCCAATCGGCGTTGATGGCGACCGTTCCTTGCTCGACACCATTGCCGATGATGTTGGCGCCGAACCGGTGGCCGTGCTCGAAGACAATGATCTGAAGAGCAATATCGAGAAATGGCTGAACATGCTGACCGACAAACAGCGCGAAGTGCTCGCCCGCCGGTTTGGCTTGTTGCATTACGAACCGCAGACCCTGGAAGAGGTCGGTAACGAGATTGGCCTGACCCGCGAGCGGGTGCGGCAAATCCAGGTCGAGGCGCTGCGCCGTTTGCGCGAAATCCTGCGTGAACAAAACCTGTCGATGGATGCCTTGTTTGAATAGATATCCTTGAACAGTGCGCTGGCCCATTCCGTTGAAAGCAAAAGCCCCGCCCCTGCGGGGCTTTTGCTTGGCGCGACTCACAGACTCCGTTCAGGGCATGCGGGCGCTCAGCGCGACGGTAGCGTCGTCGCCATGCAAGGCCACGGCATCAATGAAGAAGGTCTCGCCGGCGGTCGGGGTGCCCTGATAGAAAATGCGCAATGCGCTGATGGCGCTCAGATCCAGTTTCCGCTCGCGCGGGCCGCTGTGGATGCGGCTCAGCGGCAGCACGATATCGGTCCAGCCGGGGGCGGCGCTGAAATTGTAATTGAACCGGTCGTGGTACTCCTGACGGCCGAGCTCATGCTGTCTGTCATGCACACGCAGTGACAGCGGCAGCGCAGTGGCGCCGGGATTGAACACTGATAACCGCAGTTCGCCATAACCGAGCCAATTCGACGGGAAGTGGCGCAGCGTGCTGCCGGCAAAGCGCAACGGCGGTAACTGCACGTGCAAGGCAAACTGACCGTCACGACTCTGCAAGGCGCTGCGTTCACCGAGCGACCAGTTCCAGCTGTCGGCAAACGATTCGAACGACGACAGCTGCGGAAACTGCGTGCTGCTGTGGCGGTCAACGTAGGCAAACAGCGCCGGCCGCAGCAGCAATCCGAACGCCAGCAACGCCATCAACCCGTACATGACGACGTGGGCGCCACGGCTGAAGTAACGCCGCACGCCGAGCCAAATCGTGCCGAGTGCTATGCCCGCACAGTTGGTGAACGCATCGCGCCAACTCGGCTGCCGATCGGTGAGTGCCTGCAGCCATTCGGTGCCGAATGCGAAAATGATCAGCGGCGGCAACAGCAGTTGCAGCCACAGCGATGGCCGGCGTGCATACCGGTTGCGGATGGCCTGATCGAACAGCAGCGTCAATGCGAAAAACAGCGGCAAGTGGGCCAGATTCCACAACGCCATCGCCGCGCGGTTGGGCAGTGCCACCCGTTCCTGAATCAGCAACAAGTACAGTGCGGCCAGCAAGCCGATAACGAGCAATGGCAACCGCAACCGCTGGGCAAATTGCATGAGCAAACCTGACTGGCGGTGTCAGCGCAATTCAAGGCGCTTGGGCGTCAATACGCAGGGCATGGATATCCGTCTCCATCAGTTCACCCAGTGCAGCATAGACCAGGCGATGCCGCGCCAACGGCAGTTTGTCACGAAACTGTTCGCTGACGATGCGCACGGCAAAATGCCCTTTACCGGTCAAGGCACCAGCGTGGCCGGCATGCAAATGGCTTTCGTCAAGCAACTGCAGCTCCACCGGCTGCAAGGCGGCACGCAGTCGCGTTTCCATTTCAGCGAGACGTTTACGGTTGTCCATGACGGCGGGCTCTTACGGCAAGACTTTCTTGAACGGTTTGACGGTAACGCGGGCATACACGCCAGCGGCAACATACGGGTCGGAATCGGCAAAGGCCTGGGCATCGGCGAGCGAGGCAAACTCGGCCACGATCAGCGAACCGGTGAAACCGGCCGGGCCGGGATCATTGCTGTCGACGGCGGGAAAGGGGCCGGCCAGCAGCAAGCGGCCTTGGTCTTTCAGTTGCTGCAACCGGGCAAGGTGCTCAGCGCGAGCGGCCAGCCGTTTGTCGAGAGTGCCGGGCACATCCTCGCCCATCAGCGCATACCACATCATCAATCCTCTTTTTTGCTGGCGATGGCGTCGCCCGGGTTCGCCGCATCCGGCGCCGGGTCCGGCGCCGGGTCCGGCGGCAGATAGCGGTACAAGGCAAAGCCGGTGTAAACAAAAAGCAGCAGCTGAATCACCGTGATGCCCCAGACCTTGAAATTGACCCAGGTATCGAGCGAGTAGCTGAACGCGACATGCAGATTGGCAATGCCGACCAGTAAGGACACGAGGCCCCAAATCAAATCAACACGCTGCCAGACCGGCGCAGGCACCGGCAGTGCCTGTTCATTGATGGATTCAAACAGTGCTTTCAATGGCGAGCGGCGCAGCGCGGCACCGACCAGGAAAACGGCGGCAATCAGCCAGAAGAAAACGGTGACTTTCCATTTGATGAAGCGCTCGTCATGCAGTGCCAGGGTCAGGCCGCCAAACACCAGTGCGACGGCCAGACCAAACAGATGCAACTTCTGCCATTTGCCGGTCTGCCAGCGATTGCCGACCGTCTGCATGGCGGTGGCGGCCATCAGCACGGCGACAGCGACATAGATATCCGCGAGTTTGTAGCTGATGAAGAACGCCAGCAGCGGGAAAAAATCGAGCAGAAACTTCAACATGATAAACTGCACAGAGCGGCTGAACCGGGGCCGCTATCTTACCGGCTCTGCTGCTGCAGCGTCACCCAAGCTGTCGTGCGCTGGTCCGACGGCTATCTGTTATGACTGATCTGAGCTTATTGAGCGCCTCAATGCCTGCCTATGATCTGCATTGCCACAGTTTCTGCTCCGACGGCGAGCTGTCGCCAGCGGCGTTGGTGGCACGTGCGTCGGCGCGTGGCGTGCAAGTACTGGCCTTGTCTGATCACGACAGCGTGGCCGGCCTGCCGGAAGCGCGGGCAGCTGCGCTGGTGCACGGCCTGACCCTGGTGCCGGCCGTCGAGATCTCGGTTGCCTATCAGAAGCTGGAAATCCATATCGTCGGGCTTGCGGTTGATCCCACCGCGGCCGGGCTTTGCCAGGGCTTGCAGGCGCAGCAGGCGCGGCGCTGGCGCCGTGCCGAAGCCATGGCCGAAAAGCTGGCCAAAGAGGGGGTCGCCGATCTGATGCCGGCGCTGCGGGCGCGCTTCCCGCAAGCCGCGCCGACGCGCTCGCATTTTGCCCAGCTGCTGGTCGAGCGCGGCCTGGTTCGCGACAACGAGCGGGCGTTTGCCCGCTACATCGGCCGCAAGGGTTCTTCCTACGTGCCGGCCGAGTGGGCCACGCTGGCAGAAGGCGTGCAATGGATCCGTGCCGCCGGCGGCATTCCCGTGCTTGCCCATCCCGGCCGTTACGGTTTGTCCGGCTCGGGTCTTGAGCGCCTGCTCGACGAGTTTGTCGCGGCGGGGGGGCAGGCGATGGAGCTGTCCTATCCGCAACTGTTTCCGAAAGAAGCGCAAAAGCTCGCGCGCAGCGCGCGCAAGCGCGGCTTGTGGGCGAGCCAGGGCAGCGATTTTCACAGTCCAGGGCAAACCTGGACCGAGCTTGGCAAAATGCCGCCGCAGCCGCCGGACGTCGTCACGGTTTGGCAAGCGCGGCCGGAACTGTTTCCGTTGCCACCGACAGCCACCAATTCATCCACTATGCTGGAGACAAACACCATGGCGCAGGATGCGCAGACATGAGCCGACTTCTTGCCATTCATCCGGTGGACCCACAGCCGCGCTTCATTCAGCAAGTGGTCGAGTTGCTGAAAAAAGGTGGCGTGATCGTTTACCCCACCGATACCGGTTACGCTTTTGGTTGGGCGCTCGATGACAAAAGCGCGACCGACCGTGTCCGCCGCATGCGTGGCCTCGACGACAAACACCATTTCACGCTGGTTTGTCGCGACCTGTCCGAGCTCGCGACCTACGCCAAAGTCGAAGATCCGGCCTATCGCGTGCTGCGCGCTCATACCCCGGGGCCGTATACCTTCATCCTGCGCGCCACCAAGGAAGTGCCGCGTCGGCTGGTGCACGAAAAACGCAAGACCATCGGCCTGCGGGTACCGGACAACAAGATTGCGCAAGCGCTGCTGAAAGAAATGGCCGAGCCGATCCAGAGCACCAGCCTGGTGTTACCGGATGCCGATGAGCTTGGTGCCGATCCGCAGGACATTTTCGCGGCGGTCGGCCATCAGGTGGATGTGGTGATCGATGGTGGCTTTTGTGGCAACAGCGAAACCACGGTGGTGGATCTGACCGAAGGGGTACCGGAGCTGGTGCGCCGTGGTGCCGGCGACAGCGCCGCATTCGAGTGACTGCCACTCGCGCGGCGGTTGCGGTCTTGCCACAGCCGGCGACGCGCACGCCAACGTGCCGCCAGCTGTTCCAACGTTGTCTTTGGCTCCGCTCAGTTGTGCTGGCGTGCGCGGCTCAGCTGCACCATGGCTGCCACCAATTTCTCCAAACGTGCCTGCTGCTTGCCATCGACAAAGGCGCCTGCGGCATCGAATGCCGAGTCGGCATTGCCTACCGTCATCATGTCCGGCCAGGTCAATACGCCAAGTCGGCTGATGATGTCGCGCAAATGGTTCAAGCCGCGGACGCCGCCAAACGGCCCCGGCGACGCGGCAAGCAGCAGCGCGGTTTTGTCCTTGAACGGCGCCATGCCGCTTTCGGTGCCATCGGCACGCGACAGCCAGTCAATCGTGTTTTTCAGCAGTGACGACACCGAGCTGTTGTTTTCCGGTGACGCGATGATCAGGGCCTGATGGCTCTTGAACAACGCCTTCAGCTTCTTGCCGTTTTCGGGGATACCGGTCGCGGCCTCTTCATCGCCGTGGTAAATCGGCATCGGATAATCATTCAGGTCGATGAAGGTCACGTCGGCACCGGCTTTTTCGGCGGCGCTGGCGGCAAGCCGGGCGAGTTTTTTGTTCAGTGAATCGCGGCGGGCGCTGCCGGCAAATACCAATACTTTGGTGTTCATCCCTGTCTCCTTAGTTGGTCAGCGCAGTATCAATAACGATTTTACCGCTCAGTATCTTGTGGATCGGGCATTTATTGGCAATGGCGAGCAATTGTTCGCGTTGTTCAGCATCCAGCGCACCGAACAGTGTGATACGCCGTACCAGTGTCGTGGTGCCGTCGGCAGACTGTTCATCCATTTGCACATGGACATCGTCAAGCGGCCAGTTCTTGCGCTTGGCGTACATGTGCAGTGTCAGCGCCGTACAGCTGCCGAGCGCGGCGCCGAGCAGCGCGTGCGGATCGGGGCCGGTGTCTTCACCGCCGAGTTCAACGGCAACGTCGCTGAACCATCGATGTCGGTTGTACTGAACCTGTTGTTTCAGTTTGCCATCGCTGGCTTTGCGGACGGTGACGGTCATGGTGATTGTCCTAAAGCAACTGAATTGAAAGAAGGCGGCTGATGTACAGGCAGGAATAGCCGACCGCATCTCGTAAATGCCCCCACCCCAGCCCTCCCCCTGGCAGGGGAGGGCGTTGTGATGCTCCTCCCCCTGTGAAGGGGGAGGCCGGGAGGGGGGAGGGGGTATTTGACGCTCGGAGGCAGCGGTCAACTCACTGCGGCATTTACTTGCGCTTGTCGATGGCGAACGTACCGGCACCGTATTGGGTGATCAGCAGCAGACCGCCAGCAATGGCGAGGTTTTTCATGAACATGATCATCTGCATTTGATCGGCTGGTTGGTAGTGGAAAATCACCGCCGAGATCAGCGAGAAGCCGGCCAGCAGAAACGCGGCCAAACGGGCCTGGAAGCCGACCAGCAACAGCAGACCACCGCCAAGTTCAGTCAGGATGACGAGCGGCAGCAGCGCGCCCGGTACGCCCATGGCCTGCATGTAGCCTTGGGTGCCGACGTAGGCTTCGGCGCCGAGTTTGCCGAAGCCGGCCATGATGAAAATGAAGGCCAACAGGATGCGGCTGGCGAGGTTGAAGTACGGCGAAAGTTTGTCGAACAGTGCGTTCATGGGGTATCTCCGGTAAAAGTTGAATGCTCACATTTCAGTTCTAGCGTTGCGGCAATAGCCGGTAACAGCCAATGCTCAGGCGGCCAAATCGAACAACAGCACTTCGGCGTCTTGGCCTTGTTCTAGCCGAAGTTGGTCTTCCTCAACAAATTTCAGTGCATCACCTTCGTGCAGGCGCTGGCCGTTGGCGGTGATGCTGCCCTGCGCGACATGCAGGTAATACCGCCGGTCGCGTTGCAGTGCCCGGGTTTCGCTTTCGCTGCCGGTGAAGAGGCCGGCGGCAATCGTCACATCCTGATGCACGGTGACGATGCGCTCACTGCCCTGGCGTGCGGCGATCACCTGCAGTTTGCCGCGTTTGTCGGCATCCGGCACATGGATCTGCTCATAGCTCGGCTCGATGCCGCTGCGCTCCGGAAAAATCCAGATCTGCAGAAAATGCACCGACTCTTTGTCGGAAGCATTGAACTCACTGTGGACGACACCGGTGCCGGCGCTCATGCGCTGGACATCGCCGCGCCGGATGACCGAACCGTTGCCCATCGAGTCCTTGTGCTGCAGGTCACCGGACAAGACATAGCTGATGATCTCCATGTCGCGGTGCGGGTGCGGGGCAAAGCCGCCGCGCGGCGCGACGGTGTCGTCGTTCAGCACCCGCAGCATGCCAAAGCGGACATGGGCCGGATCCTGGTATTCGGCGAACGAGAAGCTGTGCCAGCTGTTCAGCCAGCCGTGGTTGGCGTGGCCGCGTTCAGCGGCAGGGCGGAGCGTGATCATCGGGCCTCCTTCAAAAAATTTGGGCTTCAACCGGCGACTGCCTTGCCGGTTGAAGCCCGGGCGCACTCGGGATGGTTGCCATCATAGGCTGGTTTTTCGGCGAGTAGGCTGAGCGGATTTAACGGCCTTGTTCAGTTACACTGAACAAAAGCCCGGGAGCCCCGTCCATGAAACTGACCCTTGATGCCTTGCTGGTGCTCGATGCCATCGACCGCAAAGGCAGCTTTGCCGCCGCTGCCGAGGAGATGAACCGGGTGCCGTCGGCGGTGACCTATGTCGTGCGCAAGCTGGAGGAAGACCTCGACGTGCTGCTGTTCGACCGCAGTGGCCACCGCGCCAAGCTGACCGTGGCCGGCCGCGAACTGCTCGAACAGGGACGGCAACTCTTGCAGGCGGCCGGCGATCTGGAATGTCGGGTCAAGCGGGTCGCGACCGGCTGGGAAACCGAACTGCGCATTGCCTATGACACCGTGGTGCCGATCGAGGCGCTGTATCCCTTGCTGGCGCGCTTCTACGCCGAGGGCCATGGCACCCGCATCCGCCTGCAGGAGGAAGTCCTGGGCGGCGCCTGGGAGGCGATGAAATTCGGCCGCGCCGATCTGGTGGTCGGCGCCTCCGGTGAAGTGCCGTCCGGCGTCGAATACAAGGCGATTGCGATTGGCGAAATCGACATGGTGTTTGCAGTGGCGCCAACGCATCCGCTGGCGAACGCCAAGGAGCCCATTCCGCTTGCCGAATTGCAGCAGCACCGGGTGGTCGCGGTGGCAGACTCGTCACGCAACTTGCCGCCACGCACCTTCGGCATTCTGGAAGGTCAGGACACGCTGACGGTACCGACCATGCGCGACAAGCTGTCGGCACAGATTGCCGGGCTGGGTGTGGGCAACGTTTTCCGACATCTGGCGCAATGCCACCTGAACAGCGGTGCGCTGATCGAAAAGCAGGTCGAGCGGCCGAAACCGCTGGCGCCGCTGTATCTGCTGACGCCGAAACGGCTCGATGGCAAAGCCTTGCAGTGGTGGGTCAACGCGCTGAAAGATCCGGTCTGGTGGCAGGGCTGGACCGCGAGCGCTGCGTCGGCGCCGCGGGCATCGTAAGCGGGCGGTTTCGTTCCGCTGCGTGTACGAAATCATCGTTCCGGAATGTCGATCATATCGCCGCGACGAGCCCGGTTCGTGGCGAGCCTGTCGAGCCAAAAAGCGGTGTTGACGTGGCAGCCATCCGGCCTTCAACCCGCTCAGGATGAACGGCTTGCCCGGCAGCAACAAGAAAGGCGCCTACGGCGCCTTTCTTGTTGGTCATCACAACCGATCAGTTGATCAGCGCATAAGTCGCCATGCTGGCCATCAGACCGAGCAGCGCGGCCCAGCCGACTTTCTTCAGGTACCAGCCGAACGGGATCTTCTCGATGCCCATGGCAGCGACGCCGGCAGCCGAACCGATGATCAAACAGCTGCCACCGACCCCGGCCGCGAGCGCGAGCAGTTCCCAGAACTTGCCGTCGACGCTGTACAGGCCAACCTCGGTTGCCAGCGGATACATTTTCATCGCCGCCGCAACCAGTGGCACATTGTCGATGATCGCCGACAGCACGCCAATCGCGAAGGTCAGTTCATACACGCTGCTGAACCAGCTGCCGAGCGTGGCAGCCAATTGCTCCAGCAAGCCGAGCGTGCCGAGCGAAGCGACCGCCAGCAGAATGCCGAGGAAGAACAAGACGCTGGCGGTATCAATGCGGGTCAGTACCCCGACTACCGACATCGCGTGTTTTTCTTCCAGCGGCTTGTTCCGGTGCAGCACTTCGGTCGTCAGCCACAGCACCGACAGGCCGAGCAGGATGCCGATGTACGGCGGCAAGCCGGTCAAGCCTTTGAACACCGGCACAAACAGCAGGGCGCCAACGCCAAGCGCGAACACCAGGTTGCGCTCCCAGATCGGTACCGGCCGCTTGTCATGCTTGTCTTCGCCGGCTTTGAGCAGTGCCACGCCGCGTATGGTCGGCGTCATCACAAACAGCGGCACCAGCAAGCACACCAGCGACGGCAGGAACAGCTGCGAAATGATGCCGCCGGTGGTGATATGGCCGCCGAGCCAGAGCATGGTCGTGGTCAAATCACCGATCGGCGACCAGGCGCCACCAGCGTTGGCCGCGATGATGATGATGCCGGCAAACGGCCAGCGACCTTCACCGGCCGGTACCAGACGGCGCACCAGTGACAGCATCACGATGGTGGTGGTCAGATTGTCGAGCACGGCCGACAGGAAGAAGGTGACCAGACCGATGATCCACATCAGTTTGACCGGATTGTCCGAGCGCACGACACGGGTCACCAGACTGAAGCCTTCGTGGGCATCGACCAGTTCGACAATGGTCATGGCGCCGAGCAGGAAGATCAGCAGCGGGGCGATTTCCGCCACGTGATGCATCAGGTGTTCGTTGACATGGCCATCGTTGGCCCCAACCGCGGTCAGCGTCCACAGGATGACGCCGGTCAGCAGGGCCGGTGCCGCTTTGTTGATATGGAGATTGTGTTCGAGTGCGATCAGCAGATAGCCGATCACGAAAACCGCCAGAACAATTGTTATAAACATGAGGTTCAGCCGGAGGGTTACAGGTGGGCGGCTATTCCAGCAGACGGTAATAGTGCCAGCAAGGGGCTGGCACTATTTACCCGATTTGCCCAAATTGTATTGCGACAAATATAACCGCGGACGATCAGGCAAGAACCACGTCGTTACGCTGCCGCTGCGCCGTGGCATCCACCGTGAATGCCTGCGCCATGGCATGGACATGGCGATGGTCCGTGCCGCAACAACCACCGACCACCCGCAGCGCCGGCAGCAGTTGTTTCAGCTCCAGATACTGCTGACCGAGCTCTTGTGGATTGCCGGCATCCAGTTCGGTGCTTTCATCGAGCTCGGCATGGCTACGCCGCGAAGCATTGGCGCGAATGCCGGCAATCCGCCGCAGCCACGGTGCATCGCCATGCAGCCGCTGGCGGAAATGATCCGGATGGGCACAGTTGATCATGTAATACGCGGCGTAGTGATCGGTCAGCGCATCGGTGCGGTTGATAGCGTCGGCCAGCGATTCACCTGACGGCAGCTGGCCGTCGGTTTCCAGCGTGAACGATGCCACCACGGGCATGCGCCAGTCGCGTGCCGCCAGAATGACGCCAGCGGCTTCCTCGACGTAGTTCATGGTGAAGACCGACACCAGGTCGGCATCGGTGTCGGCAAACGTCGCAATCTGATCGCTGTGATAGGTACGCGCTTCTTCCACTGTCATTTGTTTATCGATGTGGTAGCCATCGCCACGCGGGCCAAGATTGCCGCTGATCACCATGGGATGGCGCGGTGTTTCCCAGCGCTGTCTTACCTCTTGCATCAAGGCAATGGCGCGTCGGTTCAGTGCGCGCAGCATGGCGGCATCGTAACCGAGCTTGCTGCCCCAATCGGCGCTGGCACGCCAGGTGGGTGCTTCCAGCACCGCGCCGAGATCATGTTGGCGCGCGAGCGCGGCATGCCGATCATAGTACTCGCGCAAGGTGGCAGTGCCTTGCTCGGTGCGCAGCAAATCAAAGGCGGCAAAATAGCGCAGCTCCATGCCCTGATGAAAAATCAGGGTGGTTTCCAGACCGCTGTCAGTCAGAAAGAAGCGGTCCTGCAATTGCGGCAGTTGCAAACGGTATTTGCTCATGATGAAACTCCTGTAGCGAGATGGCATCAGCGGGTAGTGGGTTCGCTGACATCACGAAAACGCAGCATGTCGCCGATGCGCTTGGAGGCGCCGTCGTAAAAGCCGGTGGCATCAGCGAAGTCGGCCGGATTGTTGAAGGTGCCGAACAGCAGATCGAACACGGGCAGATCGGCGTAGTTGGCGTTGTGCACCCCGCGGGCATGGTGGTGCGAATGGCTTTCCGGCCGCTGCACGAGGTAGCCGAGCCATTGCGGTGTGCGCAGATTGGTGTGCTGAAACACGGCCAATAGCGTCAGGATCAGCAGCGTGATGGTGCTCGCTTCGGCGCTGAGGCCGACAATCACCGTCAGGCACAGACTGGTGAGCGCGGTCCAACCGACCATGTCGAGCGGGCTGAACCAGAATGCACTGTATGCATCGAGCCGTTCTGCGCTGTGGTGCATCTGGTGCAGGCCGCGCCACAGCACGTTGAAGCGATGCATGCTGCGGTGCCAGACATAGGCCCCGGCCTCATAGACCAGCAGCCCCGCCACGACACCGGCAGCGGTATTGAGCTCGGTCAGATCGAACCATTGCCATTGCAGCAACCACTCGGTCCACAGCAGCGGCAGGTAGCTTGACAGCAAAAAGTACACGACAAACGCCGCCAATCCGCGCAGGCGCCAGCCTTTGACGGCCGGCAGCGGCCTGCCGGGAAACAGCGCCTCCAAACCAATCAACGCCAGATAAATGCCGATCACGCTCTGCGCAATCGGGTCCTGCAACAACTCAAACAAACTTGGCATGTCCTTGCTCCTTGCGATTAAATGGACGGTGCCAACCTTACGTGGCCGCTGCAGTCGCCACTAAAGCCATTTCGGCAACAAACCGGACAAATCGGCCATGACTGCTACTGATACTCCTGTCCGCATTGCCATCCTGTGTTTCCCGCAGACGGCGGCATCGGTCGTGCACGGTCTCTATGATTTGTTTTTGTCGGCGCGCCGCGACTGGGATGTGATTGTTCGTGGTGTTGCCAGCCATGGCCCGTTGCAGCCGATGTTGGTGGCGGCCGATACCGCGCCGTTCACCACCGGTAATGGCATCAGTCTGGTGCCGCAGCGGCGGCTGGATGACTGTCCGCCACTGGATGTGATTTGCGTACCCGAAGTCACCATTCCGCCGGGCGAGGCTTTCACCGGTTTTGAGGCGGAGAAAGCGTGGTTGCGCCAGCACTATGCGGCCGGCACGACGATCGCGACGGTGTGTTCCGGCGCGATGTTGCTGGCCGAGGCCGGGCTGCTTGATGGTTGCGATGCCACCACCCACTGGGCATGGTGCGACATTCTCAAGCGTCAGTTTCCGCGGGTGAATGTGCGGCCGCAGCAGGCGCTGGTGGTATCGGGTGACGCCCAGCGCCTGGTCATGGCCGGCGGTGGCACATCGTGGCTGGATCTCGGGCTTTATCTCATCGCCCGTTACAGCAATGTCGATGTCGCGATGGAAACCGCGCGCATCAATCTGATCGACTGGCACGATATCGGCCAGCAGCCGTTTGCCCGGCTGGCGCGGACCCGGCAGGTCGAAGACGCGGTGATTGCACGCTGCCAGACCTGGATCGCCGAGCATTATCAGGTGCCGGCGCCGGTCGCGGCGATGGTGCGCTTGAGTGGTCTTGCCGAGCGTTCGTTCAAGCGCCGGTTTCAGCTCGCCACCGGCATGTCGCCACTGGAATACGTCCATACCCTGCGGCTCGAAGAGGCCAAGCAGATGCTGGAAGCCACCGATGCACCGATCGAGGCCATTGCCAACGAAGTGGGCTACGAAGACGCCGGCTTTTTCAGCCGGCTGTTCCGGCGCCAGGTCAACCTGACCCCGGCGCAGTACCGCAAACGCTTCGGTGCGATGCGGCGGGCACTGGCCGGGTGAACCCGGCCCGGGCCGGGCGTGAATACGAATTCACCGCATCCCGATATGCATTCCATGCATATCTCCGCATAAATTTTCGATATACCCCTTCAACAAAGCCGATTTTCTTGGTATTGCTGCACGGCAGCAGCATAAATATCCCTAAACAGCCTTCCATGCTGCTGCATTGCACCGTGACGGAGACCGGTCCATGCAGCCCCCGAATTTGCGTAACAGCCTGCTTTACAGCCCCCGCGACGAGCGCGACAACTGCGGTTTCGGCCTGATTGCCGACATGGCCGGCAAGGCCAGCCATGAACTGTTGGCGACGGCGCTGACCGCGCTCGCCAACCTGTCCCACCGCGGCGCCATCGGTGCCGACGGCAAGACCGGCGATGGCTGCGGCATCCTGATGGCGATGCCGGAGGCGTTCTTCCGCCAGTACGCCGGCCAAGCGCAGCTGCACCTGACCCCGCAGTTCGCGGTTGGCATGGTGTTCCTGCCGACCGAAGCCGAAGCCGCCAAGCGTTGCCGTGATGAGCTGACCAAACAGCTGCGGCAAGAATTGCTGACCGTTGCCGGCTGGCGCGAGGTGCCGACCGATCCGTCCGTGCTTGGTCAGATCGCCGCGGCATCACTGCCGCGTATCGAGCAGGTGTTCGTCAACAGCCCGGCCGGCTGGAGCAAGCACGATCTGGAGCGGCGGCTGTTCATGGCGCGCCGGCGCACCGAGAAGGCGCTGGCGGCGGAGAAGGGCTTCTACATTTGCACGCTGTCGGGCCTTGTCATTGTTTACAAGGCGCTGGCGATGCCGGTCGATCTGACCACCTTCTATCCGGATCTGAAAGACCCGCGGCTGACCACGTCGATTGCGCTGTTCCACCAGCGCTTTTCCACCAACACCACGCCGCAGTGGCGGCTCGCCCAGCCATTCCGGTTTCTGGCCCACAACGGCGAGATCAACACCATCTCCGGCAACCGGGCCTGGGCACGGGCGCGCGGGCCCAAATTCATCACGCCACTGATTCCGGATCTGCAGACGGCCGCGCCGTTTGTTTCGGAAGACGGTTCCGACTCGATGTCGCTCGATAACATGCTGGAAGTCTGTCTCGCCGGTGGCATGGACATTTACCGGGCGCTGCGTTTGCTGGTCCCGCCGGCCTGGGAAAACCGCGACGACATGGATCCTGACTTACGCGCGTTTTACGAATTCAACGCTGGCCACATGGAGCCATGGGACGGTCCGGCCGGCATCGTGATGACCACTGGTCGCCATGTTGCCTGTACCTTGGATCGCAACGGTCTGCGGCCGGCGCGCTATGTGATCACCGACAACGGCTGGCTGACGCTGTCGTCGGAAGTCGGCGTCTGGGATTACGCGCCGGAAAGCGTCATCGAAAAAGGCCGGGTCGGCCCCGGTGAAATGTTGGCGCTCGATACCGAAACCGGCGAGCTGTGGCGCTCCGGCGCCATCGATCTGCTGCTGAAAGAACGGCACCCGTACAAGCACTGGCTGGAGCAGCACAGCCACACCGTCAACATTCCGAATGAAGATGTGCTCGGCGAGCCGGCGCTGAACAAAACCCAGCTGAAAATCTGGCAGAAACTGTTCGGCATCAGCCGCGAAGAACGCGAAAGTGTGCTGCGCGTGCTGGCCGAGCAGGGCCAGGAAGCAATTGGTTCGATGGGCGATGACACGCCGCTGGCGGTGCTGTCGCAGCAGTCGCGTTCCATTTTCGATTACTTCCGCCAGCAGTTCGCCCAAGTTACCAACCCGCCGATCGATCCGCTGCGCGAAAGCTATGTGATGACGCTGAACACCCGGCTCGGCTCGGAACACAACGTGTTTGCCGAAGCGACCGGCGAGGCGCAGCGCTACGTGCTGCATTCGCCGATTCTGTCGCACGGCGTGTTCCGCTTTCTGACCAGCGCCACCCGCGCCAAGGGTCGGGTGCTGTCGCTGACCGCGGCGCTCGATGAATCGCTCGATGCAGCCATTGAGCGTTTGGTCAACACTGCGGTGGATGCCGTCCGCAGTGGCACCGTGATGCTGGTGCTGTCCGATCGTGAGCAGCATGCCGAGTTCTACCCGATCCCGGCGGTGCTGGCCTGCGGCGCCATTCACCAGCGCCTGATTCAGGAAGGCCTGCGCGTCGATGCCAACCTCGTGGTCGAAACGGCCAGCGCGCGTGACCCGCATCAGTTCGCCGTGCTGATCGGTTGCGGTGCCACCAGTGTCTACCCGTGGCTGGCTTACGCAGTCATTACCGATCTGGCGGCCGAAGGTGAGTCGGAAAAGGCGCTGACCAAATACCGCAAAGGCATTGAGAAAGGTCTGCTGAAAATCCTGTCCAAGATGGGCATCAGCGCCATCCAGAGCTACCGTGGTGCGCAGTTGTTTGAAGCGATTGGCCTGCACGCGGAAGTGGTGGAGCGCTGCTTCCCGGAGGTCGCCTGCCGCATTCAGGGCGCAACGTTTGCCGATCTGCAGGCCGATGTCTTGCGACTGCACAAACAGGCCTGGGATGAGCGGGTGTCGCTGAATCTCGGCGGCTTGCTCAAATACCAGCACGGCGGCGAGTACCACGCCTGGTCGCCGGATGTCGTGCAGACCTTGCAGCAGGCCGTCAGCAGCGGAGATGAAGACAGCTATCGCCGCTACGCCGCGCTGGTCAACCAGCGCCCGGTGGCGATGCTGCGCGATCTGTTGCAGCTGCGCGACGACGTGGCCAACGCCAGTGTCGATGCCAAAGCCTTGGCTGCCGTGCAAGACGAGGCGAGCATCCTGCGCCAGTTCGACTCGGCGGGGATGTCGATCGGTGCGCTGTCACCGGAGGCGCACGAAACGCTGGCGCAGGCGATGAACCGCATCGGTGGTCGTTCCAATTCCGGCGAAGGCGGTGAAGATCCGAAACGTTACGGTACCGACAAGGTCTCGAAGATCAAGCAGATCGCGTCCGGCCGGTTTGGTGTCACGCCGGCTTACCTGATGAGTGCGGAAGTGCTGCAGATCAAGATCGCCCAGGGCGCCAAGCCGGGCGAGGGGGGGCAGCTGCCGGGCGACAAGGTCAGTGCCGAGATCGCCGCGCTGCGTCATGCCACGCCGGGCATCACGCTGATCTCGCCGCCGCCGCATCACGACATTTACTCCATTGAAGATCTGGCCCAGCTGATTTTCGATTTGAAGTCGATCAACCCGAAAGCGCTGGTGTCGGTCAAACTGGTCGCTGAAGCGGGCATCGGTACCATTGCCTGCGGCGTCGTCAAATGCGGTGCGGACCTCATTACCATTTCCGGTTACGACGGTGGCACCGGAGCCTCGCCGCTGACCTCGGTCAAATACGCCGGCGGCCCGTGGGAGCTCGGTTTGGCGGAAGTGCAGCAGGCACTGGTCGCCAACGGCCTGCGTGATCGCGTGGTGCTGCAGGTCGATGGCGGCTTCAAGACCGGTCTCGATGTGGTCAAGGCCGCGATCCTCGGCGCCGACAGCTTTGGCTTCGGCACTGCGCCGATGATCGCAATGGGCTGCAAGTACCTGCGCATCTGCCATCTGAACAACTGCGCCACCGGTGTCGCGACCCAGAATCTGACGCTGCGCAAGCAGCATTTTGTCGGCACCGCCGAAAAGGTGATCAACTTCTTCCGCTTTGTTGCCCAGGACACCCGGGAGTGGCTGGCGCGTGCAGGCGTTTCCGATCTGAAGTCGCTGCAGGGCAGAACCGATCTGCTGCAGATCGTCACCGGTCAGACCGACAAGCAGCAGCATCTGGACATGCAGCCGGTGCTGGCGAAGATCGAATCCCCAGTCGTGTATGCCAAGCCGGAGCGTTCGCCGTTCGCTGCGCAGCCGCAGGATCTGAACGCGCAAATCGTCAATGAACTGAAACCGCTGCTGGACGGCAGCGAGCCGATTCGCCGTCACTACCGCATCCGCAACCGCGACCGCAGCGTCAGCGCCGCGCTCGCCGGTGAATTGGCGAGCCGCTACGGTGATGCCGGTTCGCCATTGCCGATTCAGCTGCAATTTCGCGGCAATGCCGGCCAGAGCTTTGGCGTCTGGAACGCTGCCGGGGTCGAGCTGCATTTGATCGGTGACGCCAATGACTACGTCGGCAAAGGCATGGCGGGCGGTCGGCTGATTATCCAGCCGCCGGACAATAGCCGCTTCATTGCCGAGCAAACCCCGATCATGGGCAACACCTGCCTGTACGGAGCTACAGGCGGCGAGTTGTTTGCCCGCGGTCGCGCCGGTGAGCGCTTTGCGGTGCGCAATTCCGGCGCCGTTGCCGTCATCGAGGGCTGCGGTGCCCATGGCTGCGAATACATGACCGGTGGTGTGGTCGTGGTGCTCGGCCGTGCGGGCAAGAACTTCGCCGCTGGCATGAGCGGTGGTCTGGCGTTCGTGCTCGACCAGGACGGCGATTTCCATCGCCGGGTCAACGCGGAACTCGTGGAAGTGATTCCGCTTGCCGATGTGCACATGCCGGGCTTTTCGCAATACCTGCGCGGCTTGCTGGAAACGCACGCCAAATACACCGGCAGCCGCATCGGCGCCGCGTTGGCGCGCGAATTCGGCAGCGCGGTTCGTCAGTTCAAGGTGGTCAAGCCGCGGCAGTTCGCGCTGCAAGCCTTGCTGCCGACTCAACATAAAACCGTCAAGTTGGAGGTTGTCGCATGAGCAGCGGCATGAACGTTCTCGAGTTTCTGGAGCGTCCGCGCGCCGAGCCGGGCAAGCTGCCACTGCTGGAGCGGCAGAGCGAGTTCCGCGAAATCTATCGCGCCTTCGTCAACGAAGAAGCGGTGCAGCAGTCGAGCCGTTGCCTGTCCTGCGGCAATCCGTATTGCTCGTGGAAATGCCCGGTGCACAACGACATCCCGGGCTGGCTCGATCTCGCTGCCAAAGGCCGCATTTGGGAAGCGGCCGAGCTGGCGCACGAAACCAATTCGCTGCCGGAGATCTGTGGCCGGGTTTGCCCGCAGGATCGTTTGTGTGAAGGCGCTTGCACACTGAACACCGGCTTTGGCGCGGTCACCATTGGCTCGATGGAAAAATGGATTGTCGACAACGCTTTTGCCCAAGGCTGGCGGCCGGATCTGTCGCATGTCCGCAAAACCGGCAAGCGCGTGGCGATTGTCGGCTCCGGCCCGGCCGGGCTGTCCTGTGCCGACGTGCTGGCCCGTCACGGTGTCGAGGCGGTGGTGTTCGACAAGCAGGATGAAATCGGCGGTCTGCTGATGTTCGGCATTCCGGAATTCAAACTGGAAAAGCGCGTGGTACGCCAGCGTCGCGAAATTTTTGAAAGCATGGGCATCCGCTTTGAGCTCGGTTGCGAGATCGGCCGCGATGTCGCCGTTGAAAAACTGCTGCTGGATTTCGATGCGGTGTTTCTGGGGCTTGGCACCTATAAAGCCGTCAACGGCGGTTTTGCCGGCGAAACGGCGACTGGGGTGCACCAGGCGCTGGATTACTTGATTGGCAATGTCCGTCATCACCAGAAACTGCCGGTGCAGGGCAAGGGCTATCTCGATCTGATGGGCCAACGCGTGCTGGTGCTCGGTGGTGGTGACACCGCGATGGACTGCGTCCGTACCGCCGTACGTCAGGGCGCCGCGCAAGTGAGCTGCGTTTACCGTCGAGATGAAGCCAGCATGCCGGGCTCGCGCAAGGAAGTTGCCAACGCCAAGGAAGAGGGCGTGCAGTTCCTGTGGAACCGGCAACCGCAAGCCATTCTGACCGATGCCAGCGGCCATGCCCGCGGTGTTGAAGTGAAAGTGTCGGATACCGGCGCCGTTGAAACCTTACAGGCCGACGCCGTGATCATTGCGTTCGGTTACCAACCGAATCCGCCGGATTGGCTGCGCCCGCTCGGTGTGCAGCTGGATGGCAAAGGCCGGGTGCAAGTCACCAGCAAGCTGCCGTTCCAGACCGCGAATGCAAAGGTGTTTGCCGGTGGCGATATGGTGCGCGGTGCCGATCTGGTGGTGAATGCCGTGGCGGAAGGGCGCGCGGCGGCGAAGGGTATTGTCCAGATGTTGGGCGTGTGAGGTCTTGTAGGGTGGGTCAAGCGTAGCGGACCCACCGACTCCTTCGCAGATAGTGGCGGCTCCACTACGCTTGAGCCGCCCTACCTCAAAGCCAATGCATCTCCACGGTATCGATGTTGCCGACAGGTAACTCTTTGAGCTCCTGAATTTCCTCTGGATTGATGAATGCTTGAGGAGAATTTGGACTGTAAGCCTGCCTTAACTCTGGGTAATCTCTTTCTGCCAGCGCAATGGCTTTGATGTAAGCAGCATTTGCATTTTCCGCAGAGATTGAGCCTGTCAGCTCAAACCCTTGAAGTTTACCCTGCCGATCAAAACCCTCTCCGATCGCTAGAACTTGCCAATAGCTCATTAGCGTTCCTCAAACTAACGTAACCAATTCCATCTCAACATCACACTTCACAATTTTCGCGCTGTGATGCCAATCGCCCAGTACCAGCCGTTCGGCCGCTTTGCCGCGCAAGGTAAAGCCATGCACGGCTGGCCGATGGGTATGGCCGTGGATGCAGTGCCAGACATCGTGTCGGGCCATGTGCAGTTCCAGCGTTTGCTGGTTCACGTCGGTGATGTATTCGGCCTTGTTCTGCTGGCTGTCGCGGCTTTTGCGGCGCAGATCGGCGGCAACGGCTTTCCGTTCGGCCAGCGGTTTGCCGAGGAAGGCCTGGCGCCAGGCCGGTGAGCGGACCATTTCGCGGAAATGCTGGTAGTCCTTGTCGTCGGTGCAGAGCTGGTCGCCGTGCAGCAGCAGCGTGCGCTGGCCGGCCAGTTCCACCACCGTTTCATCCGGTAGCAAGGTGCCGCCGCAGCGCGCGGCAAAACCTTCGCCAAGCAGGAAGTCGCGGTTGCCGTGAATGAAGCCGAGCATGCCACCGCGATCGGCAAAGGCCTTGAAGGCGGCGCAGACTTTGGCGTTGAACGGATCGTCATCGTCATCGCCAACCCAGGCTTCAAACAGATCGCCCAGCACATACAGCGCCTGCGCCTTGCTGGCTTTTTCCTGCATGAAGCGGAAGAACAGCGCCGCTGAATCGCTGGCTTCTTCGCAGAGGTGCAAATCGGAGATGAAGTAGGTGGTCATAGCCCGCTCTTGTTTTACATCCCCCTCCTTGTCAAGGAGGGGCTAGGGGTGGTTAAGCTCTGGCCGAGATCATGCTCAGGATTGTTGCCAGAACGCCATCCATGTTTTCCATTACCTGTGCATTGGTAAAGCGCAGGACCCGAATCTTGTTAGCGTGCAGAAACGCATCTCGTTCAGCGTCGGTTGATTTGCCTGCTTCGGTAAAGTGACTGTCACCGTCCAACTCGATTACCAAATGCCGTTCAGGGCAGTAGAAATCAACGATGAAGTTTCCTATCCCCATTTGTCGGCGAAACTTTACGCCGAGTTGGGAGCTTTTTAACCGGTTCCAGAGTAAGCGCTCTGGCTCAGTAGGGTTGTTGCGCAATTTTTGCCGTAATGGCTTCTGTTGTTTTGGATTGCGTTGAGCATCCATGCTCGGCAGTTCTCTGTAGTGTTCAACCACCCCTAGCCCCTCCTTGACAAGGAGGGGGATCAGAACAAGACAACTCTGCACAAATAAGGCGTTGCGTCGAGTTGTTTATCCCCCTCATCTCAGGAGGAGGGGCTGGGGGTGGAGTTGATTACCCAGTTACTCTGTAACCGTCACTTTCTCAATCACCACATCCTGTACCGGCACATCCGAGTGGTAGCCCGAACGGCCGGTGGCGACGGCTTTGATCTTGTTGACCACGTCCATGCCTTCCTTGACTTGGCCGAACACGCAGTAGCCCCAGCCTTGGGTGGTTTCGGATTTGAAGTCGAGGAAGTCGTTGTCCTTGACGTTGATGAAGAACTGGGCCGAGGCCGAATGCGGCTCGCTGGTGCGGGCCATGGCGATGGTGCCGGTCTTGTTCGAGACGCCGTTGTTGGCTTCGTTCTTGATGGTGGCCTTGGTCGGCTTTTGCTCCATGCCCGGCGCGAAGCCGCCGCCCTGGATCATGAAGCCGTTGATGACGCGGTGGAAAATGGTGTTGTTATAGTGGCCCGAGCGGCAGTAGTCGAGGAAGTTGGCGACCGTGATCGGGGCCTTGTCGGCAAACAGTTCGAGGGTAATGTCGCCGTGGTTGGTATGCAGAGTGACCATGTTTTCACCTGTAGTTGAGAGAACGGTTAGAGAACGGTTGGGTTGGTGGGCTTAACAAAACCGGGGTGGGGACCGGCAAAGTCGGGCCGGAAGGCTGGGTTACCGGGCGAGGCCCGGCTAGAATGGCCGGCCCCGGATGGCGCATATGATAAACCGGGATGGCCGATTCGTCCGCCTCTGCGCCATGATTTGGGGCTGCCGGTCCAGCGCCCTTATGCATTTTTGATTAGGAACCCCACCGATGTTGCAGCTGTTCAACACCCTGACCCGCCAGAAAGAAGTGTTCAAACCCATGCATCCCGGCAAGGTCGGCATGTATGTCTGCGGCGTCACGGTCTATGACTACTGCCATATCGGCCACGGCCGGACCTATGTCAGCTTTGACGTCATCGCCCGCTACCTGCGCTTCTCCGGGTACGAGGTGACCGTGGTTCGCAACATCACCGATATCGACGACAAGATCATCAAGCGCGCCAACGAGCGCCAGACCGACTTCTCGGCGGTGGTCGATGAGTTCACCCAGGCGATGCACGACGACTTTGCCGCGCTCGGCATCCCGAAGCCGGATATCGAGCCGCGCGCGACCACCACCATCGCCGAAATCATCGCGATGAACCAGACGCTGATCGGCCGCGGCATGGCCTATGCCACGCCGTCCGGTGACGTCTATTACCGGGTCAACAAGTTCGCCGAGTATGGCCGCCTGAGCGGGCAGAGTCTGGAGGATTTGCAATCCGGCGCCCGGGTCGAGATTGGCGAAGAGAAAGAAGATCCGCTCGATTTCGCACTGTGGAAAGCCGCCAAGCCGAACGAGCCGAGCTGGGATTCGCCATGGGGCAAGGGCCGGCCGGGCTGGCATATCGAATGCTCGGCGATGAGCAAGAAATGCCTCGGTGAGCATTTCGACATTCACGGCGGTGGTTCCGATTTGCAGTTCCCGCACCATGAAAACGAAATCGCCCAGAGCGAAGGCGCCAACGGCTGCAAGTTCGTCAACTACTGGCTGCATACCGGCATGGTCCAGGTCGATGCGGTCAAGATGTCGAAGAGCCTCGGCAACTTCTTCACGATTCGCGAAGTGTTGAGGGAATACGAACCGGAAGTGGTGCGTTTCTTCCTGCTGTCCGGTCATTACCGCAGCCAGCTCAATTACAGCCAGGACAATCTCGATGCCGCGGCCGGCGCGCTGGAGCGCTTCTACACCGCGCTGCGTGGCGTGCCGGTGGTGACGGAGCTCGCCGGTGAGGAATACGAGCAGCGTTTCCGCCATTCGATGGACGATGACTTCAACGTGCCGGAAGCGATGGCGGTGCTGTTCGATCTGGTCCGCGAAATCAACCGGCTCAAAACCACCGACATGGCATTGGCTGCGCAACTCGCCGCCATGCTGCGCCGCTTGAGTGGCGTGCTCGGCATTGCCCAGCGCGATCCGGAGGACTTTTTCAAAGCCGGTGCCGGCGATGATGCCGCCCGCATTGAAGCGCTGATCCAGGAACGGCTCGACGCCCGCAAAGCCAAGAACTTTGCCCGCGCCGACGAGATCCGCAAGCAGCTGTCCGCGGAAGGCATCGTGCTGGAAGACGGTGCCAACGGCACGACCTGGAAACGGGCGTAAGGCCCGCCCGCTTCCCAGAAAACAGAGTAGGGTGCGCCATGCGCACCTTATTTCTTTTGCTATTCAATGCGCAGCTTGAGCCGAGTGCGGTCGGTGCGCATGGCGCACCCTACGGTCAGGTTTGATAACGCAGAACAGCGAGGAGACGTCTCATGCAGGGAAATCGTCCGGATTTTATCGAGCCACTACGTGCACCGCTCGCCGCACTTGGGTTGGCACTGGTGATTATCGGTGCCTTTCTGCTGATCTATATCGGCTATCTGGTTTATCAGATCATCAACCATCCGGAAGAAATCCGGATTGTCGAGTTTCTGCTGGCGCAGGTACGGATCGAGGAAAACGTGTTGTTCGGCGTCGCGGCCGATCAGGCGTTTGAAGTCAGCTGGTCCGAGTCGCTGCGTACTGTCATGTTCCTGTTTATCGGCGTGCTGGTGGTCGGCGTGCTGGCCAGCATTCTGAAAACGCTGATTGGCGCCGGGATACAGATTCTGCGGCTGGCGGTCGGGCAGTCCGATGACGGGAAGCCGGCAAGTGCGAAATCGTATCAGGGCGATGCGATTGATCGGGGGCGTTAAGCCCTGTCCTATTGAGTGTGACAAAAAGGCGCCATCGGCGCCTTTTGTTTTATGGTGACAATCAGCTGCGCGCCAGCATATGACCGATGCGCTGATCTTTTTCCCGCCAGAGCTCATTGAGCCAAGCCTGGAAGCGGACCCGGTAGTCCTTGTCATCTTCATAGTTGCCGACCAGTTCTTTGGTGACCGGCAGGCTGCGGATATGGACGCGGACATCGGTGACTTTGCCGCACAGAAAATCCCAGAACGAATGGGCTTTTTGCGGGTAGACGATGGTCACATCGAGAATGCGGTGCAGCTGTTCACCCATTGCGGTCAGAACAAAACCGGCGCCACCGGCTTTCGGTTTCAGCAGATGCTTGAACGGTGACTGGCTGTGCTTGGCTTTGGCCGGCGTATAGCGGGTGCCTTCGACGAAGTTCATGATCGACACCGGCATGGTGCGGAACTTCTCGCAGGCCTTGCGGGTGGTTTCCATGTCCTTGCCTTTCATTTCCGGATGCTTGGCGAGGTAGCTTTTGCTGTAGCGCTTCATGAACGGAAAATCGAGTGCCCACCAGCCGAGGCCGATCACCGGTACCCAGATCAGCTGCTGCTTCAGGAAGAACTTCATGAACGGAATGCGGCGGTTGAAAACCTTCTGCAGCACCAGGATGTCGGCCCAGCTCTGGTGATTGGACAGCACCAGATACCAGTCATCGCGTTTGAGGCTTTCCAGCCCCTCAACCTGCCAGCGGATCTTCTTGGTCAGCGCATGGATGCCGTTGTTGATGCTGATCCAGGTGGTCGCGAGGCTGTCGAGCACGCGGTTGAAGAAGCGCCGGACGAACTGAATCGGCAGCAGCAGCTTGAGCAGTGCCACCGCAAACAACGGCACACAAATCAGCAGGGTGTTCAGGGAAATCAGCAGCATCGAAACGATGCCTTTGATCGGGCCGGGCAGAAAACGGAGCATGGTGAGAGTCGTCAAACCGAAGTGGCGGCGATTCTAGCAGCTTGTGATGGCATGCCGTAGTGGGGGAAGGGGGTTGTGGGAGCGGCTTTAGCCGCGATTACCTGCGCCGCAATTGCAGGGGTCGCAATGGACCAGAATCGCGGCTAAAGCCGCTCCGACAGGAGTCCTCCGGACTGGGGGATTAGCGATCGCCGGTGCGGGTGACTTCGCCGACCCGCAGCACTTTCAGCACATTGGTGCCACCGCCTTCGCCGATCACGTCGCCCTTGGTCAGGATCACCAGATCGCCGTCGTCGAGCCAGTGGTGATCGCGCAGGTAGTTGATGACGGCGCGGTTGACCTCTTCCGGTGGCAGTTTGTTGTAGTCGAACAGGTGCGGAAACACGCCGCGGTACAGCGCCATCCGGCGGCAGGTCGACAGCCGGCGGCTGACCGCGAAAATCGGAATGCCGGAGCGGATGCGCGACATCCAGATCGGGGTGGCGCCGCTTTCGGTCAGCGCGATGATGGCTTTGATCGGCATATGGTTGGCGAGGTACATGCTCGCCATCGCGATGCCTTCTTCGACGTGCTTGAACTTGTCGTCCATCCGGTGCCGCGACAGCCGCGATTTGGCCTGGCTTTCGGCGCCGCGACAGACCCGGTCCATTGCCTCGATGACTTTCGGCGGATTCTTGCCGACCGCGGTTTCGGCCGACAGCATCACCGCGTCGGTGCCGTCGAGCACGGCGTTGGCGACGTCGAACACTTCGGCGCGGGTCGGGATCGGGCTTTCGATCATCGACTCCATCATCTGGGTCGCGACAATGACGCCGCGATCGAGATGACGCGCCTGCGCGACCATGTGTTTCTGCACCGCCGGCAACTCGGCATCGCCGATTTCGACACCGAGATCGCCGCGGGCGACCATCACGGCATCGGAGGCGCGGATGATTTCATCGAGATTCTGCAGCGCTTCGACCCGCTCGACTTTGGCGACGACGCCAGCGCGCGAGCCGGCTTCGAGCAACAGCGCCCGGCATTCGTCGATGTCATCGGCGCTGCGCGGAAAACTCATCGCGACAAAATCGGCTTCCAGTTGTGCCGCGGTCTTGATGTCCTGCTTGTCCTTGTCGGTGATCGCTTTCGCCGACAGGCCGCCACCCTGGCGGTTGATGCCCTTGTTGTTCGACAGCTCGCCGCCGGCTACCACCACGGTGTCGATGCGCTCGCCCTTGACGCCGGTCACTTTCAGGACAATGCGGCCATCATCGAGCAACAGCGTGTCGCCCGCGCGCACGTCTTTCGGTAATTCCTTGTAGTCGATGCCGACCTGGGTTTCATCGCCGTCTTCCTTACCAAGACCGGCATCGAGTGCGAACGCGGCACCATCCTTCAGCGTTACGGATTTGTTCTTGAAGCGCGAGACGCGGATTTTCGGTCCCTGCAGATCGACCAGAATGGCAACGAAACGCTTGGCTTCATCGGCCAGCCGGCGGACCAGATCGACGCGCGCGGCATGATCTTCCACCGAACCGTGCGACATGTTCATCCGGACGACATCGACACCGGCGCGGATCATCTCGCGCAAAACGTCTTCACGGGTGCTGGCGGGGCCAAGGGTGGCAATGATTTTGGTGCGACGCGGGGCGGGGTGGGACATGGTCTGCCGTCTGCTCGGTTGTTATGGTGGCAAGGTGCGCACGGGCTCAGTGGTGAGTACGTGCGCCGGTTGCGCCAAGCATAACGGCAGCATCAGTCAGACAACAATGCAGTTGGCGGCGATTCGTCATGACAATCGTATGCAATGACAGCGGCGTCGCCTCGCGACAGCATTCTGATCGCCCTCTCCCCTTGTGCGGCGAGGCGGTGTTTACGAAGCATCGCTTCGTTCCGCCGCAGCGCCGGGCGCGTTCTGCGACCGGCGGGGGCGAGGAGCGGGGTGGCGCGCAGCGTCGGGAGAGGGGCTGGCTAGACGAAGCGCAAGGCTTTCGGAATTATTTATGCAGTTCGGTGCAGGCGTAGAGCGTGTTTTGCAGCAGCGTGGCGACAGTCATCGGACCAACGCCACCCGGCACCGGTGTGATCCAGCCGGCGCGCTCCGCGGCGCTGGCGAACTCGACATCGCCGCACAGCTTGCCGTTTTCCAGCCGGTTGATGCCGACGTCGATCACAATCGCACCGGGCTTGATCCACTCGCCCTTGACGAAATTGGGCCGGCCGACACCGACCACGACCAGATCGGCACGGCCGACTTCTTCAGCGAGGTTCTGGGTTTTGCTGTTGCAGACGGTGACCGTGCAGTCAGCGAGCAGCAGTTCCAGCGCCATCGGTCGGCCGACGATGTTGGACGCGCCGACCACGCAGGCTTTCAGGCCGCGCAGGTTGACCCCGGTTTCGCGAATCAGGGTCATGCAGCCGTACGGCGTGCACGGCCGCAGCAGCGGCCGCTTCTGGGCCAGCCGGCCAAAGTTGTAAGGGTGGAAGCCGTCGACGTCCTTGTCCGGACGAATGCGCTCGACCACGGTATCGGCGTCGATCTGGGCCGGTAGCGGCAGCTGCACCAGAATGCCGTCGACGGTCGGATCGGCATTGAGCTTGTCGATCAGGGCCAGCACGTCGGTCTGCGGCGTTTCTGCCGGCAGGTTGTATTCGAACGAGACGAAGCCGGCTTCCTTGCAGCGTTTGCGCTTGGCACCGACGTACACCTGCGAGGCCGGATTGTCGCCAACCAGGATCACCGCCAGGCCGGGGGCACGCTCGCCGCGGCTGGCGCGGGCGGCAACTTCGGCGGCGATGGTGGCTTGCAGGCGGTCGGCAACGGCTTTGCCGTCGATCAGTTTCGCGGTCATGGTCAGGTCGGAGCAGGGAAAAAAGGGGCGCCATTGTCGCAATTTTGGCCAGTTTTCCCAAGCTGAAGCGTTGGCATTATTCGAATGCGGCCGGCAAATTGACGGGGCCGGGGTCGGCCTGTATCATGCCGCGCTCGCCGAATGCGGCGTGGCAAAAACGCGACGATTTTCGGGGAATAGCGCAGCTTGGTAGCGCACCTGTTTTGGGTACAGGGGGTCGTGGGTTCGAATCCCTCTTCCCCGACCAATCGCGCGTTTGCCCTTGCAGTCGTCCCGGACGACCGCCAGGGTCTCGAACCGGTCATGCGCTCGTAGCTCAGCTGGATAGAGCATCGGCCTTCTAAGCCGAGGGTCGCAGGTTCGACTCCTGCCGGGCGCGCCATCCCGGCGATCGCATGCAGGCGTACAAGTTTCACTGGTGGGTGTAGCTCAGTTGGTAGAGCCCCGGATTGTGATTCCGGTTGTCGTGGGTTCAAGTCCCATCACTCACCCCAATTCAGACGATGAGCAGACAATGTGCTCGTCGGCAGGGTGGTAAGCTGGCCGGGCTCCGGCCAGTGGCTGTAGAACAAGCCTTCCTCTTACACCGGTCCAGCGGCGTTTCTGGCCCATGACCGCCAGTACGCAGAGGGTCCGGTGAAGCCGGATCGCAGCGAAAGTGGCGAAATTGGTAGACGCACTGGATTTAGGTTCCAGCGCCGCAAGGCGTGAGAGTTCGAGTCTCTCCTTTCGCACCAATTCGCCAACAGCCGGGTTCGCCGGCTGTTGGCATTTTGGCTTGGTCACGGCAGTGGAAGTCGCGGATTTTGAACTCTGCAGAGAGCGTCGCTCTTTGCTGCAACGGGAGTAACACCATGCAAGTTTCCGTCGAAGTGCTGAACGGTCTTGAGCGTCGCGTCACCATCGGTGTGCCGGCCGAATCGATCGAGTCCGAAATCAACAAGCGTTTGCAGCAACTGGCGCGCAGCCAGCGTCTGCCGGGCTTCCGTCCGGGCAAGCTGCCGATGAACGTGGTCAACCAGCGCTGGGGCGATGCCGTGCGTCGCGAAGTCTGGGGCGACACCATGCAGCGCTCGTTCTACGAAGCGGTGATGAAAGAAAACCTGAATCCGGCCGGCAATCCGCGCATCGAGCCGAAAACCCTGGAAGCCGGCAAGGACGTCGAGTTCGTTGCCACGTTCGAGGTGTATCCGGAGTTCACCGTCGCTGGTCTCGACAAAGTGACCGTCGAAAAGCCGATTGCCAGCGTCACTGATGCTGACGTCGATACCATGCTGGAAACCCTGCGCAAGCAGCGCGCCAGCTGGGCGGTGGTGGATCGCGCCGCGAAAGCGGGCGATCAGGTCACCATTGATTTTGTCGGCACGGTTGATGGCGTCGCCTTCGAAGGCGGCAGCGCCAATGGCGTCAAGGTTGTGATCGGCTCGAACAGCATGATCCCGGGCTTCGAAGAAGGTCTGGTCGGCGCCAAGGCCGGCGGCAGCGTCGAGCTGAACGTGACTTTCCCGGAAGACTACGGCAACAAGGATCTGGCCGGCAAAGCGGCTGTGTTCAAGGTCAATGTCACCAGCGTCTCCGAGCAGAAACTGCCGGAACTGGATGATGCCTTCGTTGCGCTGTTTGGCCTGAGCTCGGGCGGTGTCGCCGCGCTGAAAGTCGAAGTGCGCAAGAACATGGAGCGTGAGCTGCGTCAGGTGATCAAGAACAAGATCAAGGCGCAGGTCATGGACGGTCTGGTCAAAGAAAACGAAGTGGCGTTGCCGACCGCGCTGGTCGACCAGGAAATCGAGCGGCTGCGTCAGCAGGCCAACCGTGAACTCGGCATGGCCACCCGCAAGAAAGATTTGCCGGAGCTGCCGGCCTCGCTGTTTGCCGATCAGGCCAAGCGCCGTGTTTCCCTGGGCCTCATCGTTGGCGAAGTGATTCGCGCCAACAAGATCGAAGCCGATGGCAACCGCGTCCGCGCTGCGGTTGAAGACATCGCTTCGGCGTATGAAACCCCGTCCGAAGTCGTCAACTGGTATTACAGCAACAAGCGTGAACTGGCCCAGATGGAAGCGCTGGTGCTCGAAGATCAGGTTGTTGATTTTGTGCTCAGCAAGGCGCAAGTCACTGAAAAGCCTGTATCTTTTGATGAGCTGATGAACAAGCGCCAGTAATTGCTGCGCTTTTCATGAGAACAGAAACCCCGGTTGCTGGTGACGGCATCCGGGGTTCGCTATCATGGCCTTTACGATATCGGTTTTGACCCCATCTCGTGTAGACCGTGGCGTCACCGGCCGTTCATGCCGGCGCGGGACGCTCTCCAAAAGCCACAACAAGGAATGCTCATGAGTCGCAACGCTTTGTCGCATTTGCCCCCGGAAATTGCCCAGTTGGTCCCGATGGTGGTCGAGCAGACTGCCCGCGGTGAGCGCGCGTTCGACATTTACTCCCGTTTGCTGAAAGAGCGGATCATTTTCCTGACCGGTCCCGTAGAAGACCACATGGCCAATCTGGTGGTGGCGCAGCTGTTGTTCCTTGAGGCCGAGAATCCGGACAAGGACATCAGCCTGTACATCAACTCACCGGGCGGGGTCATCACGGCCGGCATGTCGATCTACGACACCATGCAGTTCATCAAGCCGGATGTCTCGACCCTGTGTATCGGCCAGGCCTGTTCGATGGGCGCCTTCCTGCTGGCTGGCGGCACCAAGGGCAAGCGGCACTGCCTGCCGAATGCCCGGGTCATGATTCACCAGCCGTCCGGTGGCGCCCAGGGTCAGGCGACCGACATCGAGATCCACGCCCGGGAAATCCTGAAAATGCGGGAAAACCTGAACCAGCTGCTGGCCGAGCACACCGGCCGCACGTTGGCGGAAATCCAGCGTGATACCGAGCGAGATTACTTCATGAGTGCTGAAGAGGCACTGAAGTACGGCTTGGTCGATTCAGTGCTGCAGAAGCGCTGAGCCATGGCCGGGTCGGTCGGCCCGGCTGCGATGAGCTTCGCAGGGTTATAAGCTGCTCCGAGCAGGAACCCGCGCAAGCAGGCTAGAATCCAAGAAACTAGTCTTCAGAAAATGAAGGGGTGCGCTGCCCGGGCGCACCCGCCAGGTTAGAGGTAGCTATGGCTGAGAAGCGTTCTGGCGGCAAGGATGAAGGCGGCAAGCTGTTGTATTGCTCCTTCTGTGGCAAGAGCCAGCACGAAGTCCGCAAACTGATCGCCGGTCCGTCGGTGTTCATCTGCGATGAGTGCGTTGAGCTCTGCAACGACATCATTCGGGAAGAGGTGCAGGACACGACGACCAGCACCGACAAACCGCGGCTGCCGTCCCCGAAAGAGATCAAGAAAACGCTTGACGAGTATGTGATTGGCCAGCCGCATGCCAAGAAGGTATTGGCGGTGGCGGTGTACAACCACTACAAGCGCCTGCAAGGCGGCGGTCACAAGAAGGATGAGGTCGAGCTCGGCAAGAGCAACATCCTGCTGGTCGGCCCGACCGGCTCCGGCAAGACCTTGCTGGCGGAAACGCTGGCGCGTTTGCTCAATGTGCCGTTCACCATTGCCGATGCCACCACGCTGACCGAAGCCGGTTACGTCGGTGAAGATGTCGAGAACATCATCCAGAAGCTGCTGCAGAAGTGCGATTACGACATCGAGAAAGCGCAGCAGGGCATTGTCTACATCGACGAAATCGACAAGATCTCCCGCAAGTCGGAAAACCCGTCGATTACCCGTGATGTCAGCGGTGAAGGCGTCCAGCAGGCGCTGCTGAAACTGATCGAAGGCACGATCGCCTCGGTGCCGCCGCAAGGTGGTCGCAAGCATCCGCAGCAGGAATTCCTGCAGGTCGACACCAAGAACATTTTGTTCATCTGCGGTGGCGCCTTCGCCGGCCTCGACAAGGTGATCCGTGATCGTTCCGAGAAAGGCGGCATCGGCTTTGGCGCCGAAGTGCGCAGCAAGGACGACAAGAAGAATGTCGGGGAAGTGCTGAAAGGGGTCGAGCCGGATGACCTGATCAAGTTTGGTTTGATCCCGGAGTTCGTCGGCCGCTTGCCAATTGTCGCGACGCTGGAAGAGCTCGACGAAGCTGCACTGGTCAAGATCCTGACCGAGCCGAAGAACGCACTGGTCAAGCAATACCAGAAGCTGTTCGACATGGAAGGCGTGCAACTCGAGATCCGTGAAGAGGCATTGAGCGCGGTGGCGCGTCAGGCGATGGCACGCAAGACCGGCGCGCGGGGTTTGCGCTCGATTCTCGAAGGCACCTTGCTCGACACCATGTTCGACTTGCCGAGTCTGGAGAACGTGTCGAAGGTGGTGGTCGATTCGGCCGTCATTGCCGGCGACAGCAAACCGAAACTCATCTACAACAACGACAGCTTGCCGAAAGCCGCGTCGGACCAATGACGCCGCAACTGGCTGGAAAATGACCAAACGCCCAAGCCGGCTCACCCGCTTGGGCGTTTGGCTATCTGGCCGCGTATCAGGCTGGGAATGCGGTCTGCCAAATCGTTATGGTGGCGGCCGCAATATAGGCCAGATTTCCCGTTGAAGCGGGCAAAAGCAGCCCCATATACTGGCCTGAACCCCATGCAGCAACCGCTGTATGGGCACCTAACCCGGTAGCCCCCATGACCACTCGTCCTGATTTGCTCGAACTGCCCGTGTTGCCGTTGCGCGACGTGGTGGTGTTCCCGCACATGGTCATCCCGCTGTTTGTCGGCCGGGAGAAATCGGTGCAGGCGCTCGAAAGCGCGATGAAAAGCGACAAGCAGATTCTGCTCGTTGCCCAGAAAGAGGCGGCGATTGATTCGCCAGCTGCCAAAGATGTCTATGAGGTGGGTTGCGTCGCCACCATTCTGCAGATGCTGAAGTTGCCGGACGGCAATGTCAAAGTGCTGGTCGAAGGCGTCCAGCGGGCGCGGGTCAAGAAGTACACCGACGGCGCTGACATGCTGCTGGCCGAAGTCGACTACCTCGGCAACCAGCAACCGAATCCGACCGAAGAAGAAGCGCTGATGCGCTCGACCATCGGCATTTTCGAAAACTACGTCAAGACCGGCCGCAAGGTACCGCAGGAGATCGTGCAGGCGGTGTCCAGCTTGGAAGAGCCGGCGCGCCTGGCCGACACCATTGCTGCGCATCTGGCGCTGAAAGTCGCTGACAAGCAGAAGATTCTTGAAATCGAACGCGTTTCCGAACGGCTCGAACACCTGATGGCCCTGATGGAAGGCGAGATCGAGCTGATGAATGTCGAAAAGCGCATTCGCGGCCGGGTCAAGCGTCAGATGGAGAAGTCCCAGCGCGAGTACTACCTGAATGAGCAGATGAAGGCCATTCAGAAAGAACTCGGCGACATGGACGATGGCCAGAACGAATTCGAAGAGCTCGAGAAGAAGATCGACAAGGCCGGCATGAGCAAAGAAGCGCGTGCCAAGGCCGAGGCCGAGCTGAAAAAGCTCAAGATGATGTCGCCGATGTCAGCCGAGGCCACGGTGGTCCGTGGTTACCTCGACTGGATGCTGCAAGTGCCGTGGAAGAAGCGCAGCAAGGTGTCGCACGATTTGGTGCGGGCGCAGAAAATCCTCGACGAAGATCACTACGGTCTGGAAGACATCAAGGAGCGCATCCTTGAGTACCTTGCCGTGCAACAGCGCGTGAAGAAAGTCAAAGGTCCGGTGCTGTGCCTGGTCGGCCCGCCGGGCGTCGGCAAAACCTCGCTCGGTCAGTCGATTGCCCGGGCCACCGGCCGCGAGTTCATTCGCGTCGCCTTGGGTGGTGTGCGCGATGAAGCCGAGATCCGTGGCCACCGCCGGACCTACATCGGTTCGATGCCGGGTCGCGTGATCCAGAAACTGGCGAAGTCCGGGGTCAAGAATCCGCTGTTCCTGCTCGATGAAATCGACAAGATGGCGATGGATTTCCGGGGCGATCCGGCTGCCGCACTGCTTGAAGTGCTGGATCCGGAGCAGAACCACACTTTCAACGATCATTATCTCGAGGTCGATTACGACCTGTCCGAGGTCATGTTCATCTGCACCGCCAACTCGATGAAGATCCCGGCGCCGCTGCTGGATCGGATGGAGGTCATTCGCATTCCGGGTTACACCGAGGATGAGAAGATCAACATTGCCGAGCGTTACCTGCTGCCGAAGCAACGCGAAGCGGTCGGCATGAAGCCGGAAGAATTCGAGCTGTCGACGGCGGCGATTCGCGACATCATCCGCTTCTACACCCGGGAAGCGGGCGTGCGCAGCCTGGAGCGGGAAATTGCCAAGGTTTGCCGCAAGGTGGCCAAGCAGCTGATCCTGAAGCCAGCCAAGGCCAAGCTGACCATCAGCGAAAAGCAGTTGGAAAAATACCTTGGTGTGGCCCGTTTCGATTACGGCAAAGCCAGTGAAAAAGATCGCATTGGTGAAGTCACCGGTCTGGCCTGGACTGAGGTGGGCGGCGAGCTGTTGTCCATCGAGGCGGTGACCGTCGGCGGCAAAGGCAAAACCACCTTCACTGGCTCGCTCGGCGACGTCATGCAGGAGTCGATCAAGGCGGCGATGACCGTGGTGCGCAGTCGCGCCGAAGTGCTGGGCATTCCGGCTGATTTCTATGAGAAATTCGATGTCCACGTGCACGTGCCGGAAGGCGCGACGCCGAAAGACGGCCCGTCCGCCGGTATCGCGATGTGCACGGCGTTGGTGTCGAGTCTCACTGGCATTCCGGTGCGTGCCGATGTTGCGATGACCGGCGAAATCACATTGCGTGGTGAGGTGTTGCCGATCGGTGGCTTGAAGGAAAAGCTGTTGGCGGCCCATCGTGGCGGTATCAAGACCGTGGTGATTCCGAAAGACAATCGTCGCGATCTCAAAGACATACCGAAGCAAGTGCTGAAAGAGCTCGAAGTTCACTGCGTGCAGTGGATCGACGAAGTACTGGCGCTGGCCTTGACGCGGCAACCGGAGCCGCGCGTACCGGTGGCCGAAGCTGCTGCCGGCAACAAAGATGTCAGCGGCGGCGAGTTGCAAGCACACTGAACGAAAGTCGAACGTTTGTCGCACCGCAATAGCGCAAGCTATTGCGGTGTTCTTTGTTTTGTCACCGATAGAGTGTTGATTTTTTCACCATCGTGACAGGGTCCCGGCGATTTGCTTGACACTGATTTTCGCCAGTTGGTATAAATGCGCCCCCGCAGCGGGCGGCGTGCTGTACGCAGATTCAAGAACGCACCCGAGGTCGGAACCCGTCCGACTTTGAGGTTTGCAAGGGGAACGCATGAACAAGACCGAACTGATTGACGCCATTGCCGTTGGCGCCGATATCTCCAAGGCTTCTGCCGCACGTGCACTGGACGCCATGCTGGACGCCGTCACTGACGCGCTTCGCAAAGGTGATCAAGTGGCGCTGGTAGGCTTTGGTACCTACGTCGTCAAAGAGCGCGCAGCGCGTAGCGGCCGCAATCCGCAAACCGGCGAAGAAATCAAAATTGCCGCTGCCAAAGTCCCGAGCTTCAAACCGGGCAAGGCGCTGAAAGACGCCGTCAACGAGTAAGTTTTCGGCTGCAGTAAACCCCGCTGCTTCGGTGGCGGGGTGTTGTAAGAAGTGACCGCAAAGATTTGGGCGTTTAGCTCAGTTGGTAGAGCATCTCCGTCACATGGAGGGGGTCGGGGGTTCAAGTCCCTCAACGCCCACCAAATCTCCCGCCGTCGGTTCTCACGGTTTCTCACAACCGGGGAAGCTCGCGCTTCCGCAATGCTGGGACCCAATCTGGAGCGGTAGTTCAGTTGGTTAGAATACCGGCCTGTCACGCCGGGGGTCGCGGGTTCAAGTCCCGTCCGCTCCGCCAACTTCCATTCGTCGCCGTGCCCGCTGCTTGACCCTGGCTTTGGCCTGGGTTGGTGCCACGAATTGCTGGTTGCCCGTATCGACAAAAACGCCGCCCGGACCTTGTCCGGGCGGCGTTTTTGCTTTTCAACCTGAAGCCTTTGCGCCACAATGCGGCGCTTGTCTCGGCCGGCTGTGGTCCGGGTCGTAGCTGTTTTGCCTATTGCTCCAACAAGAGAGATTTCCACCCATGATGGATCGTTTCCGCGAAGGCCTGAGTGGCCCTGTCGCCTGGGCATTTCTGATCGTCATCGTTATCAGTTTTGTCTTTTCCGGGGTCAGCAACTTTTTTGTCTCGGCAGATGGCGACAAACTGGCTGAAGTCGATGGCATCAAGGTCAGCCGCGTGGAGTTTGATGAGGCGTATCAGAATCAACGTCAGCGCTACGGCGAGATGTTCGGCCAGATCTTCAATACGGAAGAAAAAGAGCTGGATTTCCGCCGCAACGTGCTTGAGCAACTGGTTACCCAGAAAGCACTGGCCGAGTCGCTCAATGAGCTGAATCTGCGCATCAGCAAGGAACGCATCAAGGAACAGATCCAGGCCATTCCGCAATTCCAGCGTGACGGCAAATATGACCGAACCACGGCAGAGATGGTGTTGACTCAAGCCGGTTACAGTCCGGAGCGGTTTTCGGCGCAGTTGGAAAAAGATCTGGTCGCGACCCAGATGCTGCGTGGTCTCGCCGATACCGGTTTTGCCCTTGCCAGCGAAGCCGAGCGGTTTTATGTGTTGGAAAACGAGACCCTGACCGGCCGGTTCGCCCGCTTGTCGCAATCGGCGTTCCTGCCGACCGAGGCGCCGGCTGACAGTGAAATCGAGGCGTATTACAGCGCCAACGCTTCGCGGTTTGCTGTGCCGGAAAAATTCAATCTGCAGTACGTTGAGCTGAAAGCCGATGCGCTGGCCGGCCAGGTAGCGGTGACCGATGCCGATCTGGAAGCCTATTACCAGCAGCACCAGAGCGAATTCACCCGGGCCGAGCGGCGCAAGCTGGCTCATATCCTGTTCACGGTGCCGGAAGGGGCGGACAGCGCTGCCGAAGCGGCGGTGAAGAGCAAGGCCGAAGCGGTGCTGGCAGAAGCCCGGACCGGCGATTTTGCTGCCCTGGCGCAGAGCCATTCCGACGACGAAGTCAGCAAGGCGCAAGGCGGCGAACTGGGCGTCTTGGAAAAAGGCGCAATGGATCCTGCTTTTGACGAAGCCGCGTTTGCCTTGACCCGCGAACAACCGGTGTCAGCGTTGGTGCGTACGGCGTTTGGTTACCACATCATCAAGCTGCTCGATATCGAAGGTGGTGAGCAGCAGACGCTGGACAGCGTACGCGAGCAGGTGCGGGAAGCGGTTCAGGCGCAGAAGATTGCTGATCTCTATGCCGAAAAAGAACTGCAACTGACCAACGTCGGTTACGAGTCGGCCGACAGCCTGGACGAGGCCGCCAACGCCGCTGGCCTGACGGTGAAGGAAACCGGTAGTTTCGAGCGCAGCGCCCCGATTGGCATCGCTGCCAACCCGACGGTCATGGAAGCGGTGGTCGCCGACGAAGTGCTGGTCGAACGGCGCAACAGCGCCGTGCTCAGCATCGGTGATCAGCATGCGGTCATGGTGCGGATCAAGGATTACAGCCCGGCCACGACCAAACCGCTGGCGGATGTGCGCGGCGAAATCATCACCAGCCTGAATGCCGAGCGGGCCAAGGCCGCGGCCAAGGCGTTTGGCGATGAGCTGTTGGCGAAAGCCAAAGCCGGCGAGGACATCGCAGCGGCGTTGGCGGAAAAGAACGCCAACTGGCAGGGTTTCGATGCGATCACCCGCGCTTCGGCCGCGCCGGATCCGATTGTCCGTGAGCAGCTGTTCAAGCTGGCGCGGCCGAACAACGGTCAGCCGACCGTGGCCGGTGTCAGCCTGACCGGCGGTGATTATCTGTTGGCAGAGTTGCAGCAGTCGCATTTGCCGGCCGTGACCGAACTGGATGAAACTCGCCGCAAACAGTATGTCGAGCGGCTCAGCCGGTTCGGCGGCGAGGCCGAATACATGGCCTACATCCAGTGGCTGAAGGCGCATGCCGACATCGAGTATTTCGACAGCCGCCTGCAACCGGCAGCGGCGAACTGAACCTTGCGATGAGCCTTCGGGCTCATGTCGATGCCGTCTGGTCGAGAAACAAAAAGGCTTCCGTCAGGAAGCCTTTTTTATTGGTCGCTACCGCGTGCCGGCGCTTGCCGCTTTGGGCAAGGGAGATGATGCGATGCCGGCGTTGCGGCAAACAAAAACGGGACCGATGGTCCCGCTTCTGTTTGCCGTGCCGCAGCAGCTTACTCGGCGCTTTCCAGTTCCGGCATGCTGATGAAATGGTAGCCGTTATCGACGTGCACCACTTCGCCGGTGACGGCGGCGGACAGATCCGAACACAGGAAGGCGGTGACATTGCCGACGTCTTCAATGGTGACGTTGCGGCGCAGCGGACAGACCTTCTCGTAATACGACAGCATCTTGCGGAAATTCTTCACGCCGGACGCGGCCAGCGTGCGGATCGGGCCGGCGGAAACGGCGTTGACCCGAATGCCGCGCGGACCGAGGCTGGCTGCCATGTAACGGACGTTGGCTTCCAGCGAGGCTTTGGCGACCCCCATGACGTTGTAGTTCGGCAGCGCGCGCTCGGCACCGAGATAGGTCATGGTGACCATCGAGCCGTTTGGCCGCATCATGTCGCGGGCGACTTTGGCCACGGCAGCGAAACTGTACGAGCTGATGTCGTGGGCAATGCGGAAGCCTTCGCGGTTGACGCAGTCCAGGTAATCGCCTTCGAGCTGGCCGTTCGGGGCATAGGCAACCGAGTGCACCAGCACATCGAAGCTGTCCCAATGGGTTTTCAGCTTGGCGAAGAATTCGCTGATGCTGTCGTCGCTGGCGACGTCCATCTGGTAGGCAATGCTGGAGCCGAATTCTTTCGCAAAATCCTCGACCCGGCCCTGCAGCTTTTCATTCTGATAGTTGAACGCGAGTTCGGCGCCTTCACGGCGCATCGCTTCGGCGATGCCGTAAGCAATCGAACGGTCACTGGCAAGGCCGATAATCAGGGCGCGTTTGCCGGCAAGAAAACCCATGACGATATCCTCAGGATGCAAGGGAGGCGCGCAGTGTAACACAGCGGTTTGCTGCCACCTTTTCGCAACTGGTCGGAGGCGTTTGCCAGTTCGCTGTTGGCGACGTCAAACGCTGCCGGCTTTGTGGCAGGCCACGCGTTGCTCGCCCAGCCAGCGTGGCTGTGGCCGCTCGCGGCGGCATTGTTCATCGGCGTGCGGGCAGCGGTGGGCGAACGGGCAGCCGAGTACGGTTTCATGGCTCTGCGCCAATTCGCCGCGCAGCGGCGTCACCGGCACCTGCAGCGCTCGCTGGACCGTCGGACTGCTGGCGATCAAGGCGCGGGTGTAAGGGTGCTGCGGTTGTCGGAAGATGGCCTCGGTTGGGCCGAGCTCCATCGCTTCGCCGGCGTACAGCACCAGCACGTGATCACTGATGGTTTTGACCACGCCGAGGTCATGCGAAATGAACACGAACGACAGATTGCGGGCGGCCTGCAGATCCATCAGCAGATTCAGGATCTGGGCCTGTACCGAGGCATCCAGCGTCGAGACCGGCTCGTCGGCGATGATCAGTTTGGGTTGCAGCAAAATGGCGCGGGCGATGGCAACACGCTGACGCTGGCCGCCGGAGAACTGGTGCGGATAATGATGCTTGTGATCGGTAGCCAGACCGACCAGCGTCAGTGCTTCGTGGATGCGCTCCTGCCGTTGCCGCGGTCCCATTTGCGCCAGGTGTTGCAGTGCCTGATCCAGCTGGGCACCGACCGTGACGCGTGGATTCAACGAAGCCGACGGATTCTGAAAAATCATCCGGATGTCGCGCCGCAGCTGCCGCAGCGCTTCATCACGCCGGCCGAAAATGCTGTGACCCTCGAGCAGGATGTCACCCTCACTCGGCGTTTCGAGGCCAACCAGCTGGCGTGCCAGCGTCGATTTGCCGGAGCCGGATTCGCCGACCACCGCAATGGTCTTGCCGCTGGTCAGACTGAACGAGACATCGCGCAGGGCGGTCTGCCACTGCTGCGGGCGCAACAGCCGACGCGGCAGCGGATAGCGCTTGCCGAGTTCGGTGACAGTCAGCAGGGGCGCGGTCATGAGCCGGCTCCGTCACGGCGGTCGGCAAGACCAATCGGAAACAGGCAACGGTAACGGTGATCGCCCTGCTCGCTGAGCGGCACGTTGTGCACGCAGTCGCGATCGGCGCGTGGACAGCGCGGGCCGAAGTAACAGCCGACCGGCAGGTTCATCATGCTGGGTTTGGCGCCGCGCAAGGCCTGCAGGCGCCGGCTCGGCTGCTGCAATTTCGGCAAGCTGTCGAGCAGCGCGCGGGTGTACGGATGAAACGGCTGCAGGAAGACATCATCGGCGTCACCGCTTTCGACCACTTGTCCGCAGTACATCACGGTGATGCGTTCGACGTTGCGGGCAAGCAAGGCGATGTCGTGGGTGATGAGCAGCAGGCCCATGCCACGCTCACTGTTCAGCTTCAGCAGCAATTCCAGCAGCTGGGCCTGAATCGTGACATCGAGCCCGGTGGTCGGTTCGTCGGCGATCAGCAGCGCAGGTTCGCAGGCCAGAGCCAGGGCGATCATCGCCCGCTGATTGACGCCGGCGGAAAACTGATGCGGGTAGCTCTCCAGTGCCGGACCGATATTGTGGATGCCGACCTGGTGCAACAGATCGGCAGCGCGTTCGCGCCGTTCGGCCTTGCCGCCACCGTGATGCAGTTTGATGATGTCATCCAGCTGCTTGCCGATGGTAAAGCTCGGGTTCAGGCTGGCCTGCGCGTCCTGAAAGATCACCGACGCGTACTTGGCCTGCCAGCGTCGGCGCTCGCTGGCGCTGGCGCGCAGCAAATCCTTGTCATTCAAACTGAGGTGATCGCAGCGCCAGCGACTGGCCGCCGGGTCCAGCAGGCCCAGAATCGCCAGCGCCGCCAGGCTTTTCCCGGAGCCGGATTCGCCGACCAGACCGTGCACTTCGCCCGCGGCCATTTGCAGTGAAAAATTGTCGACGACCCGCACGTCGCCATACACCGACGGAAATTCCACCGACAGGTTGTCGACCCGCAGCAGGCTCATGGATTGGCTCCTCGCGGATTGACCGCATCGCGCAGCGCATCGCCGACCAGATTGGCGCACAGCACCGTCAACAGGATGGCCAAGCCGGGCAGGGTGACGGTCCACGGCGCGAGCTGAATGAAGTCGTGTGCTGACGCCAGCAGGTTGCCCCATTCCGCAGTCGGCGCCGGCGCACCGAGATTCAGATATCCGAGCGCGGCAATGTCGAGAATGGCGGTGGAAAACGCCAGCGTGCCGCGCACGACAATCGGTGCCGCGAGGTTGGGCAGCAGCGTCTGCAGATACAGCGAGACAGCGCCAGCGCCGTCCAGACGCGCGGCCGAGACATAGTCCTTGCCGAGCTCTTCACGGAGGCCGTCGCGACAGACCCGGAAGAAATGCGGTGTCAGCGCAATGGCAACGGCCATCACGCAGGCCGTCATGCCGCCGCCAAACGCCAAGGTGAGCAGAATGGCGAGCAAAATGGACGGGAACGCCAGCAGCACATCCATGCAGCGGCGCAGCAACAGATCGGGCAGACCGCCGGCCAAACCGGCAATTGAACCGAGCAGCACGCCAGCCACCAGCGCCAGCAACAGGGCCAGGGTTGCCGAGCCCATGGTCAGACGGGCGCCGTGCAGCAGGCGCGACAACATGTCGCGGCCGAGATCGTCGGTGCCGAGTGGATGGGCAGCGACACCACCGGCCTGCCACATCGGTGGCAGCAGCTGCGCGTGCGGATCGACCAGCACCGGATTGAACGGACTCAAGGCATGGCCGAGCAACGCCAGCAGCAAAATAAGCAGCAGCCCGAACAGTGCCGGCAATGCGGCCGGGTGGCTGATAAAGCGTTGCACGAAACGGCTGTTCATCGGCGGCGACCTCGTTCCGGCGGGCTCAGCCACAGGCGCAGCAGATCCATGCTGAAATTCATCAGCACCAGGACCACCGCCAGCAACAAGGCCCCGCCTTGCACGATGGCGTAATCACCGCGACTCAGCGCATCAAGCAACCATTTGCCGACGCCGGGCCAGGAAAAAATCGACTCGACCAACATCAACCCGGTGATCAGCGCAGACAGTTGCAAACTGAGCACGGCCACCACCTGTTGGCTGGCGTTGCGCAAGGCGTAAATCCAGACCAATCGCCACTCCGGAATGCCCTGACCACGTGCCATCCGGATGTAATCGGCGGCCAGTGCATCGACCATGGCTGCGCGGGTAACACGGGCGATCATCGCCATCGGCAGCAACGCCAGCACCACGGTGGGTAACAGGATGTGCCGCAAGGCGTCGAGAAAGGCTTCCAGTGCGTAGGCATCGCGTGCCAGCCAGGTGTCGATCAGAATGAAACCGGTGCGGGCTTCGACATCGAACAGAAAACTGATCCGGCCGGACACCGGCGTCCAATCCAGGGTCAGCGAGAACCACAACACCAGCAACAATGCCCACCAGAAAACCGGTACCGAATAGCCCACCAGCGTGAACGCGCCGACCAGCCGATCAAACCACTGCTGGTGGCGACGTGCGGCGCTGACGCCAGCCGGAATGCCGATCAACACCGCCAGCATGCTGGCGCTGACCAACAGCTCCAGACTGGCCGGCAGCACCGCCAGAAATCCCTGCAGTACCGGTTCGCCGTTTTGATCAACGCCGAACTGCCCCTGCAGCAGATCCAGCAGGTAGCGGCCGAAACCGAGCAAAGAGGGCGCGCTCTGTTCGGGCATTTGTTGCCGCAACAAATAGCAGGCGAGACTGACGCCGAGCAGGGTGCTCAGCAATGCCAGCAGTTGCCGTCCCAGCTGTGCGGTCATGGCCGTCGCTCCGCGAGATGAAAGTAGACGCCGCCGCTGGCTGACTGGCGCAAGCCCTGTATGGATTGTCGCGCCACCAGGAACTGGGTGGAGTGCGCAATGGTGAGCCAGGGCGCTTCGGCCTTGAACAACTCCTGCGCGGCGCGGTAGTGCTGTTCCCGCACAGCCAGATCGCGACTGCCACGCGCCTCGTTCAGCAAGGCGTCGAATGCGTGGTTGCACCAGAGCGCGCGGTTGGAACCGGCCCGGATGGCATCACAGCTCAGCAGCGGTGTCAGGAAGTTATCGGCGTCGTTCAGATCGCCGCTCCAGCCGAGCAGTACGCTGTCGTGTTCGCCCAGCCGGAGTCGGCGCAGAAAGTCGCGCCATTCAAAGCTGACGATGCGGGCATTGACGCCGATCTGGCGCAAATCATCCTGGATCAGTTCCGCCATTTTTTTTGCGTTGGGGTTGTACGGCCGGCTTACCGGCATGGCCCAGATGTCGAGCGTGAAACCGTTGCCGTAACCCGCTTCGCGCAGCAGCTCGCGCGCCCGGTCCGGATCGTGACGAAAATCCTGCAGCAGATGATCGTGTCCGGGCACCAGCGGTGGCACCGGACTCTTGGCCTGCTCAGCCGCCCCGAAATACACCGCATCCAGAATGGTCGTGCGATTCACCGCGTAATTGAGGGCCTGCCGGACGCGCGCATCATTCAAGGGCGGACGCCGGGTATTGAAGGCCCAGTAACTGATATTCAGGCTCGGTTGACTGTACAGCTTCAGTTTGCTGTTCTGGCGGATCAGCGGCAGATGCGCCGGCGACGGCTGCGCCATCACATCGCATTCGCCAGCGCGCAGGCGCGACAGGCGCAAACTGGCGTCGGGCGTGATGGCAAACACCAGTCGCTTCACTTTGGCCATGCCGCCGAAGTAATCCGGGTGGGCTTCATAACGAATGAACGCGCCCTGGTCGTAACGCACCAACTGAAAGGGGCCGGTGCCGACCGGCAGTTGATCGAGCTGTTGCGGCTGGCCGGCTTGCATGACCTGCTCGGCGTATTCGGCCGACAATATCGAGGCGAACTCCATCGACAGCATGGTCAGAAAACTGCTATTGGCCTCCCGCAGCTGGAATTCCACTTCGTGCTCGCCGCGTTTGACGATACCGGTCAGCAGTTCACCAAGACCGATGTTGGCGAAATAAGCGTAATTGCCGCCGGACACGCGGTGAAACGGATGGCGAGGGCGCCATTGCCGTTCAAAACTGAACAGCACATCGTCGGCATTGAACGGCCGGGTAGGGGTGAACCACGCGGTGCGATGGAACTGGACATCGCGGCGCAGCTTGAATTTCCAGCGCGTGCCGTCGCGGGATACGGTCCAACTTTCCGCGAGCGCGGGTTGCGGCGCACCGGTGTCGGGATCGAGATCCACCAGCCGGTTGTACAGCGGATGGGCGCTGGCATCGTAGGCCGTGCCTGAGGTGCTGATCTGGGGATTGAAGCTGTCAGGGCTGCCTTCCGAGCAATACACCAGACCGGTTGCCCGCACCGATTGCTCGCCACCGGTGCAAGCCACCAGCAGACCGATCGAGCAGAAGCCTGCGAACAGCGAACGCCACATCAGTTGTCGTCCTTCAGCAACTGGTATTTCTTCAGGTAGCCGCGCAATTGATGATAGGTCAATCCGAGTAGCTCGGCGGCTTTTTTCTGGTTGAATTGCCCGTGCTGCAAGGCGCGCTTGATCAACTGGATTTCATGCGCTTCGGTTACCTGCTTGAAGTCCAGCGGTAGCGACGGTTCCGGATTGTCGGCCGTGGCCGCGGTGTGGCGAACGGGGCTTGTCACCGTGCGCGGCCGCCACGGCGAAGCAAACGGGTCGAAATCGATTTTGCTGACCATGCGATCAGACGGATTGCGGTAGACGACGCGCTCGACGACGTTTTTCAGTTCACGGACATTGCCGGGCCAGCTGTATTCCAGCAGCTGCTGCTCGGCCGTCTTGCTGAATCCCGGGAAATAATCCCGGCCGAGTTCCTTGCTCATGGCGATCGCAAAATGCTGGGCGAGTTTCAGGATGTCGTCGGGGCGCACGCGCAGTGGCGGCAAGGTGATGACATCAAAGGCCAACCGGTCGAGCAGATCATGGCGGAATCGGCCCTGTTCGGCCAGCCCGGGCAAATCTTCATTGGTGGCGGCGATGAGCCGGACATTGACTTTGACCGACTGGTTGCCGCCGACCCGTTCGAACTCGCCGTACTCAATGACCCGCAGCAGTTTTTCCTGCACCCGCGCCGAGGTGTTGGCCAGTTCGTCGAGGAAGAAACTGCCGCCGTCGGCCAGTTCAAAGCGGCCGAGATGACGCTTGCTGGCGCCGGTGAATGAGCCGGCCTCGTGGCCGAACAATTCGGTTTCCAGCAAATTCTCGTTGATGGCGGCACAGTTCAGTTTCAGGAACGGCTGGTCCCAGCGCCGCGACAGGTAGTGCAAGCGGGCCGCGACCAGTTCCTTGCCGGTGCCGCGCTCGCCGATGATCAGGACCGGCTTGCTGAGCGGCGCCACCAGCGAAATGTGCTCCAACATTTCCAGGAACACTGCCGATTCGCCGATCAGATTGTGCGCCGGGGCACGCTCGGTCATCCGTGTTAGCCGATTTGGCCAAAGGGTGGCGTGTTATACCGCAGCGTCGCTCGTCAAACCAGAGTGCCAAGAAAAAATTCCCGCCAAAACAAGCCGTTAGCATTTGGCATGGCAGTTGTATGAAAATGGCGGACAGGCGCAGCCCGCTTGCGGTGGTGTTCGGCCCGGTTTCCGGCCAAGAGGTAGGTCCAAATGGGGATTTTCTCCCGCTTCAGCGACATGATTGGCAGCAATCTCGGCAGTTTGCTGGAGCGTTCTTCCGATCCGCAGAAAACCATTCGGCTGATCATTCAGGAAATGGAAGACACGCTGGTCGAGGTGCGCACGACCTCGGCCCGGACCATTGCCGAACGCAAGGAGCTCGAGCGCCGCTTGCAGCGCGGCCGGGAAGAAGTGCTTGATTGGGAGCAAAAAGCCGAGCTGGCGTTGCGCAAGGGGCGCGAGGATTTGGCCAAGGCGGCGTTGATGGAACGGGCCCGGGTCGAGGACGCGCTGGCCGAGTGGCGCCAGCGACTGCCGTTGTATGACGACACCCTGAGTCGGCTCACGGCCGAGATCGGCCAGCTGCAGGACAAGCTCGATGATGCGCGCGCGCGCCAGGCGGCCCTGTCGACCCGGCATCAAGCGGTCGATTCGCGCTGGAAAATCCGCCGGCAACTCGATCAACAACCGTTGGCCAATGCCTCTTTGAGTGCCTACGAACGCGAAGTCGATCAGAAGGAGGCAAACCTGGAAGCGCACGATCTCGGCCGACGCAAAACCCTGGCGGAAGAAATCGAGGAACTGGCGGCCAAGGATCGCATTGAACAGCAACTGGCGGCACTCAAAGCCAAGATGGCTGCCGACAACGACAAAAACGGGACCTGAGCCAAGCCGGCGACCCGACCGATTCGAATCAAGGCGTAAACAAGCATGCAAGAGTTTTTGGGTATCGCGATGATCGTGCTGTTCGGCACCCTGTTTGGTTTGGTGGTGCCGCTGTGGCTGTTGCTGCATTACTGGAGCAAACGCCGCAGCAATGCCGCGCCGAGCGAAGCGGATCAGGCGCGCTTGCGGCATCTGGCCCATCAGGCCGAGCGCCTGCAGCAGCGGGTCAGCGCACTCGAAGCCATTCTCGATGCCCAGTCACCCGGCTGGCGTGAGCGCCAGGAGCGCCATCCCCATGGTTAAGCAGACCCGCCCGCGCGAACTTTATCGTGACCCGGCGCACGGCAAGATTGCCGGCGTCTGCGCCGGTATCGGCCGTTACTTCGATTGGCCGGTCTGGCTCATCCGTCTGGCCTTGGTCGTGTTGGCGGTTACCACCCAGGTGTTCCCACTGGTGGCGGTCTACCTCATTGCCTGGTTCGTGCTCGACCCGTTGTCCAGCTATTCACCGCCGGGCCTGCGCGGGCAGGTCGACGGCTGGGTGCGTCATACCCGCAGCCGCTGGGACGGCGGTCCGGTACCGGCGGCGGACGCTGAACCTTTTGTGGAACCGGAGTCGGCAGCTCCTCAATCAGCAAACCACGAGACAACTTCAAGCCACGAGACAGCTTCAAGGGCGCGGATTGAGCCGGATTGGTTCAGCGTTGAAGTTGCGTTTGCCGAACTGGAGTCCAGGGTTCAGGCCATGGAGCGCCATGTCACCGAGCCGGCATTCGTCCTGCGCCAGCAATTTCGCTCGCTCTGAAGCGCTCAGTGCCTGGAAACTGCCTAACTGGCACAAAACGATGAGTTTGAGCGTTATTTCGCCAATCGCAGGCCGGGCTCTGGTCTGATGAGCTCATTGCCGCCGCACCCGCGCACGCCGTTCCGAGACTGCCTGGCAGCGGCCGGTCGCTCCGTTCGGCCAACACCTTGTGCGCCGCACCAATTTCGTGCCCCTGTTCAGCCAAACCTGCGGAATGCGCATCGGGCCTGAATCGGCACTGCGGAAGTCGTCATTCTTTTGCCCTGTCCACGCGATTCCGCGCACAAATCCCGCCATGGTGCTCGCTCAAGAATTGTGCAGAGTACCGCAGGAAATGCGGGATTTTTCGCATTGACACCCGCACCAAAAACCTGTTGACCGTCCAAAACGCTTGTAGTTAGTATCGGCCCCGGACAGATCAGGCCGCTTGGCCTGGACCCGCTTCATTCGCATCGACGAACCATAACGCCGAGCGGGTGTTGCTTAGTGAACCCTCACACACCCAGGGAGAACGACATTGAGTACTCAACGTAATAACCCGATCGCCAAAGCCATCCGCTTTGCGCTCATCGGCGGTGCTGCTGCAGCGGCTGTTAGCCCCGTTTTTGCTGCCGAAGAAGCAGCCGAAGAGGAGACCCGAATCGAGGTGACGGGCTCGCGCATCAAGCGCACCGACATCGAAGGCGCCAATCCGGTACAGGTTCTGGATCGTCAAGCAATCGAAGCGACCGGTCTGGCTTCTGTTGGTGACATTCTGCAGGACATCCCGTCGGCGGGTTCGTCGATCAACACGACTTTCAACAACGGTGGTGATGGCTCGACCACTATCGACCTGCGTAACCTCGGCTCCCAGCGTGTACTGGTTCTGCTGAACGGTCGCCGTTGGAATACAGGTCTCGGCGGTACCGTTGACCTCAATAACATTCCATCGGCAATTGTCGAGCGTATCGAAGTGCTGAAAGATGGCGCTTCTGCCATTTACGGTTCTGACGCCATCGCAGGCGTTGTGAACATTATCACCCGCAAGGATTATGAAGGTGCTTACGCCAATGCCTACTTTGGTGAGAACCAAGAAGGCGACGGCCGTGTGCAACAGTACGATTTCGGTGTTGGTGCTCAAGGCGACAAAGGCGGTGTGTTCTTGGCCATGTCGTACCTCAAGCAGGACGAAATCATGGCTGGCGACCGCGACATTTCCGCGGTTCCGGTTTACGGTGCTCCGGTGGGTTATGGTGGTTCTTCGGGTACTCCGGATGGTCGCTTCATTTTCTACAGCCCGGGTTTTGCTGACTCGTTCGATTTGACGTTTGATAACGGAGCCTTCCGCAATTTCGTCAACCCGGACGACCTCTATAACTTCGCTCCGGAAAACTACCTGCAAACCCCTAGTGAGCGTGCTAACGTTTACGTGCAGGCCAACTACAACATTACCGACAGCATCCAGTTTGAAACTGAAATGTTCTACGGTAATCGAAAGTCGGCGCAATTGCTCGCTCCGACTCCGTTGTTCGTTGGTTACTTCGGTTCGGGCTTGGGTCTTGAGACCTATATTGCCGCCGACAACGCTTACAACCCGTTCGGTTACGCTCTGGATGCTACCTGCTCGGACGCTGCCGCTGGTTGCATGATCCTGATCGGTCGCCGGATGCGTGAAGTCGGTCCGCGTATTTTCAATCAGGATGTAGATCAGTATCAGTGGAATGCCGGCTTCAATGGTTCGTTTGAAATCGGTGACCGCATTTGGGATTGGGATATCAATAACATCTACGGATATTCGCATGAAAATGACCAGACCACTGGTTTGCTCAACATGCAACGCGTCAACCAAGCTCTGGCCGGTCCTGCTGCATGTAATGCCGGCAATGGCTGCGTTGAGCTGAACCTGTTTGGTGGTGAAGGTTCGATTACCCAGGACATGGCCAACTACATTTCGTTTGTTGCCCAGGATGCCTTCTACACTGATACCCGTTCGCACTCCATCAACCTGTCGGGCGAGCTGTTCGACCTGCCGGCCGGCCCGGTTGGCGTTGCGCTTGGCTTTGAAACCCGTCGTGTTTCGGGTTACGACCAGCCGGACGCGCTAATTGCCGCAGGTATCACCTCGGGTAATGCTCGCCAGCCGACTTCTGGTAAGTACAGCCTTGACGAGTACTATGTTGAATTCGCCGTGCCGTTGCTTGCTGATATGCCTGGCGCTGAATTGTTGGAGTTGTCATTGGCAACCCGAACTTCGGATTACAGCAACTTTGGCAGCACGGACAATGGCTCGGTCGGTATCAAGTACAAGCCGGTCGAAGAGCTGTTGATTCGCGGTACCTATGCGGAAGGTTTCCGCGCGCCGACGATTTCGGAGTTGTTCCTGGGTAACAGTGACAGCTTCCCGACTCTGGCTGACCCGTGCTCGAACATCGGCTCACTGGATGCCAATGCTAACGGTACGATCGACCTGGCAGAAGCCACAGCTGCAGGTATTCCGGGTTGCGCTGGTGTGTCCGCAGGTTATGTCCAGCCGAACTCGCAGATCCGTATCACCGTTGGTGGTAATGAGAACCTTGAGCCGGAAGAGTCGACTTCGAAGACCTTCGGTATGGTTTGGAGCCCGGCTTACATCGAAGGGTTCGAGTTGGCCTTGGACTTCTACGATTACGAAGTGACCAACAACATTGGTACCCTCGGTGCGCAGACCATTCTGAACAGCTGTGCCGAAGATCTGCTGTTCTGTAACTTCATCGATCGTACCGCAACTGGCAACGTTGCTGACCTGTTCAACGGTCAGGTCAACACCGGTGAAGTGCAGGTAACTGGCTACGATTTGAGCATTACTTACAAGCTGCCGGAAACTTCCTTCGGTTCGTTCAAGATCGTTTGGGACACTTCGTACATGGACGAGTACGTGACCCGCGATTTCGATGCCGCTACTGGTGGTTTGGTCGAAAGCGACAACTTCGTTGGCGTTGCTGGTGACCGTATCGTGATTCCGGAATATCGTAGCAACATCAACGTGTACTGGAACATGGGTGACTTCGATGCCGTCTGGCGCATGCGCTACCTGTCGTCCACGACCGAAGCTTGCGATCTGGGCAACGGTGGTAACCCGTCTCAAGCGAACTGGCTGCGCACCAACAACGGCGTAGAGGCGACTCTGTGCTCGGATCTGGATCCGAACACTGCCTCGGCAGTTACTACCGCTCAGTGGAACGCGCTGCAGCATGAGAACGAGCTGGAAGCCGCTCTGTACCATGACATTTCGTTCGGTTACAACATTGCCGATATTAATGCCAAGGTAACGGTCGGTGGCGTCAACGTGTTGGATGAGGAGCCGGCGCTGTCGATCTCGACGTTTGCCAATAGCTTTGACCCGACCATGTATGACGTTCCGGGCGCATTCTGGTACGTTCGCTACAGCCAGAACTTCTAATGGTTGTTGCGAGTGTGCCTCGCTCATCATGCAGTACAAAGTGGCCCCCAAAAGGGGGCCACTTTTTTTTAACTTGATTCGATGACGGACGTTGTCGAGCCGGACGATGCGATACAATTAAAAGAGTAGGAAGAATGGCAACGGTAAGCAGACTGGGGATTGGCCGGTTCAGGATCTGGATTTTTGATGGCCTACTGAATCATGAGCACATCGGTAGGCTGGAGTTGTTCTTGAAGGGCGCGGCGTATCGCCGGACCGAAGTCGCTACCCCAGAAACACCGCATATTACCCATCATGCAGTCGAATTCAGCCAGGAGCAAACTCAACACATGGGGCTGGTTGAGCCTACGCTTTTTGCTTTAAAGCAATTTGCGCCGGAATTGCTCTTCAGTATCCACAGGCAATACTGCAATGCGTGCTATTTTGGCGACCTCCTGTTGCCCCACCGTGATGCGCTGCCAGGTCAGAAAGACGTAACGGCGCTCTGGTATCTGAACGCTCATTGGGAACTCCCTTGGGGCGGTGCTACGCAGTTCTTTGATGAGGTAGCTGGAACAGCGATCGCGGTACTTCCGAAGCCAGGGCGATTGGTACTATTTGATGGTGAGCTTCTCCACGTCGGGCTGGCTCCAAACCGCCAGTGTTTTGAGCCCCGATTGACGCTAGCAATAAAGTTATTTCCTAAAGGGACTTAACCTGGGAAATTTTTGCGTCGGTCCTTGAACCAGCAATTCATGGCAACGGTGATGCGTTCCTTCTGTCCAAAGTATGGGGAGACCTCGTGCAGCAGATATGATGGGAAGATGAGAAAATCACCTGCTCGTAGATTGAAGACTCGGTGTCCCAAGCCAAACGGTTCAGATAGCTGTGTGTTGGCAACATCAAGGTACATCATTGCGTTGCTTTTGAAGTCAAAGAATCTAGTTACGGCGCTTTCAGGACGCTCAGGAACGTCATCACCATGGGACACGCAATAAACCGCCGACCATGAGGCGTTCGGGTGATTATGTGCGCTGAAATAACCTCCGTGTCGGGTGACATGAAACCACGCGTCTGCATGAACTTCCCAGTGCTTGATAGCTTCAGGCGCCAAACGACTTAATTGTGCTATGAAGGTGACCAAACGTTGAAAGCACATGTCACGGAGTTGCTGAACACAGCGGTCTTGCCATTGAAACAGATCGAAGCTGCTTTCAAATACTTCATCCTGGGAAATGGAGTTACGCTGCTTATTTGAGTACGCGTTACCATGAGCTTCCCTTGCGAGAAATAGTTGCGCCAACTCTTGATTGAGCCCGGAGGAGCCCTCAAAGTTCGTGACCCCCATAGGAACGGCGAAAGCTGTAATTAGGCGGATGCTGCTACTCACGTTTGGCTCCATATGGTTTCAGTAGTCTGACTAAGTTTGAATTAAATGAATATTTCGGGCAAGCCACATAGCTTTGCTACAGCTCTTGGAAGGTACGGCTATGCATGAATCCAAAGCGCGTTTCGACGAAACGCGACGCTTACTTGAGAATGGGCAAATTAAACTGGCGAGCGAACGCATCATTGAATTGTCAAAAAACGATGACCTTGAGATAGATGAGCTGTTCTCGCTCATGGAGCAGGCGCTCGCTGCTGGGCGGGTTCGTATCGCGCTAAAGTTGGCTGAACGAGCCCATGACAATGGCTCATATAGCAATAACTCTACTCTTCACTTGGCGAAGGTGCTTATTTACGCTCGTCAATATGGCAGAGCAATCGAGGTTTGTAATGAGCTTTTGGCAAAATACCCGAGCGATACAAGCGCCATGGTTCTATTAGGTCATTGTCACTCCGGCGGTGGCCAGTTTTCTGAAGCGGAGTATTGGTTTCTAAAGGCGTTGGCAATTGATAGTAAATGTGTGTCGGCGATAAGTGGGCTGGTCAAGTGTCGAAAATTTTCGGATGATGCGGAACGTATGATTCTGCAATTTCGTAAAGCGTTCATAGGCGGGCTTGGAGCTGCAGAGCAGGCTGCAGTTCACTTTGCTATTGCGAAAATATATAACGATTCAGCAGATTATGAGCGAGCGTGGTCTCATGCCGCGAACGCCAACCTCCAGTTGCGTATGCGTCAGCCTTTCACCCAGCATTCATTATTGCGCCGGCACGTAAATCGTTTGATGCAGGTTTATGAGAACGTGGACTTTGAAGTGCCTGCCTGCGCGAAAAAGCGAGGCGAACGACAACACGTTATGATTGTCGGTATGCCGCGGAGTGGAACAACGCTGATTGAACAGATCTTGGGCTGCCATAAAGACTTTTATCCGGGTGGGGAGGTGCCTGCTATTGAGTACGCGCTTGCATATGGTGCTCCAGGCAGAAACTCGTTATCCATGCTTTCTTTAGGAGAGAGAGAGAGTTGTGCAGAGGCATATGAGGAATACTTTCATGAGTTTGCTGATGTTTCCGCGCCGCGAATAACAACAAAAGTGTTAAAAAGTTATTTGGATATTGGATTCTTCAAGCAAATATTTCCGGCAGGCAAGGTCATCTTCATGGATAGAGATGAGCTGGACGTTTCCGCCTCGGTTTTCTTTGAAGACTTTGCCACGCCAAGCAGCTATTCCAATAGTATTGATGACACAATGTACGTTCATGCGGAATGCCGCCGATTGATGGCTTTTTGGCAAAAACACTGCCCGAATGATGTGCTTGCTGTTAGCTATGAGAGTCTAGTAGAAGACTTTGAAAATACTCTGCACAAAGTGGCAAGCTTTTTGGGTGTAAAAAGAGAAGATATTGGCGACTATCAGCAGTCGAACCATCAGGTTCAGACGCCGAGTTTGTGGCAAGTTCGACAAGGCATTTACCGTAGCTCCGTTGGTCGCTGGCGGCGATATTCCGCGATGCGTGAGTATGCGAAGAGGCTGGGTAGAGAGTGACCAATCGTTAGTCAGAGAGCAGCGGATACTGTCGAAACCATAACGTCATCAACCACTTTTCGCCGTGGTTAACAGCACAACCAGCATGAATCATATTGGGGTCCGGTTTTCCAGATTTGATGTTTTCAAAGTGACATAACTTACCAAGTTTTGGTGTCACTCGTTCCGACAGACGTGGGAACTCGGTTTCGCCGCCGGATTCTACGTCATTGAGATAGAGTAACGCAGTGTCGCTACGCTGGTTCAGTGGTAGTGCCCCATTCGTTTCCTGGGAGGACTGTAACGGATCATGTTCAAAGGTGTCATGGTGCAGGCGATATTCATCGCCCGGTAGGTATCTGAGCACGTTCACAGGCTCGCAACGCTGCCATCCGAGATTCAGCTGTTCGGCAACCCTACGCATCAATGCAAAACAAACCACGTCTGTGCTTTGAACATCCAATACGGCGCCCGAGCTGCGTCGGACAGGATCTGGTCTACGTAAGCCTGTTTTGGGGTCAATAATAAAGGAGGGGCGGAGCAAGGGTCTGCAGTAAGCCATGACATATGAGCACTCTCGCGCACTGGCAAAATCTGAGATGCTTACAATTCGATTTTGAGAAGTGGCAGCGGGGCGTTTCTCTGTCTGATAAGGAACTGTCAGCAAATGGCTCGCAAGCGCGTCGCCCAGAGCAGCAGCGCGACCCAGTAGTGTTTGTTGCTGGTGCTCCGTGCGAAGCATGGCCAGCTGTCGGAGTGCTGCTGCATGCCCCTGTTCGGCTGCCATTTGAAGTTGATCACATGCGAGAGGTAGCAGCTGTGATAGCGGCAGGTCCCGCATTAAAGTCGTTTTCGCGATGTCGCTACCCGCGGCAGCTATGTGCTGCTCCGTGGAGCGGCGCAACAGTTGCTCGGCGTTTGCTATATCTGGTAGTCCTCTCGCTGAAGCGAGAAGCCACTGTGCCAATGAATAATTTGCGGCCGGCAGCCCTTGCGCGGCGGCTCTTTCCAGCCAGTGTCGCGCCTGTTCGCTGGCGTTTTGGCGCGCATAGTATTGACTCAAAGCATATTGCGCTTCGGCATTGCCGGAGTTTGCGTCCGCAATGGCCTGATTTAGTGTAACCATCAGCCTGAGAGTCTCGGAATTTGCTGTTCGCATTTTATCGAGCCACCCAGCGGCTAATCAAACTTGTGAATGAGCAGGAACGGGTGATGCTGCTCTGCAGCATCGTGCGGACTGTCCAGTTCACTGCCGAAGTCTAACAAAACGATACACTTGCCCACCTGCGGCCATGGTAGAGTCTGCGCGCCCATTTTCTCGGTCGGGGACCACTGGTCCGCGCGCTCTTGAATGTCTGTAGGTCACGTAAGGAAAGAATGACGATGAACTGGCTTAAATACACTTGTTGTTTATTGGTCGGTGTGTTCGGTGTGGAAGCAGGTGCGCTGGCTGCAGAAGCTGAATATACAGCGCGCGATTTTGGCAGGTTGCCCCAATACGATAGCGCGGCGCTGTCGACAAACGGCACGTATCTGGCGTTGCGTATCCCAGAGCCATCAGAAAGCAACACCGGACATGTAAAAAAGCGGCTTGTCGTGCTTCGCATGAAAGATCGTAAACCGGTAAGTGTGCTGCGGTTTCCAGGCGATGAAAGTGTCGCCGATCTGTTCTGGGATAGTGATGAGCGATTGATAATTCGTTCTGCCGTACAGCTTGGCTGGGATGACCGCCCTGCATTGAAGCCAGATATTTACGCGATGAATGCTGACGGTAGTAAGAAGACCGTAATTTACGGACCCGGCGTGCTCAAAGACGGCGGCAGTCGGGCAAAGAAATCCGTACAAGATAATATGCCTGGCTGGGTAATCGATCCGTTACCCAATGACGAGCAGCATATTCTCGTGCTGAAAGCCACCGGTGAAGTCATAAAGTTGAATACGTACTCTGCTACGCAGTCAACAATGGGGCGGGCTCCCAGCAATTTTGCCAACGTGGTTACCGACCAACAAGGCAATGTGCGCTATGCAACCGGAATCACTGAGTTTGGTGAGCAGATAGTTTACGCAATGACCGAGTCTGGTTGGAGCCGCGTTCACGAAGCTGGTGCGATGAAAGCGAGTTGGGAGCCGGTTGCGATGCATGAAGACGGCAAACGTGTATACATCAGTTCCCAGCTTCTTGGACCCACAACTACGACTGCTATTTGGGATCCTTCTGACAATAGTGTGACCCCGGTCTATCGACACGATGTCGTTGATCACAATGAGATTTGGTCGACTGACGGCTACTCGCTGTTGGGTTTTGTGGCCGATGCTGGCTATCCTGAATATGTCATCACTAATGAAACCCATCCAGAAGCTCAGTTGCGCAAAAAGCTAATTGCGAGCTTTCCGAAGCAATGGGTAAGTGTGTTGGATGTTACAAAGGATGCCAGGTTCGCGCTGCTCAGTATTGCCAGTGCCACGAATCCTGGCGATTACTATTTGTTCGATGTTGAGAACAACAAGGCGGAATACCTTGTCTCTCAAAGGGGCTGGTTGGATCCGGCTAAAATGTCCGAAGTGCGGCCCTTTAGCATGAAGGCGAGAGATGGTCTGGTGCTGCATGGATACCTGACGTTACCGCGTGGCAAAGAGCCCAAAAATTTGCCGATGGTGGTTATGGTTCATGGCGGGCCGCATGGGCCTCGCGATGGTTTTGGCTTTGACCCACAAGTTCAATTTTTAGCCAATCGTGGTTATGCGGTGCTGCAAGTGAATTACCGGGGGTCCGGCGGATATGGTAAGGCATTTGAATTGTCCGGGTACCGTAAGTGGGGCCGGGAAATGCAGAATGATGTCACCGATGCCACGCTCTGGGCTGTAGCCGAAGGTATTGCCGACCGTGCGAGAATTTGTATTGCAGGTGGCAGCTACGGTGGTTATGCAACAGGGATGGGGTTGGTGCGTGAGCCTGACTTGTACCAATGTGGCGTTGGTGGCGTTGGGGTCTATGACCTAACCCTAATGTATGATAAGGGTGATATTCAGCGCCGTACCTCAGGTGTAAAGTACCTCGAGCGAGCAATTGGGACAGACGAGGCTGAACTTAAGGCCAATTCGGCTGTTTACAATGTGGACAAGATAAAGAAGCCAGTTTTTTTGTGGCACGGTGACCTCGACGAACGTGTTCCTCCTGCGCACTATCATCGGTTTGCGGAGGCGTTAAAAAAGGCTGGGAAGCCCGTCGAGCTGCTGATGAAAGACAAAGAGGGTCATGGGTTCGTTAATGAAGACAATCGTACGGAATTGTTTGAACGAACGGCAGCATTTTTAAGTAAACATATTGGTAACTGAATTGAAAAAACCCGGCGATGCCGGGTTTTTTTGTTTTCGTTGCATCAAATGTTGCGAGCGCTAGAATCCTGGTTGGTGGAAAGTGTTTGAGTTGTGGGTGTTTGAATGTTGCAGACTAAAGAAGCACAAAAAAGGATCCAATTAGCGATCAATTCGGGAGATATTGGTCAGGCAGTAGCGCTGATGCATATTTTTTTTGAGCAGTCACCACATTCGGTGGAATCTCTCGTATGGTTAGCTCATCGGGCGCTAAAGTGCAGTCTTTTTCGTTTAGCTGTGACCGCCATGGAGCGTGCTGTGGCACTAGCCCCTGGAGATTTTCGGGTAAGGCTGCAATTGGCAACCGCAATGGTACATGCCAGGCAGTATGAAACCGCCATCCAGCAGTGTCTGTTGCTCCAAGATGAACTTTATAACAATCCTGACGCCATGAATCTTCTCGCGTATTGTTACTCTGCGCTTGGTGATTTTTCTGCGGCAGAGCCACTTTATCACGCCATCCTGAAGGTTGATCCAAGTCATAGTTATGCAATTGCAGGGTTGTCAAAGTGCCGGAAATTTGGCGAGGGCAGCAGCGGGTTGTGTGAGAAGTTTTTGTCAGCGCTAAAGGCTTCTATGGATCCGGTTGCCCAAGCACGGATTCATCATGCGGTTGCCAAGATCCTGAATGACTGTGGGGAGTACGATGATGCGTGGGAGGCGGCTTCAAAGGCGAATCAAATTATGCGGAAGGTTGGCGATAGCGAACAACCGGATCGGATTCGGCGATTTGTGGACAATATTCTCGCTACTTATAAGGAAAGAGAATGGCCGGTTGCGAGCATTGCTGCGGATGCACAACATCTTTTGATTGTCGGCATGCCAAGAAGTGGCACGACATTGGTTGAGCAGGTTTTGGCTAGCTGTGAATCCTATTATCCTGGTGGCGAGGTTCCTGCTATTGAGTTTGCACAACAGCATTTAAGGCAGGTTTCTAACTCACCAAAGGAAGTCTCTTTAGATCGTGCCGCTTCTGCGTATCTCGCCTATTTTAATGAGTTCGGTGACGTTGCCGGACGTCGAATAATTAACAAAGTTCCGGGAAATTTTCTCAACGTCGGGTTTTTTAAGCAACTTTTCCCCGCGGGGAAAGTCATTTACGTAAAGCGCGACGTCCGCGATATCGCCGCGTCGGTCTATTTCGAGCATTTCAGTGAAGCGTTGAGCTATACAACAGATGTGGCAGACACATTGGCCGTTCACCAGCAATGTGCTCGGGTGATGGACTTCTGGGCAGAGCAGTTTCCGAAAGACGTCTTCTGTATCGAGTATGAGTTACTGGTCCAGGATTACAACAGTCAAGTTGGGATAATCGCTGAGAAGCTCGGAATTGAAAATGAGGCAATTGGTGTGCACACGGCGACACAGAACGCGGTCGAAACACCGAGCCATTGGCAAGTGAGACAGGGGATTTATCAGTCTTCGATTGGTCGCTGGAAGCGTTACAGCAAGTTGATTTCAGAATTTCAAGCGCTATCTCGGCTATAGTCAAAAAAGCTTCTGGCAATACCTAGAGCGTTGTCGGCGTCAGCAGGAACTTGGTTTTCGTTGACGATAAATAATCAATCTGGTCGTTTTGTGAATATTACGCAGCGTTCGGGCAAATACAGGCAGCTGGTCACATTGACTTACAAATCGACATGGACCTATATTCGCAGCCCTGCCGCCGGGTTGGGGGACCTGGCGGGGCGGCTGTCGGCCTGTCCTGTCTTGAGCCTTGGCTCATTCCCTCCGGTATTTGGTAGAACACCCGCATAGAGGTCAAACCACCCAGCGGGTACCGGGTCTCTAAACAAACTGTCGGAAAACAACATGCCTATGCGTATCAAGAGCAGTTGGCTGGCCGGGGCCTTCGTGGCCGGTGCCTCCAGCATCATGAGCGGGGCTCTGCTGGCCGCAGGTCCTCTGGACGCTTCTTTGAATCTCGAGAAGCAAATCAGCCGGGCCGCTGCAGAGAGCCAGAAGACCATTGACACCCTGGCCGAGCAAAAGGCGGATTTGGCTGCTGAGTACAAGGCTGCCCTGCAGCGGATCGACAGCTTGAAGGCGTACAACGCCCAGGTCCGTGAGCTGGTCAAGAGCCAGGAAGCCGAGAAAGTCTCGCTGAAGGCCGAAATCGTCAGCGTTGACGATACCGAGAAAGGCCTGATTCCGCTGATGCAGCAGATGATTGATACCTTGGATCAGTTCGTCCAGCTGGACGTGCCGTTCCTGGCGGAAGAGCGCACCAAGCGTGTTGCCAAGCTGCGCACCAACATGCAGCGCGCCGATATCTCGATTTCCGAGAAATATCGCCAAATCCTCGAGGCGTACCAGATCGAAGCCGATTATGGTGTTTCGGTCAGCTCTTACGAAGGCAAGCTTAATGCCGGTGGCGAAGAGAAGACCGTGCGCTTCCTGCAGGTCGGCCGTGTCGCCTTCATCTATCAGACCTTGGATGGCAAGACTGCCTACGTCTGGGATCAGTCCGCTCGTGACTGGAGTCCGCTGTCGGGTGACTACGTCGCCTCGATCACCGAAGCTGTCCGTATTGCCGGCAAGCAAGCCGCGCCTGACCTTATCAAACTCCCGATCTTCGCTGCGGAGGCTGCGCAATGAAGCGTTTTCTGACTATTTTGGCCGCCGGTGCTCTGTTCGCGACTACCGGTGTGCAGGCCGCAGCGCCGAAAGCGGTGTCGCTTGATCAACTGCTCGATATGGTCCGCAAGGCCCAGTCGGCCGAGAGCGAGGCCAACAAGCAGCGTGAAGCCCAGTTCCGGCAGGCCCGGGACCAGCAGGCCGCTCTGCTGCGTTCGGTTCAGGGTGAGCTTGCAGCGTTGGAGGCCGAAGGCGATCGCCTGAAGGCCCAGTTCGACGCCAACGAGAAAGAGCTTGCCGTGCTGGAAGAGCAGAAGAATGCTCGGGTCGGTAACCTCGGCGAGATGTTCGGTGTGGTCCGTGAGCGTGCCGGCAACGCTGCTGCTGCGATCAACCGTTCCTACGTCAGCGCGCAGTTCCCGGGCCGCGAGAAGTTCCTGGAGAACATGGCGCAGTCGAAAGCGCTGCCGAAGATCGAAGATCTGCGCAAGCTTTGGCTGGAAATGACCAACGAAATGACCCAGCAGGGTAAGGTCGTTCGCTTCACCGCCCCGGTCGTGCTCGGTAACGGTTCGACTGAGGAGCGCGAAGTAGTGCGCGTTGGTGCCTTCAACCTGCTGTCGAATGGCGAATACCTGATTTATAGCGGTGAAACCAAGCAGATCACCGAGCTGGCTCGCCAGCCGTCGGGTCGCTTCCTGGACACCGTTGCGCCGTACCTCGGCACCTCGTCGGGTTATGCGCCGCTGTTCGTCGACCCGTCGCGTGGTCCGCTGCTGTCGGTGGTGGTGCAGGAGCCGACCTTCCAGGAGCGTCTGGATCAAGGTGGTGCGGTTGGTTGGGTGATCATGGTCATTCTGGCTGTTGGTGTACTGATTGTTGTCTGGCGCGCCATCGCGCTGTGGTCGGTCGGTGCCAAGATCAACGCCCAAGTGAAGAACCCGACCCCGGGCAACAACCCGCTGGGTCGTATCATGGCGGTTTACCAAGCCAACAAGTCGGCTGATGTCGAGAACCTCGAGCTGAAGCTTGACGAAGCGATCATGAAGGAAGTGCCGAAGCTGGAAACCGGGATCGGCATCATCAAAGTGTTCGCTGCACTGGCGCCGCTGCTCGGTCTGCTCGGTACCGTTACCGGTATGATCGAAGTGTTCCAGAAGATCACCATGTTCGGTGCGGGCGATCCGAAGCTGATGGCCGGCGGTATTTCCACCGCGCTGGTCACCACCGTTCAAGGCATCGTGACTGCGATTCCGCTGGTGTTCATGCACAGCTTGCTGGCATCGAAGAGCAAGTCGCTGGTGCAGGTGCTGGAAGAGCAGAGCGTTGGTCTCATCGCTCAGCACAACGAAAAATAAGGAGCCTCCAGCATGTACGCGCTGATGGGGCTGTGGGATAAGGTCGTGCGCTTTACCGAGGTCGGTGGCCCGGTCATTTGGGTCATCGCCGTGGTCCTGTTCATCATGTGGGCCATGATTATCGAGCGCTGGATTTATCTGCAGTTCGTCTATCCGAAAGAAGCGCGCCAGCTGATCGGCCAATGGCACGCCCGCCAGGACACCACGTCCTGGCAGGCGCACCGGATTCGCGAGGCGTGGCTCAGCCAGGCCTCCGTGAAGCTCAACGCCCGAATGACGTTGATCAAGACCTTGGTCGCTGTTTGCCCGCTGATTGGTTTGCTGGGCACGGTGTACGGGATGATCGGCGTATTCGAAGCGCTGGCTTCGCAAGGTTCCGGTAATCCACGCCTGATGGCGGGTGGCATTTTCCGCGCCACCATGCCGACCATGGCGGGGATGGTTGCGGCGATCTCCGGCCTCTTCGTGATTTCGCGTCTGGACGGCATGGCGCGCAACCGCGCGGACCAGCTCGCCGACAGCATGCCGCATCACTAATACAACGCTGAGACAGAAGGCATGGCCAGAAAGCAACGCGTGCAGAGTGAAGACGCGCAAATTGACATGACGCCAATGTTGGACGTCGTCTTCATTATGCTGATTTTCTTTATTACGACCGCCTCCTTTGTGAAAGAGGCCGGCGTCAACGTGCGGTCACCAACGGCTGCCACAGCCGACCCGCGTCCGAAAGCCAACATCTTCGTTGCGGTAACGGCAGAGAGCACAGTCTGGGTCGACAAACGCCCGGTCGAGGTCACTGCAGTACGTCAGGCAATTGAGCGGTTGCGCCAAGAGGTCCCGGTAGGCTCGGTGGTCATTCAAGCTGACCGGGAATCCAAGTCCGGCGTCGTGGTCCAAGTGCTGGATCAGGTCAAAGCAGCCGGCATCTCCGATGTCTCGGTTGCGGCGGCGCCAGGTGGGGCAGGATAAGTCATGAATCGATTGCTATTGGGCATTGTGGGTGGCGCGATTGTCGCTTTCGTGCTGCTGCTCGTCATGGCCGGTCTGGTTGCCATGGGCGAGGTCGGTGTAGCAGATTCCGAGCGGGTCGTGATCGACTTTGCGGTCATCAAGCCGGAATCTGAGCTGAAAGAGAAAGAGCGTCGGGTCCCGCGCAAACCGGAACCGCCGAAGACGCCGCCGCCGCCTACCGCGGAACGCGTCCAGCAGAAAGAGAAGCCGGTTGCACAGATGGTGGATCTGAAGCTCGACACCTCGCAGCTTGGTGTCGGTGATGGCATGGCACTTGGTGGCGTGGTCGGTGGAGTCAGTCTGATGGCCACCGGCGGTGGTGATGGCATGGCGATTCCGATTGCCACCTTGCAGCCTAGGTACCCGGTTGAAGCGGCCCGTGATGGCATCGAAGGTTATGTCTGTTTCACGTTCACCATTCAGCCAGATGGCTCTGTTGGTGACTTGGACATTTATGATGCCAAACCACGTCGCGTATTCGATCAGGAAGCTCGCCGCGCCATTTTGAAGTGGAAGTTCCGCCCTGCAATAGTCGACGGCAAGCCAACCTCGCAGTCCGGCGCAAAGTATTGCATGGACTTTAAACTGGATGAGAGCTGAGGCTTAGGAGCGCTTGATGTTTACGAAATTTCAAAAAGCTGCCCTCGCTAGCGCATTCGTCGGAGCTCTGGTTGCGAGTAATGGAGCTGATGCCGATATTCAGACTCGGTACACAGCCAACTGTAAACCGCTGTCGCCCGAAGCAGTTGATCCCAACAAGCAGAAATCGAAGTTGGGTTTGACCGATGAGTACGTTTACAAGCAGATGCAGAAGGCCCAAGAACCATTGGGCCGCGAGGCTCATGACGAAGCGTTGGCAATTGTTCTGCCCCTTATCGAGCGGACTCAGAACAAGGCTTACGAGAACGCGTGGGTCCGGATGCAGGTCGCTTTCATTTATGCTCAGAAGAAGGCTTGGTCCAAAGCGATTGAACACGCGAGGGAAGCTATTGCTCGGCAAGCATTGCAGGATTCACAAGAACTGCAGTTGCGGCAGAACCTTGTGTATTTCTACATGTCTGCCGAGAACACGGCAAAAGCGCTTGAGGCTGCACTTGAGTATTTCAAGCATGCAGCGGCTCCGAAGCCCGATATGTATGCGCTGTTGAGTAGTCTTTATTTCCAAGCAGGTAAACATCAGGATGCGATTTGTCCCGCCTACTTGGCGGTTACTCGTTCCCCTACGGTAAAAAAACCTTGGTTGCAGCTACTTGCCGCCGCACACTTGGAAATCAAGGATTTGGATGGAACTGCTGTTGTTCTGAAGGAAACTCTTGAGAATTTTCCGGATGACAAGAGCCTTTGGGCTCAGCTGTCCTCAATCTATTTGCAGCAGGGTAAGGATGCTGACGCGCTGGCAATTTTGGACTTGGCTTACTTGAAAGGTTTTGTGGATCAAGAAGGTCAGATTCGTAATCTGGCCGGGCTTTACGCAAATGCTGGTGTCCCTTTCAAAGCGGCACAAGTACTTGAGAAGGCTGTTAAAGCCAATCAAATTCCGGCGTCTGAAAAGATTTGGTACGGCATCGGACAGAACTACAGCATCGCCCGTGAGAACGGCAAGGCGATAGCTGCATATGGCGAAGCCGCCAAGTTTGCCAACGACGGTACCTATTTTGTCTATCAGGGTGAGATTTACGCTCAGGACGAGAAATGGGCTGAAGCGGCGGCGGCATTTGGCAAGGCGCTGGAGAAAGGCGGTCTGAAAGATCCGGGCCGGCTTTATCTGAATCTGGGGATTGCCCAGTATCACCAGGGCAAGATTCAACAGGCGATGGCGAATTTAGAGAAGGCAACCCAGTATGATCGTGCACGTAGTGCCGCATCATCGTGGATTAACTTCATCAACAGTCGCCGGGTAGCCAGCGAGTAACGATTTGTATCGGTATAAAAAAACCCCGCTTTGCGGGGTTTTTTTTGGGTCCGTGCCATACTTCCGTCATGGTGATCACAACCAACCATGTGACATGGCGCGAACGGTCCAAGAATGGGTGACGCATATCGCCGGGGCGGAGCTTCCGGCGTTTGGTCAAACCCTGCAGCAGATTGCGGCGCTCAACGAGTTCATGCTGAGTCATGCCGCTGAACTGACCCGGGTGATCCTGCGTGACCCAACGATGACGGCCAAGATCCTTCGCTTGGCCAATAGTGTTTATTTCAACCCCTCGCAGAAGCGCATCAACACAATCAGCCGAGCCGTGATTGTCTTGGGTTTCCAGACCTTGCGTTCGATCTGCGTTGCGACCTTGCTGCTGGACGAATTGCTGAGCCGCGATACCGGAGCCGAACTGGGCAAGGAGGTGGCCGATGCGTTTCATGCCGCGATGCAGGCACGTGAGTTGGCGCTGCTGCGCAAGGAGGCAAATGTCGAGGAGATCTTCATTGCGGCACTTTTATATCGTATCGGTGAGCTGAGTTTCTGGGCGGCTGGTGGCGAACATGCGACCAGGTTGCATCAACTGCTGACCAACGGCATGGCAGCAGATGAGGCGGAAGAACAAGTACTGGGTTTTCGGCTGCGTCAGTTGACCTGGGGCCTGGCCCAGGAATGGCGTGTCAGCGATACTTTGTTGTCCAGCCTGCGCAGTCGTGATGCGTCGCCGGCCGCCCAGTGCGTAACGCATGCCTTTGATGCGATACGACTGGTGCCGGCGCTGCGGGAGAACAGGGCTGATATCGCCGAGCTGAAGCCGCTGATGGCGTTTACCGGCCAGAGTGAGGCTGAGTTGCGCAAGCGCTTGCAGGAGGCGGGGGAGCGGGCGAGCGATGTGTTGAGGGCGAGCGGTGCCGGTCAGTTGGTGCGCTTTATCCAGGACAGTGGCGACTCCGTCGAAGATTCTGCGGAGTCTTTGCCGCAGAGTTTTACCGGTGAGCCGGATCTGAAGTTGCAACTTGCCATCATCCGCGAACTGAATGCGCTGTGCAGCGGCAAAATCGATATCAATCTGGTGTTGCAACTGGTGCTTGAGGGCTTGCATCGCGGCGCCGGCTTGCCGCGAGTGATGATTGCTCTGATCAATCCGAATCGTACCGAACTGATTGGCAAGTATGTGGTGGAGTGGCCGGTCAGCAATGTGCTGGGGCGGTTTCGCTTCACGCTGACCGAAGTGCCCGTGCTGCAACAGGTTGTGCAGGGCCAGTCATTATGGGCCTGGCGAGACAGTGATCGACACGCATTTACCTTGGTGCTGAAACAGGCGGGCGCAGCAGATTGCTTGCTGGCGCCGTTGACAGTGAATGGCAAGGTCATCGGCGTGGTCTATGCCGATCGCGGCGAGCAGGCGCTGTCAGCGGCCGATCAGGAGGCCTTTGAATTGTTCACCTCGCAAGCCGCGCTATGCTTAAAGGCGCCGAGCAAGGCCTGATCCGTTGACTGCATGTGGACCCGGGGCAAACGTGGGCGGCGCTGCCGGTGAATGCTGGCAAACCAGCCAAGTATTGTCCGCAACCGCAGCGAGACCGGTGCAGCCTTTGCGTTATCGCCAGCAGGGACTCACAAACCAATAAGAAACACGGCCGCGGCCGTGTTTCTTATTGGTTTGTCAGCGTGAGCTCAGCCGCCGTTGATTCCACCCAGGTCGGCATATACGGTCAGACGTTGACCGGGTTTCAGAACACGGTTGACCGGCCAGTTATTCCAGCGACCGAGGTCCGCCACTTTTACGCCAAATTTCTGGGCGATGCGCGCCAGTGAATCGCCACTGCGGACGGTGTACTGGATCTTGCGGTTGGCCACATTCGGGTTGCCCGCCGTGTCGCGGCTGGCAAGCGTGCCTGCGGTGCCGCCGCTGACTTTCAGGACCTGACCCGGTTTCAATGCCGATTTGCTATGCAGATCGTTCAGTGCCAGCAGCTCGTTGAGTTTCATGTTGTGGCGACGACTGATCGACCACAGGGTGTCGCCTTTCTCGACCTGATATTCGCTGGCGTTTTCACGCTGGCTGGCGACCCGGTTGAGCTCGGCTTTCTGGCGTGGACTCAAGCTCGCCACCAGTGTGCCAGGGACTTCGGTCTTGCTGCCGGCTTTCGGGATCAGCAGTTGTTGGCCGGCGCGGATATTGTTGCCTTTGATCTTGTTGGTCGAGCGCAGCAAGTCAACGCTGGTGCGGAACTGCTTGGCAATGCGGCCCAGGTTGTCACCGCTCTTGACCGTGTAGCTCGCCCACTTGACCCGATCTTCATGCGGTGTGTTGCGCAGCGCCTCTTCAAACGATGGCGCATTGCTGATCGGCACCAGCAGGTAGTGCGGACCGTTCGGGTCGGTGGCCCAGCGGTTGAACTGCGGATTCAGTTGATACAGCTCGTCTTCCGGCGTGCCGGACAACTCGGCTGCCAGCGCCAGATCGATCTGGGTGTCGATATTGACGCGGGCAAAGTAGGGCTGGTTCGGGATCGGCTGAAAGCGCAGGGCGAACTTGTCCTGCTCGCGCAGCAGCTGCGCCAGTGCCAGCATTTTCGGCACATAGGCGCTGGTTTCGCTGCGCAGTTTCAGTGACCAGAAATCGGTCGGTTTGCCGGCGCGCTGGTTTTTCTTGATGGCGCGCATGATGTTGCCTTCACCGGCGTTGTACGCCGCCAGTGCCAGCAGCCAATCGCCGCCGAACATCCGGTTGAGCCGGGTCAGGTATTCGAGCGCGGCATCGGTGGAGCGGATGATGTCGCGGCGACCGTCCTGCCACCAGTTCTGTTCCATGCCGTAGCCTTTGCCGGTTTTCGGCATGAACTGCCAGATGCCGGAAGCGCGGCTGCGCGAATAGGCGTAAGGATGGAACGCACTTTCGACGATCGGCAGCAGCGCCAGATCGAGCGGCAAGCCACGTGCTTCAATGCGCTCGACGATGTGGTGCATGTAGCGCTGGGCGCGCTGCGAGACGCGATCCATGTATTCCTGATTGCGTTCGAACCAGGCACGCTGGGCCAGCACGTCTTCGTTTTCGACCGTCTCAAACTGCAGGCCGGCGCGAATGCGTTCCCACAGATCGGTGACTGGGGCCGGGCCGGCAGGCTCGGGCGTCAGCGTGGCTTCGGTCTGGGTTTCGGCAACGAGAGGTTCGGCAACGAGCGGTGCCACCGTTTCGGTGGTTTGGCTGATCGGTTCGGATGCTGGCGGGGTCGGCAGTGTGCCGGGACCGGCATCGGTGGCGAGGTGTTGGCAACCGGTCAGCAACAGCAGGCTGGCGGCAGCCCAGAGGCCTCGGCGCATGTGTCGTCTCCGTTGTTCGGCAAATACAACCTGCCCGAAGCGGGCAGACGGCGGAAGCAAATCTGGCACAGGCGCCCAGCGAGGCTGTGGCGGCCGGTGGCTATGGTAGGAAGACGGTCATCGAACTGTCAAAGTTTTCCGGTCATTCAAGTGCTTAGCGAAAACGGTTTTTCCACTCCCGGAGCGCGGCGAAGCAGCTCAGGCTGTCCTGAATCGGGACGCCGGTTTCACGTGATACCGCCGCCTGCAGGGCCGGTTCGTGGCAGCGCAGGAACGGGTTGGTGGCAAGCTCCTCCTGCAACACCCCCGGTACAGTCGGGATGCCCTGCGCACGCAGGGCGTGGACGCGCGCCGCACGGGCGGTCAGACCGGCATGCTCGGGTTCCACCGCACAGGCGAAGCGCAGATTGGCTTCGGTGTACTCGTGGCTGCAATAAATCGCCGTCTCGGCTGGCAGCCGCGCCAGTCGTTGCAGCGATGCGAACAGCTGCGTGGCGGTGCCGGCGAAGATGCGGCCACAGCCGGCAAGGAACAGGGTGTCGCCGCAGAACAGTCGGCCGTCGCCATAGAACGCAATGTGCTCACGAACATGGCCGGGCACCGCCAGCACCTGCAGCCGCTGATTCAGGTGCGGCAACAGCACCTCGTCGCCCTCGGCCAGCGCCACATCGCAATCGGCGACCTGCTCGACGGCCGGCCCGTAAACCCGGGCGCCGGTAGCGGCTTTCAACGCCGTCAGCCCGCCGATGTGATCGCGGTGATGATGGGTCACCAAAATGCTGTCGAGAACGAGCTGATGCTGCTGCAGATGGCTCAGTACCGGTTCGGCATTGCTCGGGTCGATGACCGTTACCCGCGCTTCACCGGGCCGGGCCAGCAGCCAGATGTAGTTGTCGTAGGACGCCGGAATTCCGGTAACATGCAGCATCGTGAAGGCTCTCGTCACAGTGTTCGTTTCGTCGGCCCGGCTCGGACGCCGGTACTGGCCGACAGTCTGACACAGAGGCACAACGCATGAATGCAACCGCTGTTGGCCGTGACGTCGATGCGGCGTGTCCATGGCTGCAGCTGCCGGCCGGCAGCGAGCTCAAGCGCACGTTGGAAGCCGAGCTTGCCGCTCGGCTGCAATGCGCCTTTGGCTATCACCTGTTGAGTCTGGGTGAGTATGCCAGCACCTTGGAACTGGGCGGTTGCCCGGTCCGCCACCATTGGGCGCTCAGTCCGCGCGGCCATTGCCATATTCGGGCGCAGCCGGAAGCCTTGCCGCTGCAAAGTGACAGCGTCGATGTCGCGCTGTTGCCACTGACGCTGGAGTTCAGTCCGGATCCGCACGCCTTGCTGCGGGAAGTACAGCGGGTGCTGATCGGTGACGGTCATCTGGTCATCGCCGGGTTCAATCCGTGGAGTTTGTGGGGCGCGCGCCGCGCGCTGGCCGGGCGCGCCTTGCCGAAAAAAGCGCCGCCGTGGCAGGCGCGCTTTCTGTCGGCCGGTCGGTTGACCGACTGGCTCAAGCTGCTCGATTTTGAGGTGACCCAGATCCGGTTCCATCATTACCTGCCGCCGCTACGTACCGAGGCGTGGCAGCGGCGCTGGCAGTTTCTGGATTGGCTCGGGCAGCGGGCCTGGCCCAATACCGGTGCGCTGTATGTGATCGCAGCGCAGAAGCGGGTGCTGCCGCTGACGCCGATACGGCTCGCCAAGCGGCGCCTGATCGCCTTGCCGGTGCCAGGGGTGGCGACGGCGCCACGACGGGCCTCGACCCTGCGTGCCAACCATTGACGCAATAAAACGTAGAACAGCGAATGCATGTAGAAATTTTTACCGACGGTGCCTGCAAAGGTAATCCGGGTCCCGGCGGTTGGGGCGCCTTGCTCCGTTATGGCAAGCATCAGAAATCGTTCTGCGGCGGTGAACTGCTGACCACCAACAACCGGATGGAGATGCTCGCCGCCATCGAAGCGCTGCGGGCGCTGAAAAAAACCTGTGACGTCAAACTGACCACGGATTCGGAGTACTTGCGCCGCGGTGTCACCGAGTGGATGGCCGGCTGGCAGCGCAACGGCTGGCGCACCGCCGACAAGAAACCGGTCAAGAACCAGGATCTCTGGCAGGCATTGGCGGAAGAAATCAAACGCCACCAAATCACTTGGCACTGGGTCCGTGGCCATCAGGGCCACACGGAAAACGAACATGCCGATCAACTGGCCAATCGCGGGGTGGAGTTGGTGCTCGCGGCCGGTGGTAATGTTCCGGCGACGGAAGTGACGGATTTGCTGGTGTAGCCGCGTTTTGATTTTGTTTGCGTGCCGCGTGTACTTTGCACTTGCCGCCCGTTCGACGAGCTGAGCAGCGCAGGGCACCGCGCGTAGCGCGGCTCGGAGCCGGGCAATGTCCTTTTGGGGGACTTTTCTTGCGCCAAGACAAATCTGCCGGGAGCAGATTTGCGCGCAAGCCCCGAAGGGGTAAAGCGCAGGGATGCGCGTTACCAAATCACTCGCCCGCCGGGGCGAGAACCGGCAAAGGTGGTAGTCGCAAGCCAGTTTCAATTGCTGCGTTAAACGAATTGCGAATAAATGTCGTGGTGGCAATTCAGCGGAGCCCAGCGGCAACGAAACCACCCCCAGCCCCTCCTTGACAAGGAGGGGCGAAATCACCCGCCAGCGGTGACGAACGAGAAGCGGACACACATAGATGACCCGACAAATCATCCTCGATACCGAAACCACCGGCCTCGAACCGGACAGCCATCGCATCATCGAAATCGGTTGCATCGAAATCGTCAACCGGCGGCCGACCGGCAACCGCTATCACCAGTATCTGAATCCGGATCGGGAAGTCGATGCCGGTGCCGTCGCCGTGCACGGCCTGTCGAATGAGTTTCTCGCCGACAAGCCGCGGTTCAACGATATCGTCGATGACCTGCTGAGCTTCCTCAAAGGCGCAGAGCTCATCATTCACAACGCCGCGTTCGACGTCGGCTTTCTCAACGCCGAATTCCGCCGTAGCGGCGAGCAGTACGGCCAAGTGGCCGATCACTGCGGCGTGCTCGACACCCTGATGCTGGCGCGCAAGCTGCACCCGGGTCAGAAGAACAGCCTCGACGCGCTGTGCAAACGCTACGATGTCGACAACTCGCACCGTGATCTGCACGGCGCGCTGCTCGACGCCGAGATCCTGCTCGACGTTTATCTGCGGATGACCGGCGGCCAGGGCTCGCTGGCGCTTGGCAGTCAGGATGGTGCGGCGGGCAATCAGCCCGGCGTCATCCGGCGCCTGTCGCCGAACCGGGCCCGTTTGCCGGTGCTGCGTGCGAACGAGCAGGAGCTCGAGGCGCACGAAGCACGGCTCGCGGCACTCGACAAAGCCTCGGGCGGCAAAACCCTGTGGCGCACGCTGCAGGGCGAGACGCCGACCTGAGCTGCCGGCGTAAGCCTGCCGGGTAACACTCGTTTCTCGCCAGACCGAGCGTGCCGCCGCTTGAGTGAGTGCTTCACCAGCTGCTGACGCGCGTTTTGCGGCAGCGCTGGCATTGATTTGCCACGCCCGCCGGCGGCCGAAATCCGGCCGCCTTTTTGATCCGGCGCAATCTCTGCTCTATACCTTATCGTCAAGATGGATTCGTGCAAATGTATCGTGCGGCGGCGCCCTGTTGCGGCGCTCCGCTCGCTCACCGCTGCTGACTGACGCCTCATCTCGACAACAAGGAGCTTCCAATGAGCAATGGCCTTTCCTCCCTTCTCGTGGTGGCAAGCCCGGAGACGGCCCGGCCGGCGATCGACCGCGCCTTGCTGGTCGCGGCCAAAACCAAGGCCAAAATCGAGGTGATCGCCTTTGTTCATGATGCCGCCGCCGATCGGCACTCCCTGCTCGATGCCCGTGCCCGCGCACAATTGCAGACCCGTCTGCTGGCGCATCGGCGTGGCGAACTGGAAACCGAGCTGGCCGCCATCGGTGCGCTCAAGCGGGTCAGCATCCGGGTCGAATGGCACAAGCATTATCACGAATGGCTGTGTGCCAATGTTGAGTCGCTCGGCGTCGATCTGGTGATCAAGAACGCGCACTACAACAAGCGGCCGTTCTTCCTGCCGAGCGATTGGTACCTGATGCGCAAATTGCCGCGCCCGCTCTGGCTGGTGAATCCGGTGGCCGACAAATTCACGCCGCGGCTGGCGATGGCGCTCGATGCCGGCAGTGAAATGCCGGCCCAGCAGACGCTCGATGCGGCGATCTGCCAGCACGCCAATCAGCTCGCCAAGGCGCTTTCGGCGCCGCTTGATGCCATTTATGTCGAGCCGGTGCCAAACGTACTGTTCGATCTGGATCTGGTCGAGAAGAAGCGCTACCGGGCCGACGCGCAGCAACGCGCCGACAGTCTGCTGCAGGCGGCCATCAAACGTTATGGCGCCCAGAAAGCTGTCGCGGTGCGTTATGGGACGTTCGGCGATCCGGAGCGTGAGCTGGTCCGGCTCGCCAAGAAAAACCGCTACTCGCTGGTGGTGCTCGGCACAATGGCGCGTGCCGGTGTCAAGGAATGGCTGATCGGCAACACCTCGGAACGCATCGCCGCCAAACTGGCCTGCGATGTGCTGGTGATCAAAGGCAGTTAAGCATCGCGGCTTCCGGCAAAGCCCGGTGCATTGATGGCGGCAGCGCAGACGGACAACGATTTCGTCGGTGTTGCCGCTTTGTCTGCGCCGGCTTGCTGTGTCGTTTGTCTGAACGGAACCTCACGATGGCTGCAACGCCTTGGCATCGATTCACCGCGGAAGCGTGCGCGCAGCACTTGCAGTCGTCGCTGGCCGGCCTGAGTAGTGCCGAGGCGGCGGCGCGTTTGCAGCAATACGGGCCGAATCAATTGCAGGAGGCGCCGGCGCGGCCGTGGTGGCGTTTGCTGCTCAGTCAGCTCAGCGACTTCATGATTCTGGTGTTGCTGAGCGCGGCGCTGGCGGCCGGTTGGATCGGCGAATGGCTGGATGCCATCGCCATCATCGCCATTGTGCTGCTCAATGCCATCATCGGCGTGGTGCAGGAGTATCGCGCTGAACGCGCGGTGCGATCGTTGCGGCAATTGGTCGCGGTTCAGGCCAAGGTGTACCGCGATGGCCGTCTGCAAACGCTCGCCAGCGCCAGGTTGGTGCCGGGTGATCGGGTGCTGCTGGAAAGTGGCGATGCCGTGCCGGCCGATCTGCGGCTCTGGCAGGCGGCACATCTGCGCATCGATGAGTCGACGTTGACCGGTGAGTCCGTGCCGGTCGACAAAACCACCGAGGCCCTGGAGCGAGATAACGGCAGCGAGATCGCGCTGGCGGATCGGCACAATCTGGCATTCAAAGGCAGTTGGGTGGTGAACGGTCGCGCCACCGGCATCGTCGTTGCCACCGGCATGGCAACCGAGCTTGGTCAGGTTGCGAGTCTGCTGCAATCGCAGCTGAGTCTGACGACGCCACTGCAGCGCCGCCTGGCTGGATTTGGTCGCCGGTTGGCACTGCTGGTGCTGCTGATTTGTGCGCTGATTTTTCTGTTTGGGATCGGCCGCGGCGAAGCGCCGGTGCTGATGTTCCTGACCGCGGTCAGTCTGGCAGTGGCGGCAATTCCGGAAGCCTTGCCGGCGGTCGTGACGGTTGCGCTGGCGCTTGGTGCCCGGCGCATGGTCAAGGTCAACGCCCTCATCCGGAAACTGCCGGCGGTGGAAACGCTGGGCTCGGTGACCTGCATCTGTTCCGACAAAACCGGCACGCTGACTGAAAACCGGATGCAGGTCGTCAAGACCCATCCGGCGGCGCCGAATGCTTCCGCTGCCGGATTGCCGCGACCGGATCGCTCATCATCAACGCTTCCTCATGATGCCGCGATGGGGGCCGACGCCGTGCCGCCGCTGATTCTTACGCTGGCATTGAACAATGACGCCACGCTGGCCAGCACCGGAACGAACGAATCGGCGCGCAACAATGCCAGCGGCGATCCGATGGAAATCGCGCTGCTGGAAGCGGTCCAGGCCGCGGGCTGGTCCGTGGCAACGCTGCAGCAACACTGGCCGCGGTTGGCGGAATGGCCGTTCGATGCGACACGCAAACGCATGACGACATGGCATCGCTGCGATGCGAGCGGCGAGCAGTGGCTGCTTTGCAAGGGCGCGCCGGAATCCGTGCTTGGCTGTTGCGCACTGCCCGCGGATCAGGTCGAGGCATGGCTTGCCGCGGCGCAGGACATGGCGGCGGACGGGCTGCGGGTGCTGGCGTTTGCCGGCCGGCCGCTGTCGGCAGAAGAAGCGCAGGCGACGCTGAGCTCGCTGCCACCGGCTGCCGCGGTCGAGATCGGGTTGCAGTGCTTTGGTCTCATCGGCTTGCAGGACCCGCCGCGCGCCGACGTACCGGCGGCGATTGCCGAGTGTCGCCGCGCCGGTATTCAGCCGCGCATGATCACCGGCGATCACCCGATCACCGCTCGCGCCATTGCGCGCCAGATCGGTTTGCTGGCCGATTCTGCCGACGCTGACCAAACCGTGCTCACCGGCGCTGCGCTGACCGCCATGTCAGCCAGTGAGCGCGCGGCGGCAATTGATCGAACCCTGATCTTTGCCCGGGTCACGCCGGCGCAAAAAATCGAGATCGTCCAGCAATTGCAGGCGAGTGGCCAGCTGGTCGCGATGACCGGTGACGGTGTCAACGATGCACCGGCATTGCAAGGTGCCGACATCGGTGTCGCCATGGGGCTGCGCGGCACCGACGTCGCACGCGAAGCGGCGCATATGGTGCTGCTCGATGATCGTTTCGCCACCATCGTGGCGGCTGTCGCCGAAGGGCGGCGCATCTACGACAACATCCGCAAGTTTGTCCGCTTTGTGATGGCAGGTAATACCGGCGAGATCCTGCTGTTGCTGTTGGCGCCACTGTTCGGCATGCCGCTGCCGCTGTTGCCGATTCAGATCCTCTGGGTGAATCTGATCACGGACGGTTTGCCGGGCTTGGCCTTTGCGGCCGAGCCGGCGGAACGCCATGTCATGCAGCGGCCACCGCGGCCGCCTTCGGAAAGCTTGCTCGCGCGCGGATTGTGGCAGCACGTGCTGTGGGTCGGGGCGCTGATCGCCGGATTGAGTTTGTTGGTGCAAGCCTATGCCGGCGGTTCACCGGCGCACCAACAGACGCTGGTGTTCACGGTGTTGACGCTGTGCCAGCTCTGGCATGCGCAAGCGATCCGTTCGGAATACGACAGCTTGTGGCGGCGCGGTTTCACCAGCAACCGCAGCATGCTGCTCGCGGTGTTGACCGCCTTGGCCATGCAGTTCGTGGTGGTGCACAGTGCGTGGGGCAACCGGCTTTTTCACACGGTGCCGTTGACCGGGGCAGAATGGCTGCTGTGCATCGCGCTGTCCGCACTGATTTGGCTCGCCATTGAGCTCGAGAAACGGCTGCGGCGCAGACGCCCCTGAGCGAGCGCCCGCGATCCCGTACTCAGTTCTCTGTCGGAGCTTTTGCTGGCGTGCAGAACCGCAACGCCAGATAACCCAGCACCGCTGACAGCAGGGAGCCGACCAGAATGCCGAGGCGGTCCGTTCCTGGCGGGTGATTGCCGCCGGCTTCAAACGCCAGCGAGGCAATGAACAAACTCATGGTGAAGCCGATCCCGCACAACAGACTGACGCCGATGATATGGCCCCAATGGCACCCGACCGGCAGCGGCGCCAGTCGCAGCACGCGGACAATCAACACCGAGCCGAGCACGCCAACACTTTTGCCAACCAGCAAGCCCAGTGCGATGCCAAGCGGTACCGGCGCCAGCAAATCACTCCAGCTCAAACCAGCGAGACTGACCCCGGCGTTGGCAAAACCGAAAATCGGCAGAATCAGAAACGCGACATAAGGGTGCAGGGCATGTTCGAGCCGCTCCAGCGGCGACTGCTCCGGTTTGTGTCTGCCTTTGATCGGAATGAACAGCGCGCAGATCACCCCGGCCAGCGTAGCGTGCACGCCGGATTTCAGCACAAACACCCAGAACAGGATGCCGACCAGCAGATACGGCGCCGGTCGGACGACGCCACGCAGGTTCAGCACGAACAAGACGCTGATGCAGATGGCGCTGAGCAGCAGATGGATGCCCGACAATTGCCCGCTGTAAAACAGTGCAATCACAATGATGGCCAGCAGGTCGTCAATCACGGCCAGGGTCAGCAGAAACAGTTTCAGTGCCGGCGGCACCCGTGAGCCGAGCAGTGACAACACCCCCAAGGCAAAGGCGATGTCGGTTGCGGCCGGAATGGCCCAGCCGGCCATGCTGTCCGGATCGCCCTGGTTGATGAACAGATAAACCAGGGCCGGCATTGCCATGCCGCCAATGGCGGCGATGCCCGGCAGCATCAGCTGCGCCGGTGAGCGCAGCTCGCCCACCACCAGCTCCCGCTTCAGCTCCAGACCAACCAGAAAGAAAAATACCGCCATCAGGCCGTCGTTGATCCACAGCAGCAGCGGTTTTTCCAACTGCAGTGTGCCGAGCCGAATCTCCAGCTCCAGCTGCAGCAGGCCGTCATAAAGAAACTGCAGCGACGAGTTGCTGACCGCCAGCGCCAGCGACGCGGCAGCGACCAGCAACAAACCAGAGGCCGATTCGAGCGCGAGAAAACGGCGGATGAAACGGGGCAGCATGATCAGATCCTGCAGTCGGGACGCGCGGGGCGGCGTCGCAGCCAGTGATACGTAGCGCCACCACGCATGGAGCAGCGGCAGCAGTCAGAAAGATAACCAACTTGGCGGTCCCGGCCAAGCAAAACCGGCGCGAAAAAAAAGCCGGACAGACCGGCTTTTTTTTCAGGCGCAGACTCAGTGCTTGCCGTCCTTTTCGTCGGCGGCAATCTCCTGCACCGTGTGGTGATTGATGAGGCCTTGCTCGTACATCCAGGCAGTGGCTGGCACGAGCGACTTCATCACCATCAACAGGCCGACAAAGGTCATCACGATGGTGTAGGGCAACGCCATGATGACCATGCGTCCGTAGGAGAGCCGCACCAGTGGCGCGATCGACGAGGTCAGCAGGAACAGGAACGCGGCCTGGCCATTCGGTGTCGCGACGCTCGGCAGATTGGTGCCGGTGTTGATGGCAACCGCCAGCATGTCGAACGCATCGCGCGTGATCTGGCCGTTCAGCAGCGCCGATTTCACTTCGTCAATGTAGACGGTGGCAACGAACACGTTGTCACTGATCGCGGACAGGACGCCGTTGGCGAGGTAGAACGCCGAGGCCTGCTGCGACGGTTCCATCGCGAGCACGTAGTCGATCACCGGTTTGAACAGCTGCTGATCATAGATGACGGCGACCACGCCGAAGAACACGGTCAGCAAGGCGGTGAACGGCAGCGCTTCCTTGAAGGCAGGACCGATGCTGTGCTCGTCGCTGACGCCGCAGAGCGAGGTCGCCAGCACGATCACCGACAGACCGATCAGACCAACCGATGCCAGGTGCATGCCGAGCGCGACGATGAGCCAGACGGCGGTCAGCGCCTGCATGACCAGCTGCACTTTTTCTTTTTTGCTGCGCCGGTTGTCTTCTTCTTCGGTGAAGTCTTCCATCACTTTGCGAACCGAATCCGGCAGCTTGGCGCCATAGCCAAACCAGCCGGTCAGTTCGAGCAGCACGCAGGTCAGCAGGCCGCAGATCAATACCGGCAAGCTGATGGGCAGCATGCGCAGGAAGAATTCACCGAAGCCCCAATGTGCCTTGGTGGCGATCAGCAGGTTCTGCGGCTCGCCAACCATGGTCATGACGCCGCCGAGTGCGGTGCCGACCACGGCATGCATCAGCAGGCTGCGCAGGAATGACCGGAACTGCTCCAGATCGGCGCGGTGCAGCTCCTGCACTTCATCATCGCCACCGTGATCGTGATCGGCGTGGAAGCCTTTGCCGGAAGCGATCTTGTGAAAGATGCCATAGAAACCGACGGCCACGGCGATGACGACGGCGGTCACCGTGAGGGCATCAAGGAATGCCGACAGGAATGCCGCGACCGCGCAGAACAGCAGCGACAGCATCACTTTCGAACGCACACCGATCAGGATGCGGCTGAACACGAACAGCAGCAGACCTTTCAGGAAGTAAATGCCGGCGACCATGAAGATCAGCAGCAGCAGCACGTCGAAATTGTCCTGCACTTTGTGGGTAACGGTATCGGCCGAGGTCAGGCCGATGGCGACGGCCTCAATTGCAAGCAGGCCACCCGGCAGCAGCGGATAGCATTTCAGCGCCATTGCCAGGGTGAAGATGAACTGGCCAACCAGGACCCAACCGGCAACGATGGGACCGGCAACGGCCAAGAGGATCGGGTTCAGCACCAGAAAGGCGATAATCGTCGCCTTGTACCAATCGGGCGCGTCGCCGAGAAAGCTGCGCTGAATGGCGCCGGCCAGCGACAGTGAGCTGTTCGACATGGGGTCTCCTGCAGTTTTTTCTTGGTGAGGGATGGGCCGTTACAGGGGGCTTTTCCTGCCGGCAATAATGGGCATCCCTGGCCCGGTTGTCGTGCCGCGCCGCGCCACGGAGGCGGGCGGCGACAACACGCGGCGCGGGATGGTAGCAGAGTGCAGCGGTGGGTGAAGCAAAGCGGATCCTTATCGCGGCGGGTCGGCGCGGAACTGCTGACAGTGACGGGCGACCAGACCCGGCAAATCGAGTCCTTGGGCAACGGCCTGGCGGGCCAGCGTGGCGTCGTTCCCGCGCCGTTCGGTGCGGGCCGCCAGCCGGTTCAGCGCGGCTTCGGTGCCCAAGCTACGGGCGACCGGCAACAGCTGATGCAGGCAATTGAGCAGGTCATCGGCCAAGGTCACCGGCTGAGCGGTGAACGGATTGGTGATCGTGCCGGCATAGCCATGGCGGCAGGCCTGAAACAGGTTGTGCCGATGTACCCGCTGCAGCGTTTCCGGCATCGGTTGCCAGGCCTGATCGAGCAGGTGCTTGGCCAGTGTCTGTGCGTAGGCGGCCAGATCGGTAGCAAGCTGAACGGTCAACGGCGTGTCGATGATCCGGATTTCGACGGTGCCGAATTCCGGTTTCGGCCGCACGTCCCAGTACAGATCCTTGATGCTGCCGGCGACGCCGAGCTGCTGCAGCTCCTGAAAATACTGATTGAATTCGGACCAGTTGCGCAGGCTCGGCATGTGGCCGGCGAGCGGAAAAGTCCAGACCGCGGCCAAGCGGGCGCAGTTGAGGCCGGTATCGATGCCGAGGTGGTACGGCGAGGAGGCTGCCAGCGCGACAAAATGCGGGATGTAGCGCAACAGCTGTTGGCTCAGGTAAACGGCGGCATCACCGTTCGGGCAGCCGATATGAATATGCTGGCCGAATACCGTGAAGCGGCGGGCGAGGTAGCCGTAATCGTCGGCCAGCTGCTCGAAGCGCTCGCTGGGGAAAATCTGACGGTCGGCCCAATGCTGGAAAGGGTGGGTGCCACCGCCGCAGATGTCGATGCCGAGCTTGTCACAGTGTTCGACGAGCACGTCGCGCAGCTGTAGCAGCTCGTCGCCCAGGCTGTCGACCTGCTGGTGCACCGAGCTGTTCAGCTCGATCATGCTCTTGGTGATTTCAGGTTTGAATTGCTCAACGCGTGGATGGCTGGCCAGTGCGCTGAGCAGCTCCGGGGAGCTCGGTGACAGATCGCGCGTTTGCCGATCAATCAACTGCAATTCCAGTTCGACCCCGAGGGTCAGTGGCGCCGAAGCGGTGAACGTCAGCATAGGGTCTCCTTGGTTCAGAGAGAGGGGATGACGGAGGCCGGATTCGGCGAGAATCGTGCTGGTGCCCGGAAAACCACCCAGTTACCTGAGACTCCCAATTACCTGAGTAAATAACTAGGCTATATTATATTTGTTCAAAGCCTATTTGTGTCAAGCAAAACCGCAAGGGCAGCAAGGACATGCGGCAAGTGGCCGAGCCAAAGAAAGCGCTAGGAATGCGCGCAGATTGGCGCGAAAATAGTCAATCTCCGCTGAAGTCGGCTACCGCCGTCTGGAATTGTCCGCCATGCCTCGTTCCGTCCCTACACCAGTTCCCGCCTCCGCTGCGATCGCCAACGTCGGCGCTGAAACTTCACCTGACGCGACCGAAGTCTTGCGCAATTTCCGGGTGATTTTCGGCAACGTCCGGCTGCATTTCCGGCGCATCGAAGAAGCCTGTGGTCTTGGCGGCGCCCAGATCTGGGCACTGGGCCTGGTACGTGGCAAGCCCGGTATCCGGGTGTCGGAGCTCGCTGAGGCGATGAGCGTCCACCAGACCACGACCAGCAACCTGGTTGCCGGTCTGGTGCGCAAAGGCCTGCTCCGGCGTGAACGCGCCGAGAATGACCAACGCGTGGTCCGGCTGTACATCACGGAAGCGGCCGCCGCCTTGCTGCTGCGCTCGCCGGGGCCGTATGAAGGGCTGCTGCTGCAAGCCTTGCGGCACATGCCGAGCGACGATCTCAAGCAGCTCGATACTGCACTGCAACAAGTCCTGTCACACATGCAAACCATCCATCCGGACGCTGCCGATATTCCGCTGACTGACATGTGAAATCGGCGACTCCGGTCCGGTCGCAGCGGCGCGCTTTTCTTGCTTGCGGCGCTCGCCTTTGTTACTAATAGCGCCGGTCCAACCAGCTGCCCGTCTGATAACGAGAACGATACACCATGAATAAACCTGCGCGTGCCCAGAGTCCGGCGGCTTTCGCTGAGCAGTACATCGTCGAGTCCATCTGGCAGGGCAAGTTTGCACCCGGCACCATTTTGCCGGCCGAGCGCGAGTTGTCAGAGCTCATCGGTGTGACCCGGACCACCTTGCGGGAAGTCCTGCAGCGGCTGGCCCGCGATGGCTGGCTCACGATCCAGCACGGCAAGCCGACCCAGGTGAACGATATCTGGCACACCGCCGGGCTCAATATCCTCGATACCCTGACCCGGCTCGATGACGAAAACTCGCTGCAGCTGGTCGATCAGTTGCTGGATGCCCGCACCAGCCTCAGCAGCGTTTACATCCGTGCCGCGGCCAAGCGCAACAAGGAGGCCGTGCTGCAATTGTTGGCCGAAGGCGAACAGATTGGCGACGATGCGGAAAGCGTTACCCAGTTCGACTGGCGTATGCACCACACCCTGTCCCGGCTGTCGATGAACCCGGTTTACACGCTGGTCCTGAACGGCTTCCGCAGCATTTATTACCGGGTGGGTCGCTATCATTTCCAGCGCCCGGAAGCGCGCGAACAGGCGCGCGCCTATTACCGAGCTCTCGCAGAAGTCATCAAGAAGGATGATCTGAACGGGCTCAACTCGGTGATCTGGCAGGCGGGTCGGGAAAGTGGCCGGCTCTGGCAGGAAGCGCGGGCCAAACTGACCTCGCTGCACGATTTGCCGGTCGTCGGCATCTGAGCTGTCAGCCAACAAAAAAGCGGCCGATGGCCGCTTTTTTGTTGATCGCCGTGCTCAACCATGCGCGCGCTCTTTGTGATTGTGGTCGCGCTCGCTGATGGTGCACAGCGTCTGGACATTGCCCTTGTCATCAACCGTATCAAGACGAACATCGAAGCCCCAGAGTCGGTGCAGATGTCGCATTACTTCCTCGTAGCCATCGGCCAGTGGCACGCTGTTGTGTGGGGTGTGGCGCAAGGTCATGCCGCGGTTGCCGCGGACGTCGACATTCCAGACCTGGATGTTCGGTTCATTCATCGATAAATTGTACTGATTCGACAGCGACTGCCGGATGGCGCGGTAGCCCACCTCGTCATGAATTGCCGTGATCGCCAGCTCGCTCTGTTGCTCATCGTCCAGCACGGCAAACAGGCGGAATTGCCGCATCAGTCGGGGCGACAGAAACTGCGCGACAAAGCTCTCGTCCTTGTAGTTGCGCATGGCAAAGTCGAGCGTCTTCTGCCAGTCGCTGCCGGCAATGTCGGGGAACCACTGCCGATCCTCGTCATCCGGGTGTTCGCAGATGCGCTTGATGTCCATGTACATGGCAAAACCGAGTGCATACGGGTTAATGCCGGAGAAATACGGACTGTCGTACGTAGGCTGATAAACGACATTGGTGTGCGAATGGAGAAACTCCATCATGAAGCCTTCGGTGATCAAGCCTTCGTCGTAAAGCCGATTCATGATGGTGTAATGCCAGAACGTCGCCCAACCCTCGTTCATTACCTGGGTTTGCCGCTGCGGATAAAAATACTGGCCAATCTTGCGGACGATGCGAACAATCTCCCGCTGCCAAGGCTCCAGTAGCGGCGCGTTCTTCTCAATAAAATACAGAATGTTTTCCTGCGGCTCTTTCGGAAACCGGCTGGCTTCTCTGGCTTCCAGTTTCTCCCGGCTGTGCGGGATGGTGCGCCACAGCTCATTCACCTGCGATTGCAGAAAGGCCTCACGCTCGCGCTGGCGTCGCTGCTCTTCACGCAGGCTGATCGGGTGGGGGCGCTTGTAACGGTCAACGCCGTGGTTCATCAAGGCATGACAGGAGTCCAGCAGTTCTTCGACGGCTTCTATGCCGTATTTCTCTTCGCAGTCCGTGATGTAGCTCTTGGCAAACAGCAGGTAATCGATGATGGCTTCGGCATCGGTCCAGGTTCGAAACAGGTAATTGCCTTTGAAGAACGAGTTGTGGCCATAGCTCGCATGGGCGATGACGAGGCACTGCATCATCATCGAATTCTCTTCCATTAAATACGCGATGCATGGGCTTGAGTTGATGACGATCTCATAGGCGAGCCCCATGTGGCCGCGCTTGTACTGTTGTTCGTTTGTGATGAAATGCTTGCCGAACGACCAGTGGTTATAGCCGACCGGCATGCCGACACTGGCATAGGCATCCAGCATCTGTTCAGCGGTGATGATTTCAATCTGATTCGGATAGGTGTCGAGGCCAAACTCACCGGCGATTCGGGCAATCTCCCGGTGATAGGCTTCGATCAGCTCGACACTCCATTCCGAACTGGTGGTCAAAGGCTGCCGTTTGGTCAGTGTCATGGTGATCAGGCCTTCTGCCGCTTGAACAGCTCACGGAACACCGGGTAGATGTCGCTGGCCTCCTCGATCTGTTGCATCGCAAAGTTGCGGTACTGCGGCAAGAGCTCGGCGTAATGCTCCCAGAGGCTCTGGTGATTGCGCTTGGTGATTTCAATGTAGGCGTAGTAGCGCACCTGAGGCAGTATCGATTTGGCCAGCAGATCCTGACAGAGCGGTGAGTCATCGCCCCAGTTGTCGCCGTCCGAGGCCTGGGCCGCATAGATGTTCCAAAGCTGCGGCGAATACCGGGCGCGAACGATTTCTTCCATCAACTTCAGCGCACTGGACACCACGGTGCCGCCGGTTTCCTGGGAATAGAAGAATTCTTTTTCGTCGACTTCCTTGGCTTGGGTGTGGTGACGAATGAACACGACCTGGACATTCTTGTAGGTCTTGGTCAGGAACAGATAGAGCAGCAAAAAGAAGCGCTTTGCCATGTCCTTGGTTGCCTGATCCATCGAACCCGAGACGTCCATCAGACAGAACATCACGGCTTGCGTGGTCGGTACCGGTTGTTTGACGAAAGCGTTGAAGCGCAGGTCAAACGTGTCGATGAAGGGCACTTTGGCGATGCGCTCACGCAGCAATTCGATGCGGGAACGCAAGATTTCCTGTTCTGTCGGATCGATTTCGGGCTGCTCGACTTGTTCTTCCAGCTCCCGCAGTTCGCGCCGTGACTCGCCGGACAGCGCGACCCGGCGGGCGAGGGCGCCGCGCAGGCTGCGGACGATATTGAGTGTGGCGGGAACTCCATCGGTCTTGAATCCGGCACGGACCGTGCGGAACTGTTCAGTCTTGCGCAGCTGGGCGATATCCAGGTTGGGCAGTTCCAAATCTTCGAACAGCAGATCAATGTACTCGTCGCGCGACAACTCAAAGCGGAACTCGTCTTCGCCTTCACCGCTGTCGCTGGCGCGGCGACCTTGCCCGCGCGCTTCGCCGTTGAGTGGTCGCTTGATGCGGTCGCCGCTGACAAATTCCTTGTTGCCCGGATAGATGCGTTCACGAACGCCACCCTGACCGCTGCGAAAGGTTGGTTCACGGGTGTCTCGCGAGGGAATGGAAACATTCTCGCCATTGTCGAGATCAGTGACGCTGCGCTTGTTCAGCTGATCAGATACCGCTTTCTTGATCTGACTCTTAAAGCGGCGGATAAAGCGCTGTCGATTGACAGTGCTCTTGTTTTTGCTCCATTGCCGGCGATCAACGAGACGTGACACGGAACTGCCCTCATGATGGCGCCGACGCGGCGACCTTGCCGCGTCGGCGCCGGGTTGTCAGCTGGCTTTGCGGACCCGCAGGTACCATTCGCAGAGCAGCCGGACCTGCTTCTCGGTATAGCCCTTCTTGACCATGCGCGAGACGAAGTCCTGATGTTTCTTCTGGTCCTCTTTCGAGGCTTTGGCGTTGAAGGAAATGACCGGCAGCAGATCCTCGGTGTTCGAGAACATCTTCTTCTCGATGACCGTCCGCAGCTTTTCGTAACTGGTCCAGTTCGGGTTGCGACCGCCGTTGTTGGCGCGTGCCCGCAACACGAAGTTGACCACTTCGTTGCGAAAATCCTTCGGATTGCTGATCCCGGCGGGCTTCTCGATTTTCTCGAGTTCTTCGTTCAGGGCCGCCCGATCAAAGTTCTCGCCGGTTTCCGGATCCCGGTATTCCTGATCCTGAATCCAGAAGTCGGCATAAGTGACATAGCGGTCGAACAGGTTCTGGCCGTACTCGGAGTAAGACTCCAGATACGCGGTCTGGATTTCCTTGCCGATGAACTCGACGTATTTCGGTACCAGATAGCCTTTGATGTGCTCGATGTACTTCTCGTAGGTTTCCTGCGGGAACTGTTCACGCTCCAGTTGAGTTTCCAGCACATAGAGCAGATGCACCGGGTTGGCGGCGACTTCGCTGTGGTCGAAGTTGAAAACCCGCGACAGGATTTTAAAGGCAAAACGTGTTGAAAGTCCGTTCATGCCCTCGTCGACGCCGGCGTAATCGCGGTACTCCTGATACGATTTGGCTTTCGGGTCGGTGTCTTTCAATGACTCGCCGTCATACACCCGCATTTTCGAATACAGGCTGGAGTTTTCCGGCTCCTTCAAGCGTGAGAGCACCGAGAACTGCGCCATCATCTGCAGCGTGCCCGGTGCGCAGGGTGCGCTCGACAGATCGCTGTTGGAAAGCAGTTTTTGATAGATCTTGACCTCTTCGGAAACCCGCAGACAGTACGGCACCTTGACGATGTACACCCGGTCAAGAAACGCCTCGTTGTTTTTGTTGTTCCGAAAGGCTTGCCACTCCGATTCGTTCGAGTGTGCGAGAATGACGCCGCTGAAAGGCAGGGCGGAAAGTCCTTCGGTGCCGTTGTAGTTGCCTTCTTGCGTCGCGGTCAGCAGCGGATGCAGCACCTTGATCGGTGCCTTGAACATCTCGACAAATTCCATGATGCCCTGGTTGGCTCGGCACAGCGCACCGGAGTAGCTGTAGGCGTCCGGATCGTTCTGGGCGTAGCGCTCCAGCATCCGGATATCTACTTTCCCGACCAAGGCAGAAATGTCCTGGTTGTTTTCGTCACCGGGTTCGGTCTTGGCAATGGCGATTTGGTCGAGGACCGATGGCTTGAGTTTGACCACGCGGAACTTGCTGATGTCGCCGCCAAACTCGTGCAACCGCTTCACGGCCCACGGCGACATAATGGTGTTCAGGTAGCGTCTTGGAATGCCGTATTCGTCTTCCAGGATGCGGCCGTCTTCATTGGCATCGAACAGTCCCAACGGTGACTCGAATACTGGCGAGCCTTTCAGCGCATAGATGGGGCATTTCTCCATCAGTTTTTTCAGTTTCTCGGCGAGCGAGGATTTGCCGCCGCCGACCGGACCCAGCAGGTAGAGAATCTGCTTCTTCTCTTCGAGTCCCTGCGCTGCGTGTTTGAAATAGGAAACGATTTGCTCGACCGTGTCTTCCATGCCGTAGAACTCATGGAAGGCAGGGTAGCGGGCGATGACCCGGTTGGAGAACAGACGCGACAGCCGTGAATCGGTTGACGTGTCGATCATTTCGGCGTCACCAATTGCTTTGAGCATACGCTCGGCGGCGTTGGCGTAAGCCATGCGATCCTGCTTACAGAGTTCGAGATACTCCTGCAGGCTGAATTCGTCTTCTTTGGCTTCCTCGTAGCGTGACCGGTAGTGCTGAAACAGGCTCATGACGACCTCCGCGGTGTCGGCGCGAGATAGCGCGCGCGTGCCTTGTGATGAAGTGTAGTTCGTGCTGGTACAGACGACTGCCGCTGGCGCTAAAGGTTCACGCCGCCGGTCGCGACCCGCCGTTGGCCCTGCCGCCGGTGGCCTGAAGCCGGGACTTATGCTGCATCGCAGCATAAAAGGCGGAAAAAGCTGTCGTCTGTAACTGGTCAGTGGTCTTGTGAGTGAGCTGGGGAGCGGTTAGGATTGGTCAGCTCTCTTGCGCCTGCCGACCTCGAAGACGGCAGTGCTGACGGCACGCATCGCGGATGCAAACAACGACAATAGTGGAACAGCCTTACTGGGAGAATTCCATGAAAAAACATTTGCTTGGACTGGCGCTGGTCAGCGCGTTCGGCTTGGCCGGATGTGGCGGAGGTGACGGCCCGGCCGAACCCAAGATTTCGGATGCGACCGGTGGTGAAGGCTCGGTTCGGCTGACCCGGCCGCTGTTCTCGCCGGCAACCGGCCAGATTCCGGTGCCTAACGACCTGTTGTTTGCCAGCAGCGTATACGGCAATACCACCGATCTGACACTCCGTTTGCCGACCGCGGCTAATGACCGCACCGACGAAATTTACATTGATCCGAACCCGGCCCTGAGCAACTCTGCCTACGCCGCCAACCACCTGTTCGCGTTGGATGGCTGGTCAGCTGTCGCCCCGTTCAACATCCAGTTTGTCAATGAAGGCGGTGCCAGCATTGACGCCAGCACCCTGGTGGCTGGCGAAACCGTACACGTCTTCAAGGTCGCTCTGCTGCGCCCTGAGGTGGCCGCCGGTGTGCCGGCGCCTACCGGCGTGGTAACCCAAGTCCTTGAGGTGCTTGACGGCAGTGATTTCCGTGTTGATGTCGTTGCCGCGAGCGAGGACACCAATCCGGCACTGCGGACGATCCGCATTACGCCGATCAACCCATTGGAAGAAGACACCGGTTATGTCGTGGCGCTGTCGCGTGGCATTCGCGACGGCAACCAGAATCTGGTGGTCGCTGATGGCCAGTTTGCTGCGGTAACCGGTACGGACCCGATTGATCCGCAGAGCAGTTTTGCCGCGCTTGAGCCGGTGCGTCAGCGCGTCAACTTCATGCTCAATGCCATCAACGCGTATGTGCCGCGTGAAGAAGTGACCCTGGCTTACCAGTTCCGTGTTCAGGGCGTCGGCGATGCGCTGAATACGATCAGCATGATGGTAAACAATCCCGCGGCACCGGCCCCGGCCAGCAGTGGCTTTGCGCCGCGGGCTCCTTTCGCCGCCATCAATCCGGCATTGGATTCGGGCGCGGTGCTCTGGCAGGGCTCACTGACTGTTCCGTACTACCTCAGCGCGCCGACGATGTCGAATCCGCTGGCGCCCATCAAGGAGTTCTGGAAGGCCGACACAAGGATCGCCCCGGGCGCGTTGCTGGGTACCAACCTTACCTACGTCAATCGAATCCCGCGGAAAACGGCGGACGAAACCATCCCCATGCTGCTCGCAGTGCCTGGTGGCGCCTGCGTGAAGCCGGCAGGTGGCTGGCCGGTCATGATTTTCCAGCACGGTATCACGGGGCATCGCGGCCAGATGCTGCCAATCGCCAACACGATGGCGAAAGCGCCGATCTGCATGGCAACGGTTGCCATCGATCTGCCGTTGCATGGTCTGCGGGCCGCTGCCGATTACGCTGCCGGTTCTTCGGATCAGGGCCTGGCCGGGCTGCTGCACGTCGGCTATACCCCGGGTGGCGTTCGTGAGCGGATTTTCGGCGTTGACTATGTCAACAACACCACGGGTGCAAGCGGCCCGGATGGTGTCGTCGACAGCTCTGGCGCACACTTCATCAACCTGACCAGTCCGTTGACTTCGCGCGACAACCTGCGTGAAGCCGCTGCGGATCTGTTGGCCCTGTCACGGGCGTTGACCGTCATGGATTACGACGCGGGCGGCGCCGATTTCGACACCAGCAAGCTGTATTTCTCCGGTCTTTCGCTCGGCGCGATTACCGGGGCTCAGTTTGTCTCCTATGACCCGCGCGTCAAAGCTGCGGCACTGGTCAGCCCGGGCGGTGGTTTGGGCAAGATGGTCCCGGTTTCGCCAGCATTTGGCCCAACCATCAACGGCGGTTTGGCAGCAGCTGGGCGCGTCGTCGGTACTGCCGGTTATGAGCAGTTCCTGTTCCTGCTGCAAACCGTGGTCGATCAAGGTGATCCGCTGGGCAACTGGCAGCAGTTCCGCGCTGCGGGCGTCCCGACCTTGATGTTCCAGGTTCGCAATGACCTGGTGGTGCCGAATGATGGCTCGGCCCTGAACTATCAGGTGCCGGCAAGCCCGCCGTTCCCGATTGCACTGCCGACGAACGTGCCTGCTATTGCTCCTTACGCCGGTACCACGCCGCTGGCTCGCGCATTCGGTTTGCCCAACCTGAGTGCCGATGCCACGAATGCGGAAGGTGTCAGTGGCTTCATCCGCTTCAACACCGGTTGCCACGGCTCGTTGCTGACGCCTGCCACCTGTGCGCCTGCCACCACCGACCCGGCCTTGGCTTTGGCGGTGACGGTTGAGATGAACTCGATTATCGCCAAGTACTTTGCCTCCAATGGCGCGTTGGTCGATATCTCGAACAGCGCGATCATCGAAAACTGAGACTGCTTCCGCTGTCGCTGACAAGACCCCGGCCATGTGCCGGGGTTTTTGTTTGGCTGTCCCGCTCTCGGGTTCTTGCTATGATCGCCGGCCCTGCCAGTGGGCGGGTTTCCGGAGTCCATTGCCTTGATGCAGTTTCTTTACGAGTACGGCCTGTTCCTGGCCAAGGTAGCGACCGTGGTGGTTGCCATTTTGTTGATCATTGGCGGTATCGTTCGCAGCCGCCAGCATCGCCACCAGCCGGCACCGGGTGAAATTGAGGTTCGTAATCTGAGTGAGGAGTACAAGGATCTGACCGATACCATGTACGCCGAGATCCTCGACCTCGACGAGTACAAGGAACGCCACAAGGCGGAAGCGAAGCGCGAAAAGGAAGAGGCGAAGGCGCGCAAGCGGCTGGCAAAGCAGGCGCAGAAGAAGGCGGCGCAACTGGCGGAAACGGAGCAGACCGAGCAAGACTCCGATGAGAATGACGAGGCTGAGCCGGCTCGCAAGCCGCGCGCATTTGTGCTCAATTTTTACGGCGACATGGAAGCCTCTTCGGTCGAGTGTTTGCGTGAGGAAGTGACCGCGGTATTGGCCGTCGCTGAAAAGGATGCCGACGACCAGGTGATCCTGCGTCTGGAAAGCCCCGGCGGCTTGGTACACAGCTATGGTCATGCCGCATCGCAGTTGCAGCGGATCCGTGACGCCGGCCTGCCGCTGACAGCCGTGGTCGACGAGCTTGCGGCCAGTGGCGGTTACATGATGGCCTGTGTCGCCGACAAGATCGTGGCGGCGCCATTTGCGGTCATCGGTTCAATCGGCGTTGTTGCCGAACTTCCCAACTTCAATCGCCTGCTGAAGCGATTCGACATCGACTACGAGCAGCACACTGCCGGTCAGTTCAAACGCACCTTGACCATGTTTGGTGAAAACAGCGATGAAGGCCGACGCAAATTCCAGCAAGAGCTGGAAGACACGCATCGCCTGTTCAAGGCGTATATTCAACAGCATCGCGGTTCCGTTGATATCGAGAAAGTGGCCACTGGCGAACATTGGTATGGTACTCAGGCAGTTGAGCTGGGCCTGGTTGACGAGTTGCAGACGTCGGATGCGTTGTTGCAATCACTGTATGACAGTCACGATGTCTTTGAGGTGAACTACGAGTTTCGCAAGACTTTGGCGGATCGCCTGTCGCTTGCGGCGCTGATGACGGTCGACAAGCTGTTGCTGCGTTGGTGGCAACGCGGCACCAGCACGCATTCGTTCAAGCGCTGAGTTGTGGCCGGGCAGGTATCGCTGATGGATGGTTCGTACTGGCAGGCCCGTTGGCAGCAAGGTCAAACCGGCTTCCATCTGCCGCGCCCGCACCCCAAATTGCTGTCGCTGTGGCCGACACTGGCGCCGAACACCGCGGCAACCGTGTTTGTCCCTCTGTGTGGCAAGTCATTGGATATGGTTTGGCTGGCGGAAAGGGGACATGCGGTTGTCGGTGTCGAGCTCAGTGAGCTGGCTGTTCGGGCGTTTTTTGCAGAGCAAGCGTTGACGCCAGCCATACAGACATTTGGCGATGTGAAGCGGTTTTCTTCTGGGCCGTATTCGCTTTATTGCGGTGATTTTTTTGCCTTAACGCAGGCGCAGTTGCCGGACTGTCATTGCATTTATGACCGCGCGGCGTTGGTGGCGCTGCCGCCCGCCTTGCGTCAGCGGTATGCCCACCAGCTGCGCGTGTTGTTGCCGCATGCCACGATGCTGCTACTGACGCTCGTTTATCCACAAGCGGAAATGGCAGGCCCGCCGTTCTCCGTCAGCGCCGACGAAGTCCGTGAGCTTTATGCCGGCGCCCAACTTGCCCAATTGATTGAACATGACATTCTCGCCCATGAACCACGCTTCATGGCCAAAGGTGTCACCCGCTTGACCGAGCTGGCCTGGAGCGTTCAGTGGTAACGCCGGCGAGTGCGGCGTTGCCGCTTGATGCCGTGATTGCCGCCGCCACGCGGCGTAGCTTGCTGCGCCATGATGGCCATGATCTGTATTGGCTGGAGCAACGGCCGGAAGCGCAAGGCCGGGCCTGCATAGTGCGATGGTCGGCGGCAACGGGCATTGAAACGCTGACCCCCGAAACGTTAAGCGTCCGGTCCCGGGTCCATGAGTACGGCGGTGGTGAGTTCGCTGTTCGGAATGGCGCAATCGTTTTCTGTGCCGATCCGGGCCAACGCGTCTGGCTACGCGCGGCAGATGGTTCGATGCGCGCCTTGACCGCCGAAACGGAACCGGCGGGTTCGACCCGATACGCAGATTTTCATTGGCATCCCGGTGGCGAATGGCTCGTTGCGGTGCGCGAGCGTCATCTGCCTGATGGCGTCTGTAACGACCTCGTCGCCTTGTCGCTGTCTGGCAAGGTCAGCGTGCTGGCTGACGGCGCCGATTTCTATGCCGCGCCAAGCTTTTCTCCCGATGGCAGTCAGCTGATCTGGCTGCAATGGTCGCATCCCTGCATGCCGTGGGACGAGACTCGCCTGATGTCGGCGGAAGTCGATCCAGCCGGCGGCTTGCATCACGTGCGAGCCGTGGCGGGCGGGCCGGATGTTTCCGTGTTGCAGCCCGGCTTCGACCAGCGCGGTCGCTTGTTTGCCATCAGTGACCAGCATGGCTTTTGGCAGTTGGGGCAGGTGATTGAAACGGGCTGGCAGGCAGTCGCTGCGGTTCCTGGCGACGTGGCCGTGGCGCCCTGGTCATTGGGGCATCGCAGCTGGTGCTCGACGGCAGACGGTGAGCTGTACTGGATGAGTACAGAGGCGGGCTGGCAGCGCCTGTGGCATTTGCCGGCATCCGGCGGGCAAAAGGCCGTGCCGGTCCCGCTGCCCGGTCGCTCGGCCTTGGTACCGTTTATCGCGACAGACGAGCAAGCCCTTTTCCTGCTCCGCAGTGCGGACGACCAGACGGAGGCGCTGATCCGGATTGACAGGCGCAGTCAATCTGCCGAGTGGATTGTCGCGCCAGCAAGCTGGCCCGATGCCGTTGCCATTTCCCCGGCCGAGCCGCACTGGCTCGAGCATGAGCAGCGTCGCATTCCTTTTTATTTCTATCAGCCTTCGGTCGCAACCCAAGGCGCACCACCATTGCTGGTGCTTTGCCACAGTGGCCCGACTGGCGCCGCGACGCCGATGCTGCAGGCCAGCATACAGTTCTGGACATCGCGCGGTTACGCGGTGGCAGACATCAACTATCGCGGCAGCGACGGTTATGGCAGGGCCTGGCGTCAGAGTTTGCTTGGGCACTGGGGCGAGTACGATGTGGCCGATTGTGCCGTCGTCATCGCGCATCTGAGCGTTTCCGGCCAGGTAGACCCCAAGCGCATTTTCGTGCGCGGCAACAGTGCCGGTGGCTTCACGGTGCTGCATCTATTGGCCCATGGCGCACCCATCCGCGCCGCTGCCGTGCGCTATCCGGTGGTGGATCTGCCCGCGCTGGCAGCCGAGAGCCACAAGTTCGAAGTCGAATACCTCGGCCGCCTGGTTGGCGCCACGGCGGCCCGGCCCCACGCACTCACGGAGAAGTCCCCGGTCCATCAGTTTCATCGCCTTGCGGTGCCGATGCTGATCCAGCAGGGCGATATGGACACCGTCGTGCCGCTGGCCCAGGCCCGGCAGTTGGCCGACGCACTGGCCAGTCGGGGCATTCGCCACCATTTGACCGTGTTTGCCGGCGAAGGGCACGGGTTTCGGCGCGCAGACAGCCTGCGCGAGGCCCTGAGCAACGAGCTGGCGTTCTTCGAGAGCTTCCGCTGACCGTTCGGCGGCTGAGAGCATCCGGCGGTCGCCCCGATTTGCCAAACTTGTCGAAGATCTAACGAAAACCCCTTGATCCGACAGAAAATTTACCTACCGCTTGATTGCCATCGTCCAGACCATGGATTAGGCTTACCAACATTCGCGTGGCAGCGGCGGTTCACCCGTATCCGGTGGATGCCGATAGCAGGAGTAAAACGATGAGCGTGTGGCTGAAGAAAGGATGGGCCGTACTGCTGGCAGCTGTTGTGCTGGCGGGCTGTGGCGGCTCGGGTACGTCGGATGATACGGAGGAGCCGACTGGCCCTGTCGCGGCGTCAATTGAGCTGTCGACGGACACCCTGAGTTTGGCTTCAAGCGGTACCGAGACCGCTTTGATCCGCGCTTTGGTGAAAGACTCTTCGAACGTAGTGCTCTCAGGCGTAACTGTTAACTTCAGTTCGGATAGTGGCTCAATTGCTGTTACTCAGAACGTTACCGATGCCGATGGTTTTGCGCTCGCCAATTTGACCACAGGTAACAACCGGGCCAACCGGAACATTACGGTGACAGCACAAGTGGCGGGAAGCACTTTGTCCGACACTTTGCTGATTCCAGTGGTAGGCAGCACATTAGCTATCAATGCGCCCTCCTCAGTGACAGCAGGTTCGACTGCAAACATCACCTTGGTAGTTCGAGACTCGGATAACAACGGGCTTCCGAATCAGCAGGTGACCCTTACCTCGTCGTTGAGCAACAGTTTTACTCCGACAAGTCCGCTCACTACCGGACCAAATGGCTCTGTGAGCGTAACGTACAATGCTACGGCATCAGGTACCGACACGCTGACAGCAACCGCCCTTGATGGATCTGTCTCTGCAACCCAGCAAATGACAGTCTCTGGTACCACAGTGGCTTATGCGCTGAGTGCGGCTCCGGCGGGTGATATCGCTATCGACGACTTGGCTACGGCAGGTGCATTGGAAGGCTCCACGGTTGTTACTCTGACTTGGACTGATAATGGGGCAGCTCAAGCTGGTCGGCAAATCACGTTCTCGACTACGAGAGGAAAGTTCGACGTTGATAACAGCAATACTGCGACCGTAGCCGATACTTCTGTACAAAGTGTAACCACTAATGCAGCAGGCCAAGCCTCTGTTCGTGTTTTTGCTGACAACGCCGGTACTGCGGTTGTTACCGCAGCAGCAACCAACGGTCCATCGACTCAGCTATCAGTTTCGTTTGTATCAGTAAAACCTTCGGCTGTGGCTGCCTCGGCGTCGCCTGCTTCACTCTCGCCAAATGGAGATCAGTCGACAATTACTGCAATCGTCAGAGATGCCGAAGGCAATTTGGTTAAGAACGCTCGTGTGGTATTCTCGCTTCAGGATGTATCTGGCGGACAGATTTCCCCAGGGTTTGCGGATACCAACGCCAGTGGTGTTGCTTCAACGGTGTATACATCCAACGCGGCTTCGGCAAGCAATGGGGTGGTCATTACCGCCACGGTCAACAACTGTGATGTGAACGAAGATGGCGTTGTGGCGGTGGGTGAAACCTGCTCCAGTCAGGTGTTTCTGACAGTTGCCAATGCTTCTTTGTTCATTACTATTGGTACCGGTAACCAAGTACAAGAGCCAAATGAGACACAGTACGTCAAGGAATTTACGGTTTTCATAACTGACTCAAACGGCAATGCGCGTGCTGACCAGCCGTTCCAAGCCTCAGTGATTCCGCTCCCGGACGATGGCTCGCCATTTAACGGCACAGACGATGTTGATGATCCGACCACCGTCGATGGTATTTACAATAAGTCCGCCTATTTCAAAGGCTTCTATGTTTGGACTGGAAGTGTGTGGGCGGCAAATATCACCGAGAGATGCCGTAACGAAGATGTGGATACCGACGGCGTTCTTGATCCCGGTGAAGAGCATAATGGTGATGATGTCCTGACACCAGGCTTGCCTGTAGCGATTGATGCGACCAGCGATACTAGAACGGACTCCTCTGGCTTTGGCACAATTCGTCTTCGCTATCCGCAAGAATATGCAAACTGGGTGCAAGTCAGAATCGCGATCAAGGCTGCAGTCAGTGGCACGGAGTCAACTGCAAGCAAAATCCATACGTTGGTTGGGGCTGCTACTGACTTTAACCGGGAGAATGTTCCCCCCCCCGGGCAGCCTAGTCCCTTTGGTATATCCAATTCCTGTGCTAATACTGACTGACAGAAGAAGCCCGCATAAAGCGGGCTTCTCTTTTTCCGGAGTTTTTTTGCCCCGTAGTCTGTTCAGGTATAGCGAAGCTTCAGCAACTCCTGCAGCGCTGCAATGGCTCGCCGACTCTCTTCAACCAGCTGAGGATCGGCCAGATCCCCGGCGCTGAGACTGTCCCGGTAATGGCGGTCTGCCCAGGCGTTCAGAGCGGTGAATTGTTGTTCGTTCATGAAGATATTGCTTTGAATGGCGGCACGCTGCGCATCGGTCAGCACCACCCGCTGGCGTAAGCAGGCCGGGCCGCCGCCGTTGCGCATGCTTTGCTTGACGTCGAAGACGTGCACGGCCTTGATGGGGCCGTTCTGGCTCAGCAACTCCTGCAAGTATGTCCAGACGCGTGGGTTGGCTTCGCATTCGCCCGGTACGATCAGGGCCATGCCGCCGCTTTGCAGCGACACCAGCTGGCTGTTGAAGAGGTAGGAGCGGACAGCGTCCTCGACCGGTACGGCTTTCGTGCTGACTTCGATGAAGTGCAGTTCGTCATCGCCGTAGGCGCGACGGATATCAGCCAGTGCGGTTTCCTTGTCGAGGAAGGCTTGTTCGTGGAAGAACAGGACGTTGCGGTTGCCGACTGCGATAACGTCGTTGTGAAAGACGCCCTGATCGATCACGGCCGGGTTCTGTTGCACGAACATCACTTTGTCGTCGCGCAGTTGATGCAGTCGGGCGACGGCTTCCGAGGCTTCGCGGGTTTGCCGGGCCGGATACTTCTGTGGAGCCGGTTTGCTGGGGTCGAAGGCGTATTTTCCGTAGACGAAAATCTGCACGCCCGGCTCGCCGTATTCGCGGCACAGACGGGTGTGGTTGGCAGCGCCTTCGTCGCCGAAATGATCGCCGAGTGGCAGCGGGTCGTGATGCACGAAATGATTCGCGTCGGCGAAGATCGCGCGCAGCAGTTTCGCCGTCTGCGGGCCTTCGATCGAGCGGTGAAAACGGTTGGCGAGATTGGCCGCGGTGAAATGCACTTTACCATCAAGGCTGTCAGCCGACGGGCTCATCGTGCAGGCGTTAGCGGTCCACATGCTGGACGCGGAGTTGACGCAGGCGAGCAGCACCGGCGCCAGCTTGGCGACTTTGTTCAGCACCTGGGCGTCACTGCCGGTGAAGCCGATGCGGCGCAAGGTATCGAGATCCGGGCGCAGCAGCGGCGGCAGAATCGCTTGCGGAATGCCGAGCTTGTGCAGCGCGTACATTTTCTGCAGGCCTTGTTTGACCGCTTCGCGCGGATTCGACACGGCTGATTGGTTACCCATGCTGGCGACGTTGCCGTACGACAGCCCGGCGTAGTTGTGGGTTGGACCGACCAGACCGTCAAAGTTGATTTCGTAGGCTTGTGTCATGTTGGTTTCGCCTTGCGCTGCAGAAAAATTATTGTAGGAGCGGCCTCGGCCGCGATTGCATTCAACGATTCGCGGCCAAGGCCGCTCCTACAGCGATAGTGACAATGGTTAGAGTTTCATTCCCGGTGACAGCTGCGCCGGCAAGCTGCAGGCTTCGCTTTCCATCGAGGCCACCGGATAGCTGCAGTAGTCGGCGGCGTAGTAGGCGCTGGCGCGGTGGTTGCCGCTGGCGCCAATGCCACCGAACGGTGCCGCCGAACTGGCGCCGGTCAGTTGCTTGTTCCAGTTGACGATGCCGGCGCGGATGTCGCGGAAGAACTGTTCGTACTGGGCTTTGTCGTCGCTCAGCAAACCCGCGGCCAGACCAAAGCGGGTGTGGTTGGCGAGTTCAATCGCCTGCTCGAAACTGTTGTAGCGGTAAACCGACAGCAGTGGCCCGAAGTATTCTTCGTCCGGAACCGCGCGTGCTTCGGTCAGATCGATGATGCCCGGCGACAGTAGCGCGGTGCCGTCCTGCACGCGCCGCATTTTCAGCAGCGGGTAGCCGCCTTTGGCTTCGAGTTCATCCTGCACCTTCAGCAACTTGTTCGCCGCCGGCACGCTGATCACGGAACCCATGAACGGCGCCGGCTCGGCGTTGTAGGCGCCAACCTGCAATTGCTGGGCGGCATCGACCAGCGCCGACAGGAATTTGTAGCCGTCGTCGTTGTTCGGCACCAGCAGGCGCCGGGCACAGGTGCAGCGCTGGCCGGCAGTGATGAACGCCGATTGCAGCGTGTGGAACACGGCGGCCTTCAGATCATTGATGTTGCCGATGACGAGCGCGTTGTTGCCGCCCATTTCCAGCGCGAGAATTTTGTGCGGTTGACCGGCGAGCTGGGCATGCAGCGCGTAGCCGGTGCCGGCCGAGCCGGTGAAAAACAGGCCATCGATGCCGGTGTGACCGGCCAGCGCGACGCCGGTGTCGCGTGCACCTTGCACCAGATTCAGCACGCCAGCGGGCAACCCGGCTGCCTGCCAGAGCTCGACGGTTTTGCCGGCAACGCCAGGCGTCATTTCACTTGGCTTGAACACCACCGTGTTGCCGGCCAGCAGCGCCGGCACGATATGACCGTTCGGCAAATGGCCGGGAAAATTGTACGGGCCGAACACGGCGACGACGCCATGCGGTTTGTGCCGGGTCGCGTTCGTGGTATCGCCGGTGGTGCTTTCTTTGACGCCGGTGCGTTCATGGTAGGCGCGGATCGAAATGTCGATTTTGCCGACCATTGCCGCGACTTCCGTTTTCGCTTCCCAGAGCGGCTTGCCGGTTTCCTGGCCAATCAAGTCGGCGAGTACGTCGGTGTTGGCTTTCAGCTGCGCTTCGAATGCTTTCAGCACTGCGATACGCTCATCGAGAGTGCGGTTGCGCCAGCTCGCGAACGCGGTGCGCGCTGCTTTAATCGCAGCATCGACATCACCGGCATTGGCGGCGTTACCTTGCCAGACGGGTTGCTGGGAGACCGGGTTGGTCGACTGAAAAAGATCGCCATGGCCGGCTTGCCAGGCGCCGTTAATGAAGAGTTTGGTGTGCAGAGTCATTTGGTTTCCTCAGACAGTTGTGTGTACTGCTTCAACCGCCCCTAACCCCGCCTTGACAAGGCGGGGAATAAAATCGTGGACTTATCGACAATCAGTTTGGTGATCTAGTACAGCTTGCAGGCGCGAACCGGCTCGTTGCTCTGCAATTCCAGTGCATCGACCACCTTGGCCGGCAGCAGCAGGTTGCCGTTGTCGTCAAATGCCAGCTCAGTCAAACAGGCGCGATAGCCTTCGCGTTTGGTGTTGCTGACCAGATACGTTTCCGGTTGGGTGCTGGTGCCGGCAGGGGCGATGCTCCAGTCAAAACGGTTGCTTTTGCGCACGGTGCGGATCGAGCGGACATCGGCTTCGATGCTCGGGCCGGCGTCGAAAATGTCGACGTGGCCGGTGTAACGAAAACCTTCGGCGATCAGCATGTCATAGGCCGGCTGGGTATCCGGATGCACCTTGCCGATCACGGCGCGCGCCTCTTCCGGCAGCATGCACAGGTAAATCGGGTAATGCGGCATCAGCTCGGCGATGAACTGGTTGCCGTAAGTGCAGAGCGCATCGGCTTCCGGAAACTCCATCGAGAAGAATTTCTTGCCGAGCGCTTCCCAGAATGGCGAATAACCTTTTTCATCGGAGACGCCACGCATCTCGGCGATGACGCGCTCGTCGAAGCGGTCGCCAAACTCGGCCAGAAACAGGAAACGCGAGCGCGACAACAGTTTGCCGTTGCGACCGCCGCGGTATTCGGCGTCGAGGAACAGCGTGCAGATCTCGGTGCAGCCGGTGAAATCATTGCCAAGATACAGCGTCTGCACCTGGTTATGGATTTTCAGCGCCGGGCTGGCGTGCACGACCTTGCCAAGCGTGTAGGTGTAGAACGGCTGGTTCAGGCCGACCGCGGCCGCAAGCGCGCTGGTGCCGCAAATGGCACCAGTGTCGGTATCTTCGAGCACGAACAGGTAATACTCGTCGCCGGGCTTGGCGATTTCGCTGCTGAACGAGCGCTCGGACAGCGCAATGCGCTCTTTCATTGATTGCTTGTCTTTCGGCAGCGTGGTCAGGCCTATGCCGCTGCGCAGTGCGAGCGCGTGCAGCTTGTCCAGATCGGCGGCGCGAACCGGGCGTATGCGCATCATGATTGCGGTTTCCGGAAAGGGGTGAAATCGACGTCGCCGGCGGCGAGTCGCAGCAGCAGCTGCGCCGACAGCTTGGCGCGTTCGGTCAGGCTGTCGAGCAGGGCGAATTCCTCACTGCTGTGGATATTGCCGCCGCGCACGCCGAGGTTGTCGACATTGGCGAGGCCGGCGGCGGCGAGGTTGTTGCCGTCACAGCAACCGCCGGTGCCTTGCCAGCGCACGTCGAGATTGATGTGGCTGCCGCAATCGCGCAGCAAGTCGAGCAGCGATTGCAGGGCCGGCGTCATCGGCTTCGGCGGCCGGTGGAAGCTGCCGAGCACGGTGGTGTGGAAGCCGTCACGCTGATCGACGGCAGCACAAGCCTGTTGCAAGGCGAGTTCGAAGGTCTGTTGTTGCTCGCGGTTCGATACCCGCACGTTCACTTTCAGCAGGCAATGCTCCGGCACCACGTTGACCGAACCGCCGCCGTCGATAAAGCCGACGTTGACGGTCATGTCGCCGTGCTGGCCATTCAGCGCATCAAGCGCGGCGGCGATGTGCGCTGCTGCAACCACGGCATTGCGGCCGAGATGGTGTTCGCGACCGGCATGGGCGGCCTTGCCACGGACATGCACGGAGAACGTGCCGGTGCCTTTGCGGGTCGAGACCAGCTCACCGGTCGGCAGCGACGGCTCGTAGCAAAGGCCGATGTGGTGACGCCTGGCCGCATCGGCCAGCAGACCGGCCGAACCGAGCGAGCCGATTTCCTCATCCGGGTTCAGGATCACTTCCCAACCCAGCGTGGCTTTGTCCGGGCTTTGTTCGAGCGCCTGCAGCGCCGTGATCATCACCAGCAGGCCACCTTTCAGATCGGCGGCACCCGGGGCATTCAGCGTGTTGTCGTCAACAAAGCGATGGCTCTGGAACGGATGATCAAGCGGAAACACGGTATCGAGGTGGCCAACCAGCAGCACCTGCCGTTCGGCTTCCGGCCGGCAACGCAGCCGCAACGCCGGTGCCAGCGGCCGTTCCTCAACCTGGCCGGTCTTGCCGAGCTGGCGCACTGGCGGCAACGTGACTTTCTCGACCGCCACGGCAAGCGGTGCCAGCAGCGGCAGTAACGCGGCCTGCAAGCGCTCGATGCCGGCGACATTCCAGCTGCCGCTGTTGATCGCGCAGAGCTCGACCAGCGCGCTGCGCAGGCGCGGGCCTTGTGCGTCGATCCAGTTCATCTGGTCATGCCAGCGGGTCATGTTCGGAGTCAGCCTGTTTGGTCAGTAGTGGAGCCACTGTGCCGGTGCACGATGGGGCCAAGTTGGGAGCCACGATGAGCGGCAGCATAGGCGGCGGCAATGGCTTTGCGCAAAAACGCCAGCGGCATAAATATGCGGCTGAATTACTGGCCTTTTTGCCCGATTGGCGCGATCATTCGCGGCGTTTTTCAGCGGGCCAGACGGTTCTGGCAAAGCCCTACAAGCGAGCGGAATGATGACTTCGGTAACGCGTGCAACCTTTGATCAAGTGATGGTGCCTACCTATGCCCCGGCGGCGATGCTGCCCGTGCGCGGCGAGGGTTCGCGGATTTGGGACAGCGAAGGCAAGGAGTACATCGATTTTGCCGGCGGCATCGCGGTCAATGCGCTCGGCCATTGCCATCCGGTCATGATCAAAGCGGTCACCGAACAAGCGCAGAAAATCTGGCACCTCGCCAACGGTTACACCAATATTCCGGCGCTGGAACTGGCCCAGAAACTGATCGCCAATACCTTCGCCGAGCGGGTGTTTTTTGCCAACTCCGGCGGTGAAGCCAACGAAGCCGCGTTCAAGCTGGCGCGCGCCTATGCCAAGCAACATGGTGGCCCGAACAAAGTCGAAATCGTCTCGACTTTCAACAGCTTCCACGGTCGCACGCTGTTCACCGTCAGCGTTGGTGGTCAGGAAAAATACACCAAGGGTTTTGAACCGCTGCCGCCGGGCATCAAGCATGTGCCCTACAACGATGCTGACGCGCTCGAAGGCGCGATCAACGAAAACACCTGCGCCGTTGTGCTGGAGCCGATGCAAGGCGAAGGCGGCGTGACCCCGGCCGATGCGGCGTACCTGAAAAAAGCCCGCGAACTGTGCGACAAGTACGGCGCGCTGCTGATTTTCGACGAAGTGCAATCGGGCATGGGCCGCACTGGCCAGCTGTACGCCTACATGGGCTACGGCGTGACCCCGGACATCCTGACCAGCGCGAAAGCGCTCGGCGGCGGCTTCCCGATCGCAGCGATGCTGACCACCGAGAAAGTCGCCAAGGCGCTGACCGTCGGCTCGCACGGTTCGACCTACGGCGGCAACCCGATGGCCTGCGCCGTGGCCTCGGCGGTGTTCGATGTCATCAACAACCCCGACACGCTGGCCGGCGTCAACAAGCGCCATGACCTGTTCTTCAGCGGCCTCAATGCCATCAAGGACAAGACCGGCGTGTTCAGTCTGGTCCGCGGCAAGGGCCTGCTGATCGGCTGCGTGCTGGCCGAGAAATACCACGGCAAATCCAAGGATTTCGTCACCGCCGCGTTGAACGAAGGCCTGCTGATTCTGCAGGCCGGTCCGGATGTCATCCGCTTGGCGCCGAGCCTGATCATTCCGGAGGCCGACATCAAGGCCGGTCTGGAAAAATTCGAGCGCGCCATTGCCAAGGTCATGGCGGCGGGCTGATCGGCCAGATCGCTGAAACCGAAAAGGGCGCCCTCCGGCGCCCTTTTTGTTGAGCCGGACGGCGATTCGGTTCGTTCCTACCTGAAAGACCCGCTAAGATCACCGCCATCGCATTCCCCAGGTCTTCCGGACCGTTCCGCAACAGGCAAAACCCGTGACCCAGCAATTCTTCGCACCCTGCGCGAAAGGCCTCGAATACCTGCTCGTCGATGAGCTCAAGGCGCTTGGCGCCGTCAATGTCCACGAAGCGCTGGCCGGCGTCCATTTCGATGGCACGCTCGAAGTGGGCTACCGGGCTGTGCTGTGGTCGCGGCTGGCGAGCCGCATTCTGCTGCTGCTGAAAACCGCCCGGGTCGACTCGACCGAAGCGATGTATGAAGCGGTGCGCGCGGTCGACTGGAGCCAGCACCTGCGTCACGACGACACGCTGGCGGTCGATTTTGTCGGCCAGAACGAGTTCATTAACCACACCCAGTTTGGCGCCCAGAAAGTCAAAGACGGCGTGGTCGATCAGTTCCGCGCCCGTGGTCAGGGCCGGCCCAGTGTCGATACCCAAGATCCGGTGCTGCGCATCAACGCGCACCTGCATCGCGACGAGTTGACGCTCTGTGTCGATCTGTCCGGCCACCCGCTGCACGAGCGTGGTTACCGCGAGAAAGCCGGTATCGCGCCGATCAAGGAAAACCTCGCTGCCGCGATGCTGATCCGCGCCCGCTGGCCGGAAATCGCCAAGGCCGGTGGTGATCTGGTCGATCCGTTCTGCGGCTCCGGCACGCTGCCGATTGAAGCGGCGTTGATGGCCTGCGATATCGCGCCCGGTTTGCTGCGCGAGGATTTTGGCGTCAATCAAGGCTGGCTCGGTCATGACGACGCGCTCTGGCGGCGCTTGCGCAAAGACGCCGGTGTCCGTGCCGATGATGGCGTCGAAAAACTCGAATCGCGCATTTTCGGTTTCGATGCCGACCCGCGCGTATTGCGGGTCGCGGAAGAAAACGCCATCGAAGCGAAAGTCGAAGACTTGATTCAGTTCGAGCGCCTGCCGCTGGAAAAAATTCGCCAGCCAGCGCAGCGCGAAGGCGCGCCGACCGGCTTGGTCATCGGCAACCCGCCGTATGGCGAGCGCTTGGGCGATGTCGAATCGCTGCGCTTTGTCTATGCGACGCTTGGCGAGCGCCTGCTCAGCGAATTCGATGGTTGGCATGCGGCCATCATCACCAGCGAACAGAGTCTGGCTCGCGCCATTGGTGTCCGGTCGCACAAGCAATACGCGCTCTACAACGGCGCGCTGCCGTGCAAGCTGTATCTGTTTGAAGTCAATGCAGCGGCCAAGCGCCATGTCCGTGAACCAGAGCCGGTCGCTCCGACGGAAACTCGCGCGACAGATGACACGCCGCGGCCGGAAGTCGCCTATGAGCAGGCGATTGAGCTATCGGCTGGGGCCGTCGCGCTGCGCAATCGCATCGAGAAAAACCGCAAGCATCTGGCCAGCTGGTGCAAGCGCGAGCAGGTCAGCTGCTTTCGCGTGTACGATGCCGATTTGCCGGAATACGCTGCTGCCATCGATGTCTATGGCGACCATCTTTACCTGCAGGAATACCAGGCGCCGTCGACGATTCCGGAAGATGTCGCCGAACGCCGGTTCAAGGAAGTGGTCGCGGTCGTGCGCGAGCTGTATCAGCTGCCGACTGACAAGCTGCACGTGCGCACCCGCGCCCGCCAGAAAGGCTTGTCGCAGTATGAAAAAGTCGGCGACGAGCGCTCGTTCTTCGTGGTCGAGGAGGGCGGTCTGAAATTCTGGGTCAACCTGACCGACTACCTTGATACCGGGCTTTTTCTCGACCACCGCACCACCCGTGCGCTGGTGCGCGAACGGGTCAAAGGCAAACATTTCCTGAATCTGTTTTCCTATACCGGCAGTGTCAGTGTCTACGCCGCAGCCGGTGGCGCCGCCTCGACCACCAGCGTCGACCTGTCCAAAACCTACAGCCACTGGGCGCAGCGCAATTTCGTGCTGAACGGCTTCGATCGCGGCCCGCATGAGTTCATCCAGGCCGATGCCCTGGAATGGCTCGCCCATTGCCGCGACAAATTCGATCTGATCTTCATCGACCCACCGACCTTCTCCAACTCCAAGCGCATGGACGGCGTCTTCGACGTCCAGCGCGATCACGCCGACATTCTGCTGGTCGCGCTGGAACTGCTGAACCCCGGTGGCGAGATCCTCTTCTCCAACAACTACCGTCGCTTCAAACTCGACACCGAAGCCCTGGCCGGCTGCAAAATCGAAGACTGGAGCAAACGGACCTTGCCAATGGATTTTGCGCGGAATCCGAAGATTCACCAGTGCTGGCGGATTACACCGCCTTAAACGGTAATGACAAAGCGAAGGAGCTGTTTCTGAGAGCGCGAAGAGAGAGAACATTTGGCGACCGCGTTTTGAAGGTCAACCATGCTGGTGAGTTTGGCGCAATTTGCATCTATTCAGGGCAGCTGCTTGTGGCGAGATTTACAGCGCCAAAGCTTGTTCCAGAACTGGTCGAGTTTCGAGAGCACGAGAAAAGCCACAGAGCTATTTTCTGGGCAGAGCTTCAGCGGCGTGGGTTACCCCGTTGCCGGAGCTACTATTTTTGTGGTCTAGGCGGTTATGTGCTTGGCGTGATTACCGGCCTTTTAGGCTATCAAGCCATCATGGCGACAACGGTTGCTGTTGAGCGTGTGGTGCTTGGTCATCTCGAACATCAAGTCCAAGTCTTGCAGGGAAAAGATGTTGCGGCATTAGGGGCGGTGGAGAACATTATTAAAGAAGAGAAAGATCACCATGATCGCTCCGCCGCAAAGCTTCAATCCGATGCATTGTGGCTGCAAATCCTTACTCCTGTTGTTGCGTGTTCGACGGAAGTCGTCATCTGGTTAGGTATGAAGTTGTAAGCATGGGGCTGATGGTTCGTTGTGTTTAGATTTCCGTTCGCCCGTCTGACGAGCCGAGCAACGTAATGGAGTGCGGGTTAGCTGCCCGTAGCGTAGCGGAGGGGCGAGGCAGGGATGCCGAAGCCTTTTCAGACTGGACAGGAGTCCTGTCTGAAAGGCCCCGAACGGAATGGAGTAGCGCAGGGAACCGCACGTCGTTCGGGCGGCGAGGGCGCACGCGGAAACAAGCACAGTGCAAGTGCACTGTGCGCCGCGTAAGCGGGCTGAGCTCTGCGAAGCCCTGGGATGCGGGCATGTTGCACCAAGGCCATCCGTGGCCTTGGCCTAACGGCGCCTTCGGCGTGCAAATTTGCTCCCGGCGAATTTGTCGTTGGTTCCTTTCTTTGCGCCAAAGAAAGTACCTCGCCCGCCGGGGCGAGTCCTGAAGAATCCCCACAAAAACCACAAGCCAATCAAAAAGATAGCGGCGTAAGGGAACATACATGGCCGTTGGTGATCTCGGTTAGCGACCAAGCCCACCGAGACAACGGCCATGCATGTTGCGCAA
>JBMOMZ010000041.1:0-120516 GCA_049324755.1 Pseudomonadota bacterium
TTTCTTGGCGGCGGCTTTTTTCGGGGCGGCTTTCTTTACGGCAGCAGCCTTGGTGGTTTTCTTGGCAGCCGCTTTGGCAGGCTTGGTGGCGGCTTTGCTGGTTTTTTTGGCAGCAGCTTTGGCCGGCTTGGCTTTTACAGTTTTCTTGGCGGTTTTCTTTGCCTTTGCTTCCGAAGCCGCAGCTTCCGGAATCGGTTTTTTCGGTTTTGCCATGGTCGTTATTCCTGTCTTATGGGAGGGAAGGGGAACCTCGGATTGCGTCGACTGCGTTGCGCCGCCCGGCGGCGCAATCCGAGGCTCCTGCACTTCAGCGCGAAAAATCGTCGAAATCGCCTGCGTTGTCAATTATTCCTTGGCGTAACGCGAACAATTTCGTGATCTGCAGGTGTGCCGTGTGCAGCAAAAAAATGCAGTACGTCATGGTCGGAATCGGTAAATGCGACGGGTTGTTCACGACGGTCCGTTCGCGTTCCCCTTCCGGCAACAGTCTTTCCGCTCCATCCCTCGCTTGCAACCTGGCCGATGGCGTAGCAACGCGGTGCCGGCGTTTTGTTGTGATGGCAGGCCGCGTATCGGCCGATCAGGATGCGCGCTCCGCGAAAGCGTCGGCGCCGGATGTTACGAAACCGGAGTCCGGCAAAATCGAATGACGGATGTTCGGCACGGACGCCGCCGTTGGGCCTTGCGCAGGGGACCGTGCTTGCTGTGCCGTGGATAAAGACGCGATGATCGCGCACTGCGGGGCTGACGTAACTTATCGCGACGAGGCGTATGAGCAAGGTGACTGAATCGGTAACCACAACCGCGACGACCGCAGGACAGGGCACCGAGTTGGTGCTGTTCGGCACTTACGGTTGTCACCTGTGTGAACAGGCGGAATGGCTGTTGCAGCCGCTGCGCAACAGTGGCCGCTGGCGGCTGCAGGTGGTCGACATTGCCGACCATGCCGACAGCGATGCCTTGATTGAACGTTACGGTTTGCGGTTACCGGTGCTCTGTTTTGGTACGCATGAACTGGATTGGCCGTTCGATTTGGTGCAGGTCGAGCACTGGCTGGCCACCCGGCAAGCGAACGGAAGTCCTTGATTTTGCTGCATCGCAGCAGTCGCCCGGCTTGACGTGGACAAGCGTTTGAACGTATGTTTCAAACACTCGTTTAATTGAAAAGATGGCCGGTTGGCGTGGATCAGAACAATGCTTCCACCCGCGAACGCATCATTGCCGCTGCGGAATACCTGTTTGCCGAACGTGGTTTCGCCGAAACCTCACTGCGGCTCATCACCTCGCGGGCGGAAGTGAACCTCGCGTCGGTGAACTACCATTTTGGTTCCAAGAAAGATCTGATTCAGGCGGTGTTCGACCGCTTCATGGATCGGCTGACGGCCGAGTTGGCCGTGGAGTTGGCGAGCTTGCGCCAGCAGGGCGGCAAACCGACGGTCGAAGCCGTGCTGACCACGTTCCTGCGACCGTTGCAGGCGCTGGATCAACTGGAGCCGAATGGCGCGTCCATTTTCATGCGGCTGCTGGGCCGGGCCTACGCGGAAACGCAGGGCCACCTGCGCCGGTTTGTGCTTGGCAAGTACGGCCATGTGCTGGCCGAGTTTACCCAGGCGCTGAAGCAGGCCTATCCGGATTTGCCGGCCAGTGAATTGTTCTGGCGGCTGCATTTCATGTTGGGGTCGCTGGTATTCGCCATTGGCGGCAGTAATGCGCTGGGCGAAATTTCGGCGGCCGATTTCAATGAGCAAGTGGGCCTCGACGATGTCGTGGCGCGCTTGATTCCTTTCCTGGCCGGCGGCTTCAAAGCGCCGGTCACACGCTAAGGCAGGAGATGGTGATGACGACGCTCATCCATTTGTTGGCACTGGTGCTGGTGACCAGCACGCTGTTGTATTTCCGCAGCCGTTGGTTGACCGGTTTTGCCGTGCTCGGCGCCGTGCTGCTCGGCTGTTCGCTCGCGTTCGGGCCGTCGTGGACCAGCTGGGGCATCTACGCCGTGGCGCTGCTGTTGCTGGCACCGACGCCGCTGCGCAAGAACCTGATCGCGGCGCCGGTGCTGAAAATTTTCCGGGTTGTGCTGCCACCGATGACCAGCACCGAACAGGAAGCGCTCGAAGCCGGTGATGTCTGGTGGGACGGCGAACTATTCCAGGGCAATCCGGACTGGAACAAACTGCTGAGCTTCCCGAAGCCGACGCTGAGCACAGAAGAGCAATCCTTCCTCGACAACGAAGTCGAGCAGCTGTGCAAGCTGGTCAACGATTTTGAAGTGATGAACAAGGATCGCGATCTGTCGCCGGAAGCCTGGGACTACATCAAGAAAGCCGGTTTCCTCGGCATGATCATCCCGAAAGCCTATGGCGGCAAAGAATTCTCGGCACTCGCCAACTCGGCCGTGGTGACCAAACTCGCCAGCCGTTCCTGTACCGCTGCCGTCACCGTGATGGTGCCGAACTCGCTCGGCCCCGGCGAACTGCTGATGCATTACGGCACCCAAGAACAGAAAGACTATTACCTGCCGCGCCTCGCCCGTGGCGAGGAAATTCCGTGCTTCGCGCTGACCGCACCGGACGCCGGCTCCGATGCCGGCGCGATCCCGGATACCGGCATCATTTGCAAAGGCATGCACGACGGCAAAGAAGTCATCGGCATTCGGCTGAACTGGAACAAGCGCTACATCACGCTGGCACCGGTCGCGACCTTGCTTGGCCTCGCGTTCAAACTGTACGACCCGGACAAGCTCATTGGCGACAAGGTCGAGTACGGCATCACCTGCGCGCTGATCCCGACCAATCACCCGGGTGTCGAAACCGGCCGCCGTCACCTGCCGATGGGTCAAGCGTTCATGAACGGCCCGACCACCGGCAAGGACGTGTTCATTCCGCTCGACTGGATCATCGGTGGCGTCAAATACGCTGGCCAGGGCTGGCGCATGCTGGTCGAGTGCCTGAGCGCAGGCCGCGGCATTTCGCTGCCGGCGCTCGGCACCGCGACCTCGCAAGTCGCTTACCGGATGACCGGTGCCTACGCCCGTGTCCGCAAGCAGTTCAAGACCCCGATCGGCAGCTTCGAAGGCATCGAAGAAGCGATGGCGCGCATTGCCGGCCGCACCTACATGCTGGAAGCGGCGCGGCAAATGACCGTCGGCGCGCTCGATCTCGGCGTCAAGCCGTCGGTCATCACCGCGATCGCCAAATACCACATGACCGAAATGGGCCGCGCCTCGGCCACCGATGCGATGGACGTGCACGCCGGCCGTGGCGTCATCATGGGCCCGAACAATTATCTGGCCGCCGGCTATGTCGCGCAGCCGATTGCGATCACCGTCGAAGGCGCCAACATCCTGACCCGCAACCTGATGATCTTCGGTCAGGGCGCGGTGCGTTGCCATCCGTACGTGTACAAGGAAATGCAGGCGGCAGCGAACCCGAACAAGGCCGAGGGTCTGGCCCAGTTCGACGAGCTGCTGTTCAAGCACATTGCCTACGCCAGCGGCAATTTCGTCCGCACGCTGGTGCTCGGCATCACTGCCGGTCGCGCGGCCAATGCCCCGACCTCGGGCGAAACCAAGCGCCATTTCGAGCAGCTGACCCGGTTCTCGTCGTCGCTGGCCCTGGTGTCGGATGTCGCGATGATGCTGCTCGGCGGTGATCTGAAACGCAAAGAGCGCTTGTCGGCCCGTTTGGGCGATGTGCTGTCGAACCTGTATCTCGCGTCGGCCGTGCTGAAGTACTACCACGATCAGGGCTGCCCGGCTGCTGATTTGCCATACGTGCGCTGGTGTGTCCGCAAGGCGCTGTATGAATGCGAAACCGCGTTCACCCAGTTCTTCGCCAACATGCCGAACCGGTTTGCCGCGGGCCTGCTGCGCCGCATCGTGCTGCCGTTCGGCAAGCACATCCGCAAGGCCAATGACAAACTCGATCACCAGTTGGTCGCCTCGATGATGAAAGATCACGAACTGCGTGATCGCATTTCGAGCTCGGTCTACATCGGCGAGGCCGATCAGCCGATGGCAAAAATGGACGCCGCGTTCAAAGCGGTGCTGGCGGCCGCCGATGCCGATCGCAAGCTGGCCAAGGCCAGCCGCAAAGGCGGTCTGCAACTCGGCGAAGGCCCGAAAACCTACGAGGACATCCTGCGCGGTGCCCAGCAGGCCGGCCTCATCAATGAAGAGGAAGCCGCGCTGCTGCGCGAAGCCGATCGCTTGCGCAGTGAGGTCATCCAGGTTGATGCCTTTGCCCGCGGTCACTATGCGGTCAGCGCCATCGGCGCCGGCAACCGCCGGCAGGACATGGCGGCCTGACGCGCGTACTGTTGCCTGTCGGCAAGCGCCACAGGCAACAGCAGTCCGCAACAACCCCTCTCAACACGACAAGGGCAGACGCAAGTCTGCCCTTGTGCATTGTGGCCAACGCTCGGCAGGTTTGGTCGGCTGCGGATTCGGCGCGTGCCGGCGTCCGGCCAGGTGCGTGTCTGGCGATGGTTGTCAGCCGTCGGCTATGCTTGGGCGAAACCCTCCGCCGTTGTCGGGTATGCCCAGCGAAACCCTATCGTCTGCGTCGCCGTATCGGCAGCCACAGTATTGGCGCCGGCTGCTGTTGTACACGCTCGCCAACATGGGCTTGGCGCTGGCCGGGCGCTTGCTGGCTGGTGTTGATACCAGCATTGCCGCGCTGTGGTTGCCGGCAGGGCTCGATTTCGCCGTGCTCTGGCATTTTGGTCTGCATTACTGGCCAGGCGCCTTGCTCGGGCCGCTACTCAACGGCCTGTTGACCGGTCGCGATGTGCTGACCGCAATCGGTCTTGCGACCGCCACGATGTCAGCATCCTTGCTTGCCTTTGCGATAGCGCGGGTGCTGCTCGGCCGGGAAAGTCCGTACGCCACGCCACGCCACGCGGTGCTGTTTGCTGCGGTCATTGCCACCCTGCCTTATGCCATCGGTGCCGGACTCGGCATGCTGGTGCTGACCGTGCTCGGTAATCCGCCCGCCGACGTGCTGGCGGCCTTTCGCGCCTGGTTGCTGTCCGATATTGCCGGCATGTTAATGCTGGCGCCGCTGTTGCTCGCGCTGTTCCAGACCGTATCTGGCCAGCCGCGCGGGCCCGCACAGATCTGGGAACGGGAGGTGCTGGTCGCGGTGACCCTGCTGGTGTGTGTGGTGGTGTTCGGCGACCGCGCCATTTATGACGGTGATCCGGCTGTGGGCTATCTGCTGTTTCCGCCAGTGATGTGGGCCGCGCTGCGCATGGGGCCGCGCGAGACGTTCTTTACCGTTTTTGCGATCAATCTGGCCAGCGTCATCGGCCTGTCGCTGTGGTATCCGAGCGCCGGTGCCGAGCGCAGTTACATTCTGCTGAACGTGCAGGTCGCCAACATTGCGTTGGCGATCACCGCGATGTTGCTGGTATCGGCCATGCACGCGTTGCGGGCGTCGCTGGCGGCCCAGCAACACGCGCAGGATCTGTTTCGCGGCGCGATCGAATACGCCGCCAGCGGCGTGGCGCTGATCAGTCCCGGCGGGCGGGTACTGCTGGTCAATCGCGCGCTCAGTGACATGCTCGGTTATCCGAGCCATGAAATTGTCGGCAAGCAGTATGTCGAGATTGTGCATCCGGATGAACGGGCCGCCTCGTTGAAAACCATTGCCCGGATGACCAGCGGCGAGATCCCGCATTTCCAGGCACGCAAGCGCTTTATCCGTCAGGACGGCGAGATCATCTGGGTGTTGATCACGGTGACGCTGATGCGTGCCGAAGACGGCTCGCCGCTGCATTTCATCGGCCATGTTCAGAACATCGATCAGTTCAAGCGCATGGAAGAGGCGCTTATCGAAAGCGAAGCCCGCTTCCGCTCGCTGGCGGAAAGTGCACCGATCGGTATCTACCAGCTCGATCTGCAAGGCAATGCGCTGTACGCCAATTCACGCTGGTCGGCCATGTCCGGTTACAGCTTCGAAGAGTCGAAAGGCCTCGCCTGGCTGAAATCCTTGCATCCGGATGATCGCGAACCGGCGCGGGCGCATTTCCGGGCGGCACGAGACAAGCAGGCCGGCACCGCGTTCGAGTTCCGCTTTGTTCAACCCAGTGGTCAGATTGTCTGGTGCATGACCCGCATCAGTCCGCTGTTCGACCGCAACGGCGAGTTGCGTGGCTACGTCGGCAGCAACGAAGACATTTCCGAACGCAGACTGGCCGAACAGGAACTGGCCCGGTTCAGCAGCACGATGGCGGCGCTGGCAGCTGAAGTGCCGCAAGGCGCGCTGCAACCTTTTCTCGGCAAACTGCTGGGCGGTGTCGCCGAGGCCTTGAACGCGCGCTGGGCTTCGGTCAGTTTGCTGATGCCGAATGGTAAGCGGGTGCAAACGCAGGGCTATTATGCCGACGGCAAACTGGTGGAGAACGTCGAGTACGAGCTTCCGGGCAGTCCTTGTGAGCAAGTGATCAGCGGCGAAGCGCTGTTCATTGAGGATGCGGCGGCGAGCCGCTATCCGGATGATCCCATGCTGGCCGAACTCGGTGTGCGCAGTTACCTCGGCATGCCCTTGCTCGGTGCCGACGGCAAGCCGTTTGGTCTGGTCAATGTGCTGCATGATCAACCGATGCCGCGTAGCGAAAGCAAGCTCAATCTGCTGCGGGTATTCGCCGCCCGGCTGTCGGCCGAAATTGAACGCGAGCGAAGCCTGCGCCAGTTGGCGGAGCTGAGTGCGCAACTGGAGCAAAAAGTCGCGCAGCGCACCGAGCAGCTTGCCGCGACCAACCGCGAGCTGGAATCGTTCACCTGGTCGGTTTCGCATGACATGCGGGCGCCGCTGCGGACGATAGACGGTTTCGTGTCGGCACTGGCCGAAGACGAGGCCGAGCGGCTGAGCGAGGTGGGCAAGGCGCATCTGGCGCGCATTCGCGGCGGTGTTGCCCGGCTCAACGAACTGATCAATGCCTTTCTGCAGTTGTCGCGGCTGAGTTCCGGCGAGCTGCGCAAATCCCGTATCGATCTGTCATCGCTGTGTCAGGAAATTGCGACCGAGCTGGCGGCCGGGCAGCCGGAGCGGCGGGTGGCCTGCAACATCGCCGACGGCATGTTCGTCGACGCCGATCCGAATCAGCTGCGGATCCTGATGACCAACCTGCTTGGCAACGCCTGGAAATTCACTGGCCGGGTTGAGCATCCGCAGATCCGGGTGTTCAGTCGGCAGGAAAACGGCGAAACGGTCGTTCATGTGCAGGATAACGGCGCCGGTTTCGACATGGCCGATGTCGGCAAACTGTTCACCCCGTTCCAGCGTCTGCACGCGCAAAGCGAATACGAAGGCAGTGGCATTGGCTTGGCGACTTGTCGGCGCATTGTCCAGCGTCACGGCGGCCGCTTGTGGGTAGATGCCAAGCCGGGCCAAGGCGCAACATTCTCTTTCACCGTTGCGCCAGTCCATTCGTGAGCTTTGCCAATCTCACTGCAGCCAGTACACCGGATAGTGGCGCTGGCTGTTGCGGGACAGATTGTTCACCAGCAGCGCGATCAGCAGCAGAATCAGTGCGCCACTCAGCACCGGTGTCACGACAAAGCCATAACCGAGCGCCCGGATGCTGTCACCACCAATCACGGCGATAAGGGCCGTGGCGCCACCCGGCGGATGCATGGTGCGGCTGACGTGCATCAGCATGATCGCCAGCGAAACCGCCAGCGCACAGGCCAGCACCGGGTGGGCCGGCAGCGCCAGCGCGGCACTGACGCCCACCAGCGCGGACAGCACATGGCCGCCGATCAGATTGCGCGGCTGGGAAAACTCGGCCTGCGGTGCACCGTAGATCAGCACCGCCGACGCCCCGAACGATGCGATCAGGAACAGATTCCAGCGGTCATCAACCCGAAGCAGTTGCTCGAGCCCGGCGATCAGCAGAATGCCGACGAAAGCCCCCAGTCCGGACCAGAGAATTTTCTTGACGGGTTTGCGGGGTGGACAATGGCCTTTCGGCCGCCATTTCTGGAAGTAATTGCGCATCGCGACGACAGAGAGCGGGGAGAACGCGGCGCGCATCATACCCAGCGGCTGTCGATGCGGCATTGATCTGCGCTAGGAAAACCTCGCCATGCGCAGGTGCGGCATCCAAGCCGGCATAGCCCGGTGTCGGTTGCGGTCAATCCAGCGTACGCCGGTACTTCTTCAAGCCTATCGCCATGACCAGCAGCGTGAACACGGTCAGCGCCAGCAGCGCCGGACTCACTTCCAGCAAGCCATTACCCTTGAGCAGGATGCCGCGGACAATGCGCAGGAAATGGGTCAGCGGAAACACTTCACCGAGCCACTGCGCCCACATCGGCATGCCGCGGAACGGGAACATGAAACCGGACAGCAGCAGCGACGGCAGAAAGAAAAAGAAGGTCATTTGCATCGCCTGGGTCTGGCTGCGGGCGACCGAGGAAATGCTGATGCCGACCGCGAGGTTGGCCAGAATGAACAGCAGGATGCAGGCCATCAGCAGGACCAGGCTGCCGATGATCGGCACACCGAACAGGAAGGCCGCTGACAGCAGCACCACCGCCACCTGAATGTAGCCAACAAAGATGTACGGCACGATTTTGCCGAGCATCACTTCCGCCGCTTGCAGCGGCATGGCCAGCAAGGCTTCCATGGTGCCGCGTTCGGCTTCCTTGGTGATGGCCAGCGCCGTCATCATGATCATGGTCATGGTCAGAATGACACCGAGCAAGCCCGGCACGATGTTGTACTGGGTAATGCCTTCCGGGTTGTAGCGTTTGTGCAGCCGTAGCTCGAATGCCGGCGCGCTGCCGGCCAGTGGTCGCAACGGACCGCGCAGATCCGCCTGCAATGCCTGTTGCACCAACTGATTCAGTGTCGCGACGGCATTGCCGGTGGCGGCCGGATCGGTCGCGTCAGCGGTGAGCAACAGCGCCGGCTTGTCACCGCGCAACAAGCGGCGGGAAAAATCGCCGGGGATCTCGAGCACGAACTGGACCTCGCCACGTTTGAGCAAGGCATCGGCGTCGGCCCGGCGACTGACCGTGTCAGTCAGGACAAAATACTGGCTGGTCTGCATTGCCGCGATCAGGCTGCGGCTGAACGGGCTGTCATCCTGATTGAGCACCGCCGTCGGCAAGTGTTTCGGGTCGGCGTTGATCGCGAACCCGAACAGCGTCAGCTGCAGCAGCGGCACGCCGATCATCATCGCGAACGTGAGCTTGTCGCGCCGCATCTGGATGAATTCCTTGCGGACAATGGCCAGGAAGCGTTGCCAGCTGAACCGGCTCATGTTGTCGCTCCACGTGGTTGCTGTTCGGATTGCCGCTGCAAGGCAATGAAGACGTCTTCGAGTCGCGCCGTGGTGAGGTGCAGCGCCAGCGCATGCGCACTGGCGTAGGCCGCCAACGCCGGTGCTGCTTGCGCGGCGTCATCGGCGCAGACGTGCAGCACATTGCCGAACGGTGCGACCTGGCTGACGCCGGGCAGCGCCCGGATAGCTGCCAACGCGCGGATATCGCTTGGCGATTGCAGTTCCCAGGTCGGTTGCCCGAACTGCGCGACCAGCGCACTCGGCGCCCCGTCGGCAAGCAGATGGCCGGCACTGATGTAAGCGAGCCGATGACAGCGCTCGGCTTCATCCATGTAATGGGTGCTGACCAGCACGGTGATGCCGTCGGCGCTGAGCAAATGGATCTGCTCCCAGAATTCGCGTCGCGCGTTGGGATCAACCGCCGCGGTCGGTTCGTCGAGCAGCAGCAAATCCGGTTCATGCAACAAACAGGCGGCCAGTGCCAATCGCTGTTTCCAGCCGCCGGACAAGGTGCCGGCCAATTGCTCGGCGCGATCGGACAAGCCTATGCGTTGCAGACTGGTGGTGATTTTTTCTTCGCGCTGTTTCATGCCGTAGACGCGGGCGACAAAGGCGAGATTCTCGCGCACGGTCAGATCGTCATAGAGACTGAAGCGCTGGGTCATGTAACCGACCCGCCGTTTGATCGCCGCGCTGTCGCGCCGGATGTCAAAGCCGAGGCACTGACCCTGGCCGGCATCCGGGGTCAGCAGGCCGCAGAGCATGCGCAGCGTGGTCGTTTTGCCGCTGCCGTTCGGGCCGAGAAAACCAAAGATTTCGCCGCGGCGGATGTGCAGCGACATGTTGTCCACGGCGATGCGGTCGCCAAAGCGCTTCTGCAGGCCGCTGACGTCGATCACCGTGTCGGCGCTGCCGGATTGCTGGTTGTGACGCGACATCATGCCGACTCACTGCCAGTACACATCAACCGGTTGCCCCGGTTGCAGTGCGGCGTTCGGCGTGGTCGGCCACGCTTCGGCGCGGTAGACGAGCGCGGCGCGGTTGTCGCGGTTGAACAGCACCGGTGGCGTGTATTCGACCGCATCGGCAACGAAGCGTATTTCCGCCGCAATCGCGTGACTGCAGCCATCGCATTGCACGCGCACCGGCGTGCCCACCGTCAGTTTCGCGCGCAAGGTTTCGGGGATGTAGAACCGGACTTTGATGGCGTTGTCCGGCAGCAGCACGATCACCGGCTGGCCATTGCCAACGTACTCGCCGGGCTGAAACAGCGTGTCCTGGATGCGGCCGCTGCTGGGCGCCGAAACGGTTTTCTGCGCCAGTTTCCACTCTGCTTGCGCAAGCTGGGCGCGAATTGCATCGCGCTGTGCTTCGGCCGCGCGCACTTCGTCGCGGCGCGCACCGAGTTTGGCGACCTGCAAGCGGGCAGTGAGTTCCTGCACGCGGGCTTCGTCACGCTGCCATTGGCTGCGGGCAGCGTCGATGGCGTCGGCGCTGGCGAGATTTTTCCGGCCGAGCTCCTGCACGCGCTGCCATTGCGCGGTGCTGAGCTGCAACTGGCTTTGCGCCTGACTCGCCTGCGCCCGCAGCACAGTCAATTCTTCCGGCCGCTGGCCGGTGCGCAGGTTGGCGATCAGGGCGTCCTGCTGATCTAGCTGCGCTTGCAAGCGGTCGCGTTCGTCCTGTTCCGGTGCAGGCTCCAGCGCGAACAGCGGTGCGTTGTTGGCAACGGTTTCGCCACGCTGGACATGGAGCTGCTCCAGCGTGCCGGCCACCGGGCTCGCGAGATAGCGATACTCGGCTTCGGCATAGCCCTGCAGCGCCTCGGGTGCGCCGTTGCTGCAACTGAGTAGCAGTGCCAGTGCAGGCACACCGAGCAGCATGTGCTGCAAAGAACGAGAAAAGCTGGCGACCGGCCTCATGACGAGTCTCCTGCGGCAGGCGGCGGGACGGCGCGCAGACCGGCAAGGCTGAAGCGGGCGATATGGCGGGCCAGGCCGTCGATATCGACCGGGTTGTACAAACCGGGAAACAGCCGCGACAGCGCGGGTTGGGCAAACAGGTAGACAAAACATTGACCGAGCACGCTGAGCGTGCACTGCCGGATACGCTCCGGGCCGTGGCCGGGACCGAGCACTTCGCTGACGAGCGCGGCGGCCTGGCCGAATTGTGGCCGCGTCACCACCTCGACCAGCCGGTCCAGCGCCGGGCTTGGATTGGCGAGCTCCTGCGCCAGCAGCCGGCCGAGCAGGGCGCTGTCCTCGGACGAGAAGAACCGCGACAACATGTTGCGCACCAGCAATTCCAGCCGCTGTTCCGTGCTCAGTCGGCTGACGACGGCTTGGTTCTCAGGCGCGCCGGGCAGCGGGAAGCGAGTAAGCGCTTCGCTGGCAAGCCGCTCCAGCACGGCGATGTAGAGCGCATCCTTGCCGCCAAAGTGATAGTGGATGGCGGAGATTGGGGTGCCGGCCGCTGCCGCCAGTTCTCGCAGTTTCACTGCCGCCTGGCCGTGCCGGGCAAACAACCGGGCACCGGCGCGGAGCAGGGCTTCGCGGGTGGCCTGGCTGCGTGGGTCGGCTGGCAGGTCGGATGCAGTCATTTTGAAAATATTTTCTGAAAAAAATTTCTAAAAGTGGCGAAAGGCTAGCACGGCTCGCGCAGGCTCGAACAGGCCAGGCCTTAAGAATTTGCTGTGACTAAGGAAAAGTGGCTTAGATTGAGTGTTTATATGTACGAACGTACACGGTGTGCCGATCGGCAAGTGTTTGATTTTTCAGCGTCAAACCGCCATCACCGTTTTCCGACCGGGTCAGGGCGGCTCCCTATACTGCTTGCGTGAACGGTTGAAAGCTGGCCTTTCACAGTGATTGCTGGGAACTGCCCTTCGGCTTGCGCGTCAGAGCAGACGAGCTTGAGACCAGCAGTTGCGCTTCGGAAGTGTCTCCAGTCGCTAGCAAATGGAAATCGATTTTCGGTCGCTGACCGATTGTTGTGCTGCACTGAGTTGGTGTTGAGGTGTTCCGGCGCTGCCGAGAGGTCCACCGTCGGCAGCAGCAGGTAGCAAAGGTTCCGTGAGCAGGTTGTTGTTGGAAGTGGGTGAATGGTTGTTTTGGCAGTGGTAGTGCTCCGAGTAGGTTGTTTTTGATTCTCCTGTGTGAGAGGTAAAGCCCGGCCTGATCTGTCCCCGATACCGGGCTTCTTTTTTTGTCTGTCTGCAATCGCTTGTCGCTGCACGTTGTGCTTTCAATCATTAAAAAACCCGCCAATCGGCGGGTTTTCTTTATGCTGCAGTACAAGTTCTGCGTTCAGTGAAAACTCGGCAGCAGCGATGCCGGCACCAGATCATTCAGGCCGCCATTGACGAGGCGGGTGGCAGCGGCGATATCCGGCGCGAAGTAGCGATCCTTTTCATAGAACGGTACCTCGCTGCGCAGGCGCTGATGGGCTTTGGCGAGCGGCGCCGACGTTTGCAGCGGCGCCCGGAAATCAACGCCCTGCGCTGCGGCGAGCAATTCCACCGCGACCACGCCGGCGGTGTTCTGGCTCATGTCGTGCAGACGGCGAGCGGCGAAAGTCGCCATCGAGACGTGATCTTCCTGGTTGGCCGAGGTCGGCAGGCTGTCGACCGACGCCGGGTGGGCGAAGGTTTTGTTTTCACTGGCGAGGGCGGCGGCGGTGACCTGCGCGATCATGAAGCCGCTGTTGACGCCGCCATCCTTGACCAGGAACGGCGGTAAGCCGGACAGGTGTTTGTCCATCAGCAGCGCAACGCGGCGCTCGCTCAGTGCGCCGATTTCGGCGATGACAATTGCGAGCAGATCGGACGCCATCGCGACCGGCTCGGCGTGGAAATTGCCGCCGGACAGGATGTCGCCGTCATCGGCAAATACCAACGGGTTGTCCGAGACCGCGTTCGCTTCGTTCAGCAGCACCGAGGCGGCAAAGCGCAGGTGATCGAGCGCGGCGCCCATCACCTGCGGCTGGCAGCGCAACGAGTACGGGTCTTGTACCTTGCTGCAGTCTTCGTGCGAGGCGCGAATGGCCGAGCCTTGCAGCAGTGCGCGATAGGCAGCGGCGACTTCGCGTTGACCGGCGTGACCGCGGACCGCGTGAATGCGATCATCGAACGGCACATCCGAGCCCATCGCGGCATCGACCGACAGCGCGCCGGCAACAACGGCCGAGGCAAACACATCTTCGGCTTCAAACAGGCCGGCGAGCGCCAGTGCGGTCGAGCACTGGGTGCCGTTCAGCAGCGCCAAGCCTTCCTTCGGCCCGAGGGCAATCGGTTCCAGGCCGGCGACCGCGAGTGCACGCTCGGCGCTCATGCGTTCGCCTTCGTACGTGACGTCGCCAACGCCGATCATTGCGGCGCTCATATGCGCCAGCGGCGCCAAATCACCGGATGCACCGACCGAACCTTTTTCCGGAATGATCGGATAAATCTGTTCGTTCAGCATCGCAACCAGCAGATTGATCGTTTCCCGCTTGACGCCGGAATGGCCGCGCGCCAGCGACGACAGCTTCAGCACCATCAGCAGGCGCACAACTTCCGGTCGAATCGCCTCACCAACACCGACCGCATGCGACAGCACCAGCGATTCCTGCAACAGCGCCAGCTTGTCGGACGGAATCCGGGTCGAGGCGAGCAGGCCGAAACCGGTGTTGATGCCGTAAACGGTTTGATTCTCGCGAATGATTTTGGCGACGGTTTCTGCCGAAGCGTCGATGGCCGGGTAACAGGACGGATCGAGCGTGATCTCGTGATGGCCTTTGAACAGCGCGCGCAGGTTGGCGAGCGTCAGCTGGCCGGGATGCAGGGTGAATTTTTGGGTCATGGCGTGGATCTCGTTTGCTTTTTCTGTTCGTCATTTCCGCGTGTGCGGGAAGGACAAATCTGTGTTTTTGTAGGAGCGGCCTTGGCCGCGATTTCATTTCAATAGAAAGCCATCGCGGCCAAGGCCGCTCCTACAGCTACAGTTCGTTAGCCGGTGATCATCGGCAGCTTCAGGCCTTTCGCTTTCGCGCAGTTCACGGCGATGTCATAGCCGGCATCGGCGTGACGCATCACGCCGGTGCCCGGATCGTTCCAGAGCACGCGGCCGACGCGCTTGGCGGCATCGTCAGAGCCGTCGCAGACGATTACGACGCCGCTGTGCTGCGAGAAGCCCATGCCAACACCGCCGCCATGGTGCAGCGACACCCAGGTGGCGCCGCCGGCGGTATTCAGCAGCGCATTCAAGAGCGGCCAATCGGAGACGGCATCGCTGCCATCCTGCATCGCTTCGGTTTCACGGTTTGGTGACGACACCGAGCCGGAGTCGAGGTGATCGCGGCCGATGACGATCGGCGCTTTCAGCTCGCCGTTACGGACCATTTCGTTGAAGGCGAGACCGAGGAGGTGGCGATCGCCCAGACCGACCCAGCAAATGCGCGCCGGCAGACCCTGGAAGGAAATGCGCTCGCGCGCCATGTCGAGCCAGTTGTGCAGATGCGGGTTGTTCGGGATCAGCTCTTTGACTTTCTGATCGGTCTTGTAAATGTCTTCCGGATCGCCCGACAGCGCGACCCAGCGGAACGGGCCGATGCCTTCGCAGAACAGCGGACGGATATAGGCCGGCACGAAGCCCGGGAAATCGAAGGCGTTCTTGACGCCTTCTTCCAGCGCCATCTGGCGGATGTTGTTGCCGTAATCAACGGTCGGAATGCCTTGTTTGAAGAAGTCGAGCATGGCCTGCACTTGCACGGCCATCGCCTTTTTCGCTTCGCGGATCACGCGCTGCGGATCGCTGATGCGCAGCTCCTTGGCTTGCGCCAGCGTCCAGCCAATCGGCAGATAGCCGTTCAACGGATCGTGTGCCGAGGTCTGGTCGGTCACCATGTCCGGTTTGATGCCGCGGCGGACCAGCTCCGGAAAGACTTCCGCGGCATTGCCGAGCAGACCGACCGAGATCGCTTTGCCGTCGGCGCAGGCTTGCTTAATCATTGCCAGCGCTTCGTCGAGCGAGTGGGTCTTGTAATCGACATAACGGGTACGCAGCCGCATGTCGATGCGGGTTTCATCGCACTCGACCGCCAGCATGCAGGCGCCAGCCATCGTCGCGGCGAGCGGCTGGGCGCCGCCCATGCCACCGAGGCCGCCGGTCAGGATCCATTTGCCTTTCAGGTTGCCGCCAAAATGTTTCTTGCCCATCGCGACAAAGGTTTCGTAAGTGCCTTGCACGATGCCTTGTGAGCCGATGTAAATCCACGAGCCAGCCGTCATCTGGCCGTACATCATCAGGCCTTTTTTATCGAGCTCATGGAAGTGATTCCAGTTGGCCCAGTGCGGCACCAGGTTCGAGTTGGCGAGCAGCACCCGCGGCGCGTCTTTGTGGGTCGGGAATACGCCAACCGGTTTGCCGCTTTGAATCAACAGCGTCTGATCGTCTTCGAGCGTTTTCAGTGTTTCGACAATCTTGTCGTAGCACTGCCAATTGCGCGCCGCACGACCAATGCCGCCGTAGACAACCAACGCCTGCGGGTTTTCCGCAACATCCGGGTCGAGGTTGTTCATCAGCATCCGCATCGCCGCTTCGGTCAGCCAGCTCTTGCAGGTTTTCTCGCTGCCGCGGGCAGCACGGATGACGCGGCTGGCGTCAAAACGCGGGTCGCTCATACAGGAATCTCCTCGATAGGTGATTGGATAGTGGTGCCAGCGCCAAACCTGGCTGCCAGCAAGATGGGCTGGAAACGCTGCGGCCACCTGTTTGCGGAAGCTGTGGCCGTCATACATGAATCTCGTCGATATTCGCTGGGGTGCCGGCATTGGCGCCGATGCGGCCAGCAAGACGGTACCGGGTGCCCGGGTGATACAAGGTGGCGTGGCTGATCGGCACGCTGCCGGACCAGGTGGTGCGGTGCACGACCAGGCAGGCTTCGACTTCCGACAGCTGCAGCATGCGTTTCAGTTTCAGATCCGGCAGATGCGCTTCGATGACGTGTTCGGCGGCGGTCAGTGGCGCGATGCGCGACAGGTAAACGTTCGGCGTTTCCCGCGTGAAATCCTGACGCAGATACTCCGGCACCGCTTTCGGGTTGACCCAGCGATCTTCCAGCTGCACCGGCAGCTTGTTTTCCAGATGCAGGATGATCGAATGAAACGCCGGTTCGCGTTCTTTCAAGCCAAACAGCGCGGCCACCTGCGGCGGCGGCACTTCCGACAGCAGGGTTTTGACCACGTTGCCGTAATGCTGGCCGAGCGCACGGATCTCGTCGGCGATATTGCGCACTTCAACAAACGAGGCCTGCATTTTCGGCGGTGACACGAAAGTGCCTTTGCCTTGCACGCGGTAGAGCACGCCGGCTTCGGTCAGTTCTTCCAAGGCCCGGCGCGCAGTCATCCGCGACACGGCACAGAGCTCGACCAGCTCGTTTTCCGATGGCACCTGCGCGTCGACCGGCCAGCGGCCGGCGGCGATGCCCTCGCTCAAGTATTGAATGACAGACTGGTAACGGCGCTGGCTCATCGAAGTCCTTGATGGTGTGGTTGGCGGCGCGCGACACGGCGGCCTGCCGGCACTTGCTTGCTTGTATATACAAGATATACTAGCGCCAGTTTCGCCGTTTGGCCAGTGACGTGCGCAGCCGCCGCCACTGGCCGGACCGCCCGGATGACCGTTCCTCTTGCGAGTACCCACGCGATGACTACTTTCACCCTGCGCCAGGGCCGTGTGCCGCTGCTGATCTCGATGCCGCACAACGGCCAGCAGATACCGGCCGATATCGCTGCGACCATGCAACCGTGGGCGAGCGCCGTGCCGGACACCGACTGGTTCCTCGACCGCTTGTACAGCTTTGCCGATGAGCTGGGTGCCTCGGTTATCAACCCGGTCTATTCGCGCTATGTCATCGATCTGAACCGGCCACCGGACGGTACCGTGCTGTACGCCGGCGCCAACAACACCGAGCTCTGTCCGACCACCGGCTTTGATGAGCGGCCGCTGTATCTGCCGGGCCAGCAGCCAAACGCCGCCGAAGTGAACCGCCGCATCGAACAGTACTGGCGGCCCTATCACCATGCGCTGCGCGCCGAGCTTGACCGGTTGAAAGCGCAGTTTGGCTATGCACTGTTGTTCGATGCCCACTCGATCAAATCGCAGGTGCCGCGCTTCTTCGAAGGCCGGTTGCCGGACATCAATTTCGGTACTGCCGACGGCAAATCGGCCGCGCCGGTGCTGGAACAGGCGATCATGGCGGTGCCGACCGGCGCCTATACCCGCGTACTCAACGGCCGCTTCAAAGGCGGTTACATCACCCGCCAGTACGGCCAGCCTGCGCAGCACATTCATGCGCTGCAACTGGAACTGTCGCAGATCACCTATATGGACGAAGACGCATTCGTCTGGCGGCCGGAGCTGGCGAGCCAGGTGCAGCCGGTGCTGCGAAATGTTCTGCAGGCGCTGCTCGACGTCTCACCAGCGGCCTGGCGCAGCTGATAGAATCCGCGCGCCCGGGTTCTGTGCAAGACTTGCAGCGCCCGGCGCGACGGAACGCGGATGTAGGCAGGGAACGCTGCACACCTTCAGGCCCGGTGGGGCCACACGCGGAACGTTCCATGTCTGTCAGCGCGCACCACGCCTCGCCAACGTTTGTCATTCCCGGTTATCGCTTGCTGCAGACCCTCGGTCAGGGCGGCATGGCGACGGTCTATCTTGCCGTGCAGGAAAGTGTCGACCGGCAAGTTGCCCTGAAAGTGATGGCGCCGGAACTGGCGCTGCAGGACAAGACCTACGGCGAGCGTTTCCTGCGCGAAGCGCGCATCGTCGCCAAGCTGGTTGATCCGCATATCGTCACCATCTATGACGTCGGCATCAGCGATGGCCGGCATTACCTCGCGATGGAATATGTGCCGGGTCGCGATCTGCGGGCGCAGCGCAGCGCGATGACCCTGACGCAGTGTCTGACTGCGGTCAAACAGATCGCGCTGGCGCTGCACCATGCCCATCATCAGGGCTATATCCACCGCGATATCAAACCGGAAAACATCCTGATTCACCGCCACAATGGCCGGGCGATTCTCACGGATTTCGGCATTGCCAAACCGGTTGGCGCCGATGACGAACACGGTCAGGCGGGTGCACTCGGCACGCCAAGTTACATGAGTCCCGAGCAGGCGCTCGGGCAACCGCTCGATCACCGCAGTGATTTGTACAGCCTTGGCATCGTCAGCTATTTCGTGCTGACTGGGCATCCGCCGTTTACCGGCGATTCACCGGTGGTGGTCAGCATGAAACACGCACTCGATGCCGTGCCACGCTTGCCGCCGGCACTGGCGCTGGCACAGCCGCTGATCGACATGGCGCTGGCCAAGCATCCCGATCAGCGGTTCCAGTCCGGCCAGCAGTTTGCCGAGGCGATTGACGCGCTGCTGAAAGACATCACCGCCAGCATCGAGAGCAGCTGGCGTGCCGGTTTGACTGACAACAGCAGCGCGGAAGCGACGCGTTTGTCGATGAACGAAGTCACGCGCGTGCCGGCTACAGCGATGAGCGTATCGAGCGCGCCGGTGGTGCCGACCAGCTTTCACGCCGACGCGCAGAAAAGCGGCGCAGAGTGGTCACAACGGCTGCAGCATGGCGCGGCCGTTACCTGGGATGCGCTGCTGGTCGCGCTGAAATGGCTCGGGCGCGGACTTGCCACACTCGGCACGCTGGCTGCTGATGGTCTGCAGCGCGCGCTGCCGGTGCTGAAACGCGGCGGTGCCAGGCTGAGTGCTACGATCGGCGCAACGGTCAGCGAGCAACGCCAGTCACTGTCGGCCAATCGAGCGCAGACGGGTTTGCCGATCTTTGCTGGTATGGCGGTGCTTGCCGTGTTGCTGCTGTGGTGGCTGCTGAGCGATGACTGGAACCGCAAAACCGCCCGCGAAGCCTATCAGGACGGTGATCTGACCAAGGCCGAATACAACGAGATTCTGGCCGAGCTGAAAAAAGAGCATCAGGAAAAACTGGCCGAGCTGCGTGCAGCGCTGGAAGACGAGGATCTGACCCGCGAAGAGTTTGTCGAAGCGGTGAAAGAAGCCAAGCAGGAATATTCGGGCGAGGACGATTGCGGCAGTTGGCTGGGCTGCTGAGTGGAATCCGCGGTGGTCGCAGTTTCAGTCAGCGAGGGGTTGATGCCGCCTACCGGTCTGAGCCTGTCGAAGAGTGACCGAAACGCCCTTTGGCATCATGCCGTTTGTGGTCAGGGCAAGCATGACTGAGTCAGGGGCTGAGAAAATGCCGTCGTCCCGGCGAAAGCCGGGACCCATTTTCACCGAATCAATTGGATACCGGCGTTCGCCGGTATGACCGCGTTCCAACGTCATCAGGCATTCCTCGGCAGTCGCGAAGTCAATTCGCGTGAGGGGTAATCTCTTCACAAATGGTTGAGCTCAGAATTTCACAGAACCGAACACGGCCCAGCAAAATCTCTTTTCGGAGCGACCGCGGGACTGGCATTTTGCCCGCTTACTCAAACCGCTCAAACACGCCACTGGCACAACGCGCTACACAGGGATTGTCACCAAAACGGTAACTGAGCTCGGCCGGGTGGCCGATATCGAACACGGCAAAGTCGGCGCGTTTGTTGGTCTCCAGCGTGCCGATTTCATGATGCAATCCCAGGGCACGGGCGCCGTTGACGGTGACGCCGCGCAGCGCTTCCAGCGGCGTCAGTCTGAACAGCGTGCAAGCCATGTTCAGCGCCAGCAGCAGCGAGTGGGTCGGCGAGGTGCCGGGGTTGTGGTCGCTGGCGAGCGCCATCGGCACGCCGTGTTCGCGCAGGGCGGCAATCGGTGGCAGTTGGGTTTCGCGTAAATAGTAATAGGCGCCGGGTAGCAGCACCGCGACCGTGCCATGTTGTTTCATGACTGGCACATCTTCCGGTGCCAGGTATTCGAGGTGATCGGCAGATAGCGCATTGAGTTCGGCTGCCATTGCCGCGCCTTTCAGATCGGACAATTGTTCGGCGTGGATTTTCAGCGCGAGGCCGGCATCGCGGGCGGCCGCGAGCATGCGCCGGCTTTGTTCGCGTGAGAAACCGATACCTTCGCAGAACACATCGGCCGCATCGGCAAGCTGCTCCTGAACAATGAGCGGCAGCAGGTCGCGGCAGAGAAACTCGATATAGTCATCGGCGCGACCGGCAAATTCCGGCGGCAGCGCATGGGCACCGAGAAAGGTGCGCTGCACCTGCACCGGCAGTTCGCGGCCAAGGCGGGTCGCGACCCGCAGCATTTTCATTTCGCTGTCGGCATCGAGCCCGTAACCGGATTTGATTTCCAGTGTGGTGACGCCTTCGCGCAGCAGCTTGCGCGCGCGTTTGCTGGCCAGCGCGAACAGTTCGTCTTCGCTGGCGCTGCGGGTCTGGCGCACCGTCGACATGATGCCGCCACCGGCTTTGGCGATATCGGCGTAGCTGGCGCCGTTGAGCCGGGCTTCGAATTCATTGGCGCGGTCGCCGGCATAGACCAGATGGCTGTGGCAGTCGACCAGACCCGGCGTGACCAGCGCGCCGTCCAGATCGATACGGTGCAGCGAATGCACCGGGCAATCCTTGCGCGGGCCAATCCAGGCAATGCGTTCGTTGCGCAGCCACATCGCCGCATCCGGGATCAGGCCATAGCTGTCGCCGACCATCGTGGCGGCAGTAAAATTGACCAACAGCGATTCCGACATGACGAACTCCCTTGCGCTGGTGGCCGCCACAACGGCCGCTGACGCGGTAAACTGGTGAGCAATCAAATGCTGGCAATTCTACTGCCAGCGGCCGGCAAAGTAATGCGTCGCCGTGCGCTGACCGCGGCTTTCAGGGGATACAACTGCCATGAAGTTATTCGCCGACAAGGCCTTGTTGCCAAACGGCTGGGCGCGCGACGTGCTGATCGAAATCGACCCGGCCGGGGTCATCCTGTCGGTCACCGCGAACGCGGTCGCCGCGGATGCCGAACGCGTGCAGGGCCCGTTGCTGTCCGGCCTGACCAATCTGCATTCGCATGCCTTCCAGCGCGCGATGGCCGGCCTGACCGAGTACCGCGCCAACCCGTCCGACAGTTTCTGGACCTGGCGCGAGCTGATGTATCGCTTTGCCGCGATGCTGACCCCGGAGCATCTGCGCGCGATCGCCGCGCAGCTGTATCTGGAAATGCTGAAGGCCGGCTATACCGGCGTCTGCGAATTTCATTATCTGCATCACGATGTCAGCGGCATGCCGTATGCCGATCCGGCGGAAATGTCCTGGCAGATTTTCGATGCCGCCGATCAGACCGGCATCGCGCTGACCCATTTGCCGGTGCTGTATCGCTACGGCGGTTTCGGTCCGCAGCCGGCCAAGGATGGCCAGAAACGTTTTCTGCATGACATCGATGCCTACGCCGAACTGCTGCAACGCCTGCACGACAGCCTCGATGATCCGCGCTACCGGCTCGGCATTGCCCCGCACAGTCTGCGTGCAGTGACACCAGCGCTGCTGAACGACGCGCTGGCCGCCATTGATGCGCTTGACCCGGCCGCGCCGGTGCACATCCACATCGCTGAGCAAACGCTGGAAGTGGACGACTGCTTGCGCCACAGCGGCAAGCGTCCCGTCGCTTACCTGTACGACAATGCGCCGGTCAATGCCCGCTGGTGTCTGGTGCACGCCACCCATCTTGATGACAGCGAGCTGACTCGGCTGGCGAAAAGTGGTGCCGTTGCCGGTATCTGCACGACCACGGAAGCGAATCTCGGCGACGGTTTTTTCCGGATGCAGGAATACCTGCAGCATGGTGGCGTGTTCGGTGTCGGCTCGGACAGCCATATTTCGGTGTCGGCGGTCGAGGAGCTGCGCTGGCTCGAATATGGCCAACGTTTGCAAAAGCGTGAGCGCGCCGTGCTCGGCAGCCGCGAGCGCAGTGTCGGCCGGCAACTTTATGAGGGCGCGCTGTTTGGTGGTGCCCGCGCTGCCGGTCGGCATAGCGGTGCCATTGCCGTCGGTTATGCCGCTGATCTGATCGTACTGCAGGCTGATGCCCGTGATGAGCGTGCGTTCAGCGGTGATGGCGATGCCATTCTCGACAGCTGGCTGTTTGCCGGCAATGACAATCGCGTTCGTGATGTGATGGTGCAGGGCAGCTGGTGTGTGCGCGACGGTTACCACGAAGCCGAAGAAAACATTGCTGCGAACTATGACGCGGCGATGCGCACGCTGTTGGCGTGAGTGTCGCGGGAGTGATGTGTGAGTGAAGCGCGATAGCAAGCGATGCTGATCGAGCCGCAGTTGCGCGGCGCCACCATCGCCGACGCCCGCGCGATGTCGGCGCTGGTGGAGACGCTGCTGGCTGATTGGCTGGTGCCGGATGGCAATCCGCAAGCGCTGAGTCGGCTGCAGCAGATTCATCGTCCGGCAATGATGGCGCGCAACATCAATGACGGCTATCGCTATTGGTTGGCGGAAACGGCAGACACAGAACTGATTGGTTTTGTCGCGCTGAAACCGCCGGCGCACCTGTTCAATCTGTATGTGCGCGAAGACTGGCATGGCCGTGGCGTCGGTGCCTTGCTGTGGCGGCAGTTGCAGCAGACGGTACTGGCAGCGGCCGGCTCATGCATCACGGTCAACGCGTCGGAGCGGGCCATACCCGTCTATCGGCGTTGGGGGTTTGTCGAAACCGAGCCGTTGCAGTGTCACGACGGTTTGCGCTTTCAACCGATGTGCTGGCGCGCCGCATGCGTTGCTTGAGTGTGCGCGTTGTGCGTGCCATGACCCGACAAGCGGTCAGTTGTCGCCGAGCCAGCGTTGCATGCAGAGAGAAAGCGTTTCGCGGCTGATCGGTTTGGCAAGGTAATCATCCATGCCGGCCGCCAGACAGCGTTCGCGGTCGCCTTCCATTGCATTGGCCGTCAGGGCGACCACCGGGGTGTGGCGGCCGGACGTTTGCTCCTGCTGACGGATCCGCCGGGTCGTTTCGAAACCATCCATGGTCGGCATCTGGCAATCCATCAGGATCAGATCGTAAGCCTGATTGGCGTGCAACTGCAGCGCCAGTTGACCGTCCGTTGCGGTATCGACCGTGAGTCCAAGGCGTTGCAACATGCCTTTGGTCACGGTCTGGTTGACGATATTGTCTTCGACCAGCAGCACGCGACCGCGCAGCAAGCTCGGCACATCGTTGTCTGCGACCGGCCGCGATTGCTCGCCAGGCAGTCGATACTTGCAGGGCAACCGGCAGGTGAAGACCGAGCCCACGCCCGGTGCGCTTTTCACCCGCAATTCCCCGCGCATCAATTGCACCAGCTGGCGGCTGATCGACAAGCCCAGACCGGTACCACCGTGGCGCCTGGTCGTTGAACCATCGGCTTGGGTAAACGCTTCGAAAATCAGCGCCTGCTTTTCCTCCGCGATACCGATCCCGGTGTCTTCCACCTGCAATGTCAGCGCCAGCAACGCATCGTTTTCCGGCTCCAGCACGGCCCGCACCTTGACATGGCCGTGCTCGGTGAACTTGATGGCATTGCCGATCAGATTCACCAGCACCTGCCGGATCCGCGTCGGGTCACCGAGCAGCTCGACTGGCAACGGCTCGCCGGCGAATTCGAGTTTCAATTCGATTTGTTTCAGTCGCGCTTCGTTGCGGAAGGCGGTCAGGCTGCGGCGCACCAGCTGTTCCGGGTCGAACCAGATTTGCTCCAGCGTCAGCTTGCCGTCTTCGATTTTGGAGAAGTCGAGGATGTCGTTGATCACGCGCAGCAAGTGTTCGGTGGATTCGCTGGCGGTGTTGACGAATTCCTGTTGTTCGAGGTTGAGTGGCGTTTCCTGCAGCAGTTGCAGCATGCCGAGCGTGCCGTTCATCGGCGTCCGCAGCTCGTGGCTGACGTTGGCCAGGAACTGGCTCTTGGCCCGGTTGGCGGCTTCGGCGGCTTCGCGCGCGCGCAGCAGACCCTGCATGTGTTCCTGCTCTGCTTGCCGGGCGGCCGCCAGGCCTTCGGCCATGGCGTTGACATCGGCTTCGAGCATGCCGATTTCACCACCGGAGTGTTGCAGCACCCGGATTTCAAAGCTGCCATCCTTGATCCGGCGCAGTGCCTGTGACAGCCGCTGGATCGGCCGGCTGATCGAGCGGCTGATCACCAGTGCGATCAGGAACGACACCAGCAAGGCGATGCAGCCCAGCACGAACGCCACCCGCAGCACTTCCTGTTGCCGCTGCTGAATCTGCTCGTCCGACAGGCCGATGGTGACCGTGCCGATGCGTTCGCGATTGCCGCTGCCGCGATTGTTGCCAGCCAGCGCCAGCGCATCATCCAGGGTATCGAGCGGAATGTCCTGCTGGAAAATGGGCGCGCTGAACGTCAGCACCTCACGTGGAACGGCGCTGATCGGCTTTTGCCGGAACACCAGTGTGGTGTTGGCCGCGTTGTCGATGCGGGCGAACAGCACATCGGGCTCGGCCAGCACGGCATCAACCAGATTGTTCAGCTGCGCGCTGTCACCGACCACCACGCCATATTCGGCGGCGGGAGCCAGTTGTTTGGCCATCAATTCACCGCGTCGTTGCAGCTGCTCGGCGATGTCATCCAGACGCGCCGAGACGAAGTAAGCGGTCAGCAACACGAAGGTCGCGAGCGTCGGCAGCACGCCGAGGACACCGGTGCGGGTGCGGATCGACCACTTATTCATGCTCGACTCCCGCTGCTTCATTGGCGCGCTCAGCGGCCGTCAAGGCTTTCAGCAGGCTGTCGTTGTCAGGCAAGCGGATATCCAGTGAGCGGGCGACATCCGGATTCAGACTCAGATCGAAATAGCGGGCATAGCCGGCCGGCGGCAGGCTGATCGGGCCGCTATCAGGCAGCGTGGTGGTCCATTCGTGTACCTGCACCGCGATGTGCTGCACGCTGCTGTAGGTAGTGGCGAGGCTGCCGGCTTTGACGAATGCCGGTGAGCTGCCAATCAGCACTTTTTCCTGTCGATAAGCGGCGGTCAGAATGGTCTTGATGGTGTAGCGGTTGTACAGGCCGGAGTTGGCGCTGGCGAGCAACAGTTCGCTCTGGCCGATGACGCTGACCAAGGCCGATGGCAGATCGTTTTCAGAAGGCACCGGCTGCGCGATCAGTTTCAGCGACAGCGCCTCGGCAGCGCGTTGCGCCGCGACCAGCTGCTGACGCTCAACCGGTTGATAGAGGTAACCGACCCGGCGCAGGTCCGGCAGCAACAACTTGGCGAGTTGCAATTGGCGACGGACCGGCGGGTCCTGGTAGATCGCGCTGAGCGCGCGACCGGTGAAGGCGGTTTGGTGTTGCTCGAACTGTTGCCGGCTCAGCAGCACGGCCAGCACCGGTGTGTCGGGTGGCTTGCGCGCCAGCAGTGCCAGCGATTCGGCGCCGGCAGTGATCAACAAGTCGGCTTCGGTCAGTGCCGTCGGCGGGACGCCGTCCTGCCAGTTGCGGGTGTCGTGGTGTTCCAGACCGAGTCCCTGCGCGCGCAGCAGCGGGCTCAGCGCTTCGGCAAATTGCTGAAAAACGTCCTGGCCACCGTTGTAGACCAGCGCAATGCGGGGTGCGGCCGTGGCATGCAGGGGCGGGGCGCACAGGCCGAGCACCGCCAGACCGAGCAGCAGGGCGCGCAGCAGGTTCAGCATGCGGCGATCGCAGATCGGGAAACCACAACGCGGTACAGCATTCCTTTGCAACCCTGTTGGCGTTACGACGCTTTCATCTTAACAGGCCCCGGCTCAACTGTGCGGGGCCGGCAACGCCCAGTCGATGGGACTTTGTCCATGCGCCGCAAGGGCGGCGTTGCAGCGGGAAAAGTGCCTGCAGCCGAAAAAGCCCCGGTGCGCAGACAGTGGCGAGGGGTGCGGCGCAGTCAGCACGGTGTGGCGGCTCTGATCGATCATGCCGAGTTTGCTTTGCGCCGGTTTGCCCCAGAGCAGGAAGACCACATGCGGACAGCGGGCGTTGACCTCGCGGATGATGCGATCGGTGAATGGCTCCCAGCCTTTGCCCTGATGCGATTGCGGCTGGCCGGCGGCGACGCTGAGCACCGTGTTGAGCAGCAGTACGCCCTGTTTGGCCCAGTGCGAGAGATCACCATGGCGGGACAGCGGGATGCCGAGATCGGCCTGCAATTCCTTGAATATGTTCAGCAGCGACGGCGGCAGCGCCACCCCGGGGTTGACCGAGAAGCACAGGCCGTTGGCCTGACCGGGGCCGTGATAGGGGTCCTGGCCGAGAATGACCACTTTCACTTCGTTCAGTGGCGTGCATTTCAGCGCGGCGAACAGGCGATCCTTGGCCGGGTAGACGGTGACATGGCGCGCCCGCTGGTCGTCCAGAAACTGCATCACGGCACGAAAATGCGGGCTTTCTTTCTCGCCGTCGAGGGCAGCGGTCCAGCTGTCGGTCATGGTCATTGGGCAGGGCAGTCTTGGCAGCGGCGCACGTTACCACGTGAGCCCGGCGCGCTGCCATGGCGCGGGTTCAGTAGTCGTCCAGCTCGAGGCTGCCGTGATCGTCATGCCAGTCGTCGGCAGGCAGTTCGTGCTCGACGCTGCTGTCAGTATCCGGGCTGTTGTACTCGGCTTCCGGTGGCGGCGCAAAACTCAAGCGCAGATCGTTCCAGCCGGCCCGGTCGAGTTCGAGGACATCGCCATCGGCGTACTGGATGTCGATGCGATCATCATCCTCATCAAGGGCCACCACTTCGAACAGGCGCTGTTCGGCGTAATCGCGATACCACTCGCCAACAATCGGTTCGAGCTTGCGGTCCATGGCCATGCTCCTCGTCGGTGATGGTGGTCTCAGGGGGGCGTCGGCCCCGTTTGCGCCGGCGCTGGCAGCGGTGCTCGGGCGCTGCTGGCGAGCAGGTCGAAAACCGCCGGATCCTGGCCGAGCCGCTCGGCGTAAATCAGGCTGTAGGCCATGACGTTCTTGACGTAGTCGCGGGTTTCCTGGAACGGAATCGTTTCGATCCAGATATCGAGCGGCAGCTCGCCAAACTGATCGCGCCAGCGGTTGACCCGGCTCTGTCCGGCATTGTACGCCGCGGTGGCATAAACGAAGTTGCCGTCGTTACGATCAATCAGATCGGCCAAATGGGCGACGCCGATGCGGATATTTTGCTGCGGGCGCAGCAAATCGTGGCTGCCGTCATAGCGGATCTTGTGCTTGCGTGCCGTCATCCGTGCCGTTGCCGGCATCAGTTGCATCAAGCCGAGTGCGCCCGCGTGCGATTTGGCGTCACTGATGAAAATGCTCTCTTGCCGGGTGATGGCAATGGCCCAGGTCGGGTGCAGCTGATGCTGCTGGGCTTCCCGGGTCAGCGTTTCGGCATGGGTGAGCGGAAAGCGCAGCTCCCAGGCGCCGTTGACCGGGGCCTTGCCGAGCGCGGCGATGGCCCGGTCCGGCCAGTTCCAGTCGTTGGCGACCACGGCCGCGGCGTGCAATTCCGCCGCCGACAGGGTTTGGCTGAGGGCAAACCACTCGCGCCGGGCATCGACCTGCCGGTCCAGCGCCAGCCATTCGCGCGCCCGCTGCATGGCCGGCAGGTCCCGGATCCGGGCGACCAGCTCGGCCGAAACCGTCAGCGGCGGCGGGCTTAGCTTGTTGCGTTGGCCGAGTTGGCCCCGGGACAGAAAGCCGTAGTAATCGAGATTGCCGGCCAGCGACTGCCAGATCAGGCTGGCGGCGTCGGTCCGCTGCTGGGCCGCCAGACTGCGGGCGCTGAAATAGCGCCAGCGGTTGCTCTGGTACTCGGTAGCCGGCAACTGATTCAGCCAGTAATCGGTGTCGGTCCAGTTGAGCCGGCGCAGCGCATCGACCACGCGGGCGCCGGCAATGCGTTCATCGGTCAGTCGGCTCGGGACTTTCGCCAGAAAGGCGGTCGCTGCCGGATGACCGGCACCTGCGAGCGCCAAGGCATAGCTGCGGGTCGCCTGCTCGAGCCATTCCTGCGGGTAGGCCGGGTCGGTCGCAACCTGCTGCCATATGCTCAGCGCCTCCTCGCGGTCGCGCCAGGCAAGGCGCTCCAGAGCATGGGTTTTGATTCGCCAAACCTGCGGCGACTGGTGGCGAAAAAGCGCGGATTTGACGACATCTTGCGGCCTTTTGTGCAACTGCTGCCAAACGCTGACCAGCGGGCGTTCGGCCGCGGGTAGCAGGGCTTGCATGGCCCTTACGGTGTCCGTTTCACCTGCCTCGATGGCCAATTCCAGGCGCTGCCAAATGCGCTCCGGGGTGCGTTCGCCAGCGGCGACCCAGCGCTTCTCGACACTGGCGCAGGCGGGCGGCAGCGGTTTGGCGCTGAGCCAGAGATCGGCAAAACTGCTGAGCGCGGTCGGATTGGTGCCGCCTGCCAGTGCATAGCGCAGGTAATGACAGCGCAGCTCCAGATTCTTGCTGGGGCGGTAGTACAGCAAAAAGCCGGCGCCATCGTTTTTGCTGACCAGCCGGCGCAGCCAGTTTTCCCGCAGTTTCTCGGCAAACGGTGCGCCGTCATGGCGCAGCAGGAAGTCACCCAGCTCCCGCTCTTTGACCTGCGGAAACGCCGCTTCCAGCCATTCCGCTTCAAGATACGGTGTCAGCGGGTAGTCCCGCAGTCGATCAGCGTGCTGACTCAACAACAGCGGGTTGCGACCAACCCGATTTTCCAACTGGCGGAACAGTGATCGGGCCGATGCATGACGATCATCGCCAATGGCCGGCGCAATGGCGGCTGCCGCCAATGCGGGATCGGCGTGGGTGGTGTTGCTGGCCGTCGCGGCCAACCAGCTGCCGCTACCAAACAGGGCGACGCATACGAGACCTGACAGGTTCTTGATCACGACCGCTACTTCCTGATCCCGTGTCTCGGGTGCAAAACGGAAAAACGAATGAACTTGGTCAACATTGTCGATGATTAACGGACATTTCGCCACTCATCGTACCGTGCCGCCGCTTTACGCTGACCCGGCAGCAAGTCGATAATGTACCCATCATAGTCGGTATGCCGCGCTCCTGCTGCGGTGGAGTCAAACATGGCCAAAGGCACCAAGTATCTCGCCAAAGAGATGAATGTTCACGGCAACATCGAGTGGACCGACGACGAGAATGCAATTTGGAACGAACTCATCACCCGGCAGCGCAAAGCCATTGTCGGCAAAGCCTGTGACGAGTACATGCACGGCATCGAGTTGCTGAACCTGCCAACCGATCGGGTGCCGCAGCTGGAAGAGGTGTCGAAAGTGTTGCGCCGGGAAACCGGCTGGGAAGTGGCGTGGGTGCCGGCGCTGATCAACTTCACCACGTTCTTTTCGCTGCTGCAGGACAAGAAATTCCCCTGCGCAACGTTCATCCGCACCCGTGAAGAACTCGATTATCTGCAAGAGCCGGACATCTTCCACGAAATCTTTGGTCACTGCGCGATGCTGACCAATCCCTACTTTGCCGAATTTACCCACACCTACGGCAAGCTCGGTTACGCCGCGTCGAAAGAGGACCGGGTGTTCCTGGCGCGGCTTTACTGGTTCACGGTGGAGTTCGGCCTGATGCGCAGCGCCCAAGGCCGGCGCATTTATGGCGGCGGCATCATCTCGTCGATTGGGGAAACCAAATACGTCTACTCCGATGTCCCGGAAGTGCGACCGTTCGACGTCATCGATGTGCTGCGCACGCCGTATCGCATCGACATCATGCAGCCGGTCTATTTCGAGTTGGAGAATCTGCGTCAACTGTTCGAGGTCGCCCACAGCGACATCATGGCGCAGGTGCAGGAAGCCAAACGCCTCGGCCTGCATGCGCCGAAATTCCCGCCCAAGCCGGAAACCCTGGCCAGTTGAGTTTTCGCTGTCGGCGAACGGTGGCTGACCACCGTTCGCCGTTTTATTTTCGGTCAGCGCCTTCTGCATGAGGAAGACTGCCATGTCGCAGCCTGCTGAATTTGACACGATCAACCCCATCGGTACCGACGGTTTCGAGTTTGTCGAATTTACCGCGCCGACGGCTGCCGGCGTCGAGGCGCTGAAGCAGTTGTTCGTCCAGCTGGGCTTTACCGCGGTCGCCAAGCACCGCAGCAAGGATGTGACGGTTTTTCAGCAGGGCGATATCCATTTTCTGGTCAATGCCGAGCCGTACACGCATTTCGCCCAGTTTGCTGATGCCCATGGCCCGTGCGCCTGTGCGATGGCATTCCGGGTCAAGGATGCGGTGAAAGCCTACGAGTATGCCTTGGCGAAAGGCGCAGTGCCGTTCAAAGGTTCGTATGGTTTCATGGAGCTGAATATTCCGGCGGTGTACGGCATTGGCGGCAGCGTGCTGTATTTCGTTGATCGTTACGGCGAGCGCAACATTTACGACGTCGATTTCCGCCCCATCCCCGGTGCCAAGCCGGATCAGAATGCAGTAGGGCTGGAGCTGCTGGATCACCTGACCCACAACGTCAAACGCGGCAACATGAATGTCTGGTCAGGCTTTTATGAGCGCATCGCCAATTTCCGCGAGATCCGCTACTTCGATATCGAAGGCAAGCTCACCGGCCTGCTGAGCCGGGCGATGACCAGTCCCTGCGGCAAGATCCGGATTCCGATCAACGAGTCGTCGGACGACAAATCGCAGATCGAGGAGTTCATCAAGCTTTATCGTGGCGAGGGCATCCAGCACATCGCGCTGTCGACGCCGGATATCTACGCCACCGTGGCCAAGCTGAAAGCCAATGGCATCAAGTTCCTCGATACGCCGGATACCTACTACGAAGGTGTCGACGCCCGGGTGCCGGGCCATGGCGAGAATCTCGACAAGCTGCGCGAGCTGCGCATCCTGATCGATGGCGCGCCAGTCAAAGGCGACGGCATTCTGCTGCAAATATTTACCGATACGGTGATCGGCCCGATTTTTTTCGAAATCATCCAGCGCAAAGGCAACGAAGGTTTTGGCGAAGGCAACTTCCGTGCGCTGTTTGAATCGATTGAACAAGATCAGATCCGTCGGGGCGTTCTGTCCGACAGCAAAAAGGATAAAGCGAATGCGTAAGTGGATTTCATTCCCGTGGCGGGAAGGCAAGATCTCCCGCCAGGCTCATGCGGATTTTCCGTCGGAAGGCATTTACGAACGGGAAGCCGGTCGCAGTGGTTTCTTTGGTCCTACTGCCCATTTTCACCACAAACGGCCGCCGACCGCCTGGACCAGCTGGGAAGGGCCGCTGCGTCCGCGTGCCTTTGATTTGAAGAAGCTGGAACTGTCGACCGAGAGCCCGTGGCAGGCGCCGCTATTCCTGCACAACGCCAGCTGCAAGATGCGCTACTGGCATTGCCCGCGCAGCATGGATTACCTGGCGCGCAACGGCGACGGCGACGATTTGTTCTTCGTCCATGCCGGGGTTGCCGACCTCTACACCGATTACGGGCGCCTGACCATCGGTGAAGGCGATTACGTGATCATCCCGCGTGGCTGTATGTGGCGCCTCGAGATCCAGCAGCCGATCACCATGCTGATGGTCGAAGCGACCAACGATTCGTATCAGTTGCCGGACAAGGGCTTGGTCGGACCGCAGGCGATTTTCGATCCGGCCATGCTCGACGTGCCGTCGATCGACGACAAGTTTCTCGCCCAGCAGGACGATGGCCGCGCCTGGCGCGTGCTGATCAAGCGTCGCGATCAGGTGTCGGTGGTCAGCTACCCGCACAGTCCGCTCGATGCGATCGGCTGGCACGGTGATTTGTCGGTGGTGCGCATCAACTGGCGTCATATCCGGCCGCTGATGAGCCACCGTTATCACTTGCCGCCGTCCGCGCACACCACCTGGGTCGCCGGTCGCTTTGTCGTCTGTACTTTTGTGCCGCGCCCGATCGAATCGGATCCGGGGGCATTGAAAGTGCCGTTCTATCACAACAACGACGATTTCGATGAAGTGATTTTTTATCATGCCGGCAATTTCTTCAGTCGTGACAACATCGGTCCGCAGATGGTGACGTTCCACCCGAGTGGTTTCACCCATGGCCCGCATCCGAAAGCCTTTGCTGCCGGCCAGCAGTTTGCCCGCAAGGAAACCGATGAAGTGGCGGTGATGGTCGATACCCGTGACCCGTTGGAAGTGGGCGAGGCCGCGTTTGCCGTCGAAGAAAAAGCCTACGCCGATAGCTGGAAAACCAAAGCCTGAACCGCTGCGCCATTCGCATAACGATAGGCTGCTCCGCTGGTATTGAGGAACAAAGAATGAAGTTTGCGTCGTTGAAAAATGGTCAGCGTGATGGCCAACTGGTGCTGGTCAGCCGGGACTTGAAAACCTGTATCGCCATACCGGAGATTGCCGCCACGCTGCAAGCCCTGCTGGACAACTGGGAGGCGCTGGCAGCAAAAGCGCAAGCGGTTTACAACGAGTTGAATGCCGGCAAGCTCGCGGCAAAACCGTTCGATGAAGCCGCGTGCTTGTCGCCGCTGCCACGCGCCTATCAATGGGCGGACGGTTCCGCTTACGTCAATCACGTCGAGCTGGTGCGCAAGGCGCGCGGCGCCGACATGCCGCCGTCGTTCTGGACCGACCCGCTGATGTACCAGGGCGGTTCCGATACCTTCCTCGCGCCGCGGGACCCGATTGTGATGGCAAGCGAGGAATATGGCATCGACATGGAGTCCGAAGTCGCCGTCATTACCGGCGATGTGCCGATGGCGGCCTCACCGGCACTGGCGGCGAAAGCGATTCGCCTGATCATGCTGGTCAATGACGTCAGCCTGCGCAATCTGATTCCGGCCGAACTCGCCAAGGGCTTCGGTTTCTTCCAGAGCAAACCGTCGAGCGCGTTCGCGCCGGTGGCAGTGACCCCGGATGAACTTGGCGCGGCGTGGGAGGACGGCAAAGTGCATCTGCCGCTGCTGACCTGGCGTAACGACGAGCTGATGGGCAAACCGAACGCCGGTGTCGACATGACCTTCAATTTCCCAACGCTGGTTGCTCATGCCGCCAAAACCCGGCCGCTCGGGGCAGGAGCCATCATCGGTTCCGGCACGGTTTCCAATCGCGATGCCAACGGTGGCGCCGGCAAACCGACCAGCGAGGGGGGGCTTGGCTATTCCTGCATTGCCGAGGTGCGGACGGTCGAGACCTTGACCCACGGTGCGGCGAAAACGTCGTTCCTGAAGTTCGGCGAGCGGGTCCGGATTGAAATGAAGGATGCCAGCGGCAACAGCATTTTCGGCGCCATCGATCAGGTGGTGCAGCCGTATCCGCTGCCGGGCTGAGCGTCATGCTGCGGCTTTACACCTACTTTCGCTCGTCGGCGGCCTATCGGGTCCGGATTGCGCTCAACCTGAAAGGCCTGAGCTATGAGTCGGTGCCGGTGCACCTGCTGCGTGGTGGTGGCGAGCAGCGTGGTGCCGACTACAAGGCGCGCAATCCGCAGGGCCTGGTGCCTTTCCTGGAGACGGAGGGCGGCGGCATTGGTCAAAGTTTGGCCATTCTCGAATATCTCGAAGAACGCTATCCCAACCCGGCATTATTGCCGGCCGATCCGCTGCAACGCGCCAAAGTCCGTGCCTTTGCCCTGCATATCGCCTGTGACATCCACCCGCTGAACAACCTGCGGGTGCTGCAGCATTTGACCGGCACCCTCGGCATCAGCGAGGATGCCAAGCTTGCCTGGATCCAACGCTGGATCGCCGACGGCTTCCGGGCCTTGGAAGACGAGCTCGGCCGGCAAACGCACAGCGGCCCTTACTGCTTCGGGGAACAACTGACCTTCGCCGATGTCTGTCTGGTGCCGCAATGGTTCAACGCCGAGCGTTTCCAGTGCGAGTTAAGTCCCTATCCGCGACTCTGTGCCGTGGTTGACGCCTGTAACAAAGTGCAGGCGTTTCAGTTGGCCCTGCCGTCGCGGCAACCTGATGCCGAATAAGAGAACTTAATTTCATCATGTCTTTTCAACGCACGATTATTGCTATTGTCAGTGCTGTTTCTGCTTCGGCGACGTCTGGTGCCTTGCCAACTCGATACGTAGTCCAGGAACTGCCTGTTTTTTGTAATCCAGCAATACCCGACGATGCTACGAAATGTGGGGCCTACAGTTATGGTAATGACATTAACGATAATGGAGTTATCACTGGTTATGCTCAGGGTGCCATAGTCGTTGATTCAGAAGACCGTGATGGCGATGGCAATACAACAGAAGAAATTCGTGATTTCTCGGTGCATGCATTCCGCTGGAGTAACAACACCCTGACTGACCTCGGCGATTTGGGGGCAGGGCAGAGTTATGGGAACGCGATAAATAATTCAGGCGTTATCGTTGGACGAAGCAATGTTGTTGCAGGCACCACCGAAGGTGGTGCCGAGATCGTGGAATTCAGGGGATTCGCTGCCTCACCGGGCGAGGAGATGGTCCAGATTGCGGATCCGGCTTTGATCTCGATTAACTCGCTGGTTGCGAATGACATTGATTCTGCGGGCTATATCGTCGGCACCGTCGGGGTTAAGCTGTTCAATGATGATGATGCATTCTATTCCCGCGGGTTTGTACGTTCTCCCGTAGATAATGCAGTTATATTGATACCTTCACTGGAGGAAACAACAGCAAGTGTTTTGCGGGCAGTCGAAAGCTCTCGGGATATTGCTGTTGGGTACTCAATAAGGAACGAAAGAGAACGAGCAATTTCGGTTTCGCTATCTGATCCCTCAGTAATTGTTGAGATCGGGGACTTAGGAGGAGGTAGTAGTTCTGCAACAGATGTTAATCAATCCGGCGTTATCGTTGGCGCTTCTTCTGTAGACTCTTCCGGCGTTACGGAAGGGTTCTTTTATACTAGTGGTGTAGCCCCCCAAATTAAAAGTATAGGTGTACTGAACTCCAAGTATCGTTTTAGCTCTGCTAGGGCTATCAATGATGCGGGCATTATTGTAGGTGTTTCTGTTGAGTCGACGTCGCCTACTACATATCGAGCAATCGCATACGACATTTCAAGTGAAAGGCTTGTCAATCTGAATAATCTGATTGACTGCAATGAGATCTTGTCAGAACGCTGGACCTTGGTGGAAGCGGTAGCAATCAATAACAGCGGTCAAATCATCGGCTACGGCGCGAAGGGCAATACATCAAAAGGGTTTCTGTTGACACCTGATACATCGGGAGCGGAGCCTTTGGCCTGCGCCCCTAGTGAGGGTGATTTCGAGAATCACAGCGGTGGTGGAGGCGTTTCATTTTGGTTGTCTGGGCTCTTCATTCTTCTGTTTCTTCTCCGCCGAAAAGCGTGTTTTACGTGACCGGCTTATGACAAAGAGAAGGGGCCGTCGGCCCCTTCTCTTATCTACGTTATTCACATATTGGGGTAGTTCGGTCCCCCGGTCCCTTCCGGCACCACCCAATTGATGTTCTGCTTCGGGTCCTTGATGTCGCAGGTTTTGCAGTGCACGCAGTTTTGGGCGTTGATCTGCAGGCGCGGACGGTTGTCACCGTCGCGCACGATTTCGTAGACGCCGGCCGGACAGTAGCGCTGGGCCGGTTCGTCATAGAGCGCAAGGTTGTGGTCGATCGGAATCGAGGCGTCTTTCAAGGTCAGGTGACAGGGCTGATCTTCTTCGTGATTGGTGTTCGAGATGAACACCGAACTCATCCGGTCAAAGCTCAGCACGCCGTCCGGTTTCGGATAGAGAATTTTCCGGCTGCGTGAGGCGAGTTGCAGCGACTCGTGGTCCGGCTGTTTGACCCGCAGCGTGAACGGCAGTTTGCCGCGGAACAGCAGCTGATCGATGCCGGTGAACAGCACGCCACCCCAGAGCCCGAATTTGTGGAAAGCCGGATAGGTGTTGCGGGCGCGGTACAGTTCGTCGTGTACCCACGACTGCTGATAGGCGGTTTCGAACGCGGTCAGGTTCTCGCGGCCTTCACTGCCGTTTTTCAGCGCGGCAAACACGGTTTCGGCACCGAGCATGCCGGATTTCATTGCGGTGTGGCTGCCTTTGATTTTCGGCAGGTTCAGGAAACCGGCTTCGCAACCGATCAGCAAACCGCCTGGGAACGACAGCTTCGGCACTGACTGCCAGCCGCCTTCGTTCAGTGCGCGGGCGCCATAGGACACGCGCCGACCGCCCTTGAGGTACTTGGCAATGGCCGGATGGGTCTTGAAGCGCTGGAATTCCTCGTAAGGGCTCAAATACGGATTGGAATAGTTCAGGCCGATCACAAAACCGATGGCGATCTGGTTGTTTTCCAGGTGATACAGGAACGACCCGCCGTAGGTGTCGGATTGCAGCGGCCAGCCAGCCGAGTGCACGACCAAACCTTGTTGGTGATTTTCGGCCGGCACTTCCCAGAGTTCCTTGATGCCGATGCCGTAGTGCTGTGGATCGCGGCCGTCGCGCAAGCCGAATTTCTCCATCAATTGCTTGCCGAGATGGCCGCGGCAGCCTTCGGCAAACAGCGTGTATTTGGCGCGCAGTTCGTAGCCCGGCTGGTAGCTCGCTTTTGGCTTGCCATCTTTGCCGATGCCCATATCGCCGGTGGCGATACCGGCAACCGAGCCGTCGTCGTGGTACAGCACTTCAGCCGCGGCAAAGCCCGGGAACAGGTTGACACCGAGCGCTTCGGCTTGCTGACCCAGCCAGCGGCAGAGATTGCCAAGGCTGATGATGTAATTGCCGTGGTTTTTCTGCTGCGGGATCAGCAGCGAGGTCGGCCACGACACCGCGCCGGTTTCGCTGAGAAACAGGAATTTCTCGTCGCTGACCGGGGTGTTCAGCGGCGCGCCCAGTTCTTTCCAGTTCGGCAGCAGTTCGTTCAATGCGCGCGGCTCGAACACGGCGCCCGACAGGATGTGGGCGCCGATTTCCGAGCCTTTTTCGACCAGGCAGACACTGATGTCATGACCGGTTTCCTGCGCCAGCTGACGCAGCCGGATGGCCGCGGCCAGACCCGACGGGCCGCCACCGACGATGACGACATCAAACTCCATGCTTTCACGTGCCACGAGCGTGCTTCTCCCGATCCTGCAGCGCTGCCAAAGCCGCGCTTTTTGTTTGTGGGCCATGCGGCCCGCTATGAGCCATCCGGCCCGGTGGTGCAGCCGTATAGGATTTATCGCGATTTTACCGCGCGGTTTTGCGGCAAATCATTCGCGCCAGCCATGGCGCTCACCCTGCGGGCGGCTAACGCCGTGCAAATCGGCTGTCCTTGCCGATTTGTCATTGACCGGAGCCGCGTCAGGTTCCAAGATCGCGCCTCCCGCGCCGGACCTTTACGCCCGGTCAAAAAATGACCAGGCCGGGCCGGTCGCCCGAAAGTGCGGAATTATAGGACCTCAAGGCCCCGTCATGAAAATTCTGGTCGCAATCAAGCGCGTCATCGACGCCAACGTCAAGGTGCGGGTGAAAGCCGACGGCACCGGCGTGGAAACCGCCAACGTCAAGATGGCGATGAACCCATTCTGTGAGATCGCCGTCGAAGAGGCGGTGCGGCTGAAAGAAAAAGGCGTGGCGACCGAAATCGTCGTCGTCACGGCCGGCCCGGCCCAGGCCCAGGAAACGCTGCGCACCGCGCTCGCGCTCGGGGCCGATCGCGCGATCCACATCGAAGAAGCGACCGAGCTGGAGCCGCTGGCGATTGCCAAGCTGCTGAAGGCCGTGGTCGAACGCGAGCAGCCGCAAATGGTGCTGCTCGGCAAGCAGTCGGTCGATGCCGACAACAACCAGACCGGCCAGATGCTGGCAGGCCTGCTCGGCTGGCCGCAGGGCACCTTCCTGTCGAAGGTCGGTGTCAATGCCGGTGAAGTGGAGGTGGTCCGCGAAATCGACGGCGGCCTGGAAACGCTGAAGCTGAAACTGCCGGCGGTGCTGACCACCGATCTGCGCCTGAACGAGCCGCGTTTTGCCAGCTTGCCGAACATCATGAAGGCCAAACAAAAGCCGCTCGCCAAACTCACGGTGGCCGAACTCGGCGTCAATGTCGCGCCGCGGGTCAAGACCCTGAAAGTGGAGGCGCCGGCGGCGCGCAAAGCCGGCATCAAGGTCGGTTCCGTGCAGGAGCTGGTCGACAAACTGCGTAACGAAGCGAAGGTGATCTGATGGCCATTCTTGTTATTGCCGAGCACGCCAAGGGCAAACTCGCCGGTTCCACGCTGAACACCATTGCCGCTGCCGCAAAGATTGGCGGCGAGATCCATGTATTGGTCGCCGGTCATGGCATCGATGCCGTGGCCAGCGAAGCCGCGCAGGCCGCTGGCGTCGCCAAAGTGCTGAAGCTTGATGACGCCGCGCTGGCCCATCTGACCGCAGAAAACCTGACCCCGGCCGTGGTCGCGCACGCCAAGCAGTATTCGCATGTGTTGGCGCCGGCGACGACTTTCGGCAAGAACCTGCTGCCGCGCGCGGCAGCCTTGCTCGATGTGCAGATGGTGTCCGACATCACCGCCGTGGTCAGTGCTGACACCTTCCAGCGGCCGATTTACGCCGGTAATGCGATTGCCACCGTGCAGTCGACCGATGCCATCAAACTCATCACCGTGCGCAGCACCGGTTTTGATGCCGTCGCCGCCAGCGGCGGCAATGCTGCTATCGAAGCGGTCAGTGCCGCTGCCGACAACAGCCTGTCGAGCTTTGTCGGTCAGGAGTTGACCGTGTCGGCGCGACCGGAGCTGACTGCCGCCAAGGTCATCGTTTCCGGTGGTCGCGGCATGCAGAGCGGCGACAATTTCCCGATGCTGGAAAAGCTCGCCGATCTGCTCGGCGCCGCCGTCGGTGCCTCGCGCGCTGCGGTCGATGCCGGCTTCGTGCCGAACGATTATCAGGTTGGTCAGACCGGCAAGATCGTTGCTCCGCAACTGTATATTGCGGTCGGCATTTCCGGCGCCATTCAGCACCTTGCCGGCATGAAAGATTCGAAAGTCATCGTCGCCATCAACAAGGACGAAGAAGCGCCGATTTTTTCGGTCGCCGATTACGGTCTGGTCGGTGATCTGTTCACGTTGGTGCCGGAGCTGACCGCGGCAGTGGCCAAGCTCAAGGGCTGAACCGCCGCCGATGCAGTGACAATGCCAAAAGGCCCGCTTGCGGGCCTTTTGGCTGTCTGGTCACCGCGAAATTTCCGCTCGGCCGGGCGGCGGAAACGGCTGGCGTTTGCTACGGTTAACGCAGTGCGTGTTGTGGTGTGGCGAACTCATGTTCTTGAACAAGAAAGCCGGCGAGCTGATCCCGGGCATGTATGTCGTGGAAGTGGTTCGCCAGTCCGGCCATATGCAAGTGACAACCCAGGGCTGGGTCCGGACCCGCGCCGCCATCGACGCGCTCATTGCGCGCGGTATTGAGGAAGTCTTGATCGATCCGAGCAAGACCATTGCCGGTTCCGAAGCCGCCAGCCAGGCTGCCAGCACCGCGGCGGCCATGTCGTCAGATAGCAGGCCGGCCGATAGCAAATCGGCAGGGACGAAATCGGGATCGGCCAGACCGGCTGCTATGCCGGCTATGACGAAAGTGCCGATGGAGACCGAGCTCAACCGCGCCGCCAAGCTCTATGCCGAAGCCAAGGCGCTGCAGCAGAAAGCGTTTGATGACATCAAGGCCGGTCGGCCGCTGGCGCTGGAGCCGATGCAGAACATGGCTTCGGCTTTCATGGAGTCGGTATTCCGCAATCAGGATGCGCTGCTGTGCATGACGCGCATTCGCGAGAAAGACGCGTACCTGCTCGAGCATTCGGTCAACGTTTCGATTCTGATGACCATACTCGCCCGGCATCTGAAGCTCGAGGAGACCGTCATTCACCAGCTGGCGACCGGTGCGCTGCTGCACGATGTCGGCAAGATCCTGGTGCAGGACAAGGTGTTGAACAAACCCGGCAAACTGACTGACGAAGAGTTCGTCGAAATGCGTCGCCACGTGGAGTACGGTTATGACGTGGTCAAGCACATGCCGGGTATTTCGGCGCTCAGTCTGGAGGTGCTGATTCAGCACCACGAACGCCTGGATGGCCGTGGCTATCCGCACAAGCTCAGTGGTGACGGCATTTCCCGCTATGGTCGGATGATCGCGATTGTCGACAGTTACGATGCCATTACCGCCAATCGCGTTTACAAGGATGGCTTCACGTCCACCCATGCCTTCAAGATTCTGCGCGAAGCCTCTGGCGTCAGCTATGACACCGAGTTGGTGGCCCATTTCATCCGCGCAATTGGGGTTTTTCCGGTCGGTACGCTGGTGCGTCTGAAGAGTCAGCGGCTTGGCATCGTGATCCAGTCCGGTGACAGCGATCCGCTGAAACCGGTGGTCAAAGTTTTCTATCACAGCAAGTTTCGTCAACAACTGCCGGTCACCGATGTCGATCTGGCGGCACCACGATGCGAAGACGAGATCGAAGCGGCGGTCAAACCGGAGCAGTTCAAACTGGATCTGCTCGGGTTTCTACGCTCCATCACCGGAGTCTGAGCTGCGTCATCTGCAGGGAGAGCACTGATGCTGAAACGGTTGTCCGTCGCTGAGCTTAAACCCGGCATGTACGTGATTGAAATCAGTCGCCAGAGTGGCGATATGCTGGTCAAAACGGAAGGCGCCTTGCGTGACCAAGCCGCCATAACCGCGTTATCTCAGCTCGGCATCGAAGAAGTCATTGTCGATACTGCGCGGCAGGCCGGTGGCCGCGACGGCGCTGCCACCAGCAAACCGGCGGCGAAGCGGGCGGGTACGACGACCAAACCGATCGCGCTTGACCGCGAACTTAGCCATGCCAACGAACTGTATGACGATGCCCTCAAAACCCTGGCGGAGCTGATGGCGGCATTGCCGCCGGGTCAGCCGTTGCCGAGTGAGGCAACGCGCAGCATGGTACGGGAATTCATGGGATCGTTGCTGCGCAACAGTGATGCCCTGATCTGTCTGGCCCATTTGCGCGAACGCGATCGCTATCTGCTCGAACACGCGCTCAACGGCAGCATCCTGATGACCGTGTTCGGCCGCGCCCTGCAGCTGCCGGAGACGGACGTGGAGCAGTTGGCCCTGGCCGCGCTGTGGCATGACATCGGCAAAATCCGGCTCGATGCCGCGGTGCTGGACAAACCGGGCCGATTGACCGCCGAGGAGTTTCGTGAGGTCCGCCGGCACGTCGAGTACGGCCTTGAGATGACCGATGGCTTGCCGGGTTTCACCGCCCTGATGCGCGATGCCATTGCGCACCATCACGAGCGGCTCGACGGCAATGGCTACCCGAACAAGCTGCGCGGCGACGACATCTCCAAAGCGGGCCGGATGATGGCCATTGTCGACAGCTATGACGCCATGACGGCGCCACGGTTTTACCGCAATGCGGTGACGGCCGTCCGGGCATTCAAGGTGCTGCGGGCGGACAGCTACGCCCTGTACGACGCCGAGCTGGTGATGGCATTCATCAAGGCCATCGGCTTCTATCCGGCCGGCAGTCTGATCAAACTGAAAAGCCAGCGACTGGCGTTTGTCCTGGCAGCCAATCCGGACAAGCCGTATCAACCCTTGGTCAAAGTCTTCTATCACGCCCGGTTCCGGCAGCCGTTGCCGGTTCAGGACGTCGATTTGGCGGATCCGGACTGCGACGACGATATCGAAGCGTCGGTACGGCCGGAGCAGTTCAAACTCGATTTGCTGCAGTTCTTCCGCACCGTGGTGCTGCCGGCCTGAGCGTGCGGGAGCTGCCGCGAGGCAATTGTAACCGGGCTTTTCTGCCGAACCCGCTCCCTTGTCCGCGGTCACAGCCTGTGTTTACATCGACCGATTATTTGCCCCGGGCCATGGCGACGACGAAGCGCCGGCCCATCATCCATGAGGAGAAGTCATGATGACGCACATGCGCCTGTCGGTGCTGGCGTTCGGCATGTCATTGCTATTGGCGGGATGTGGTGATGAGCCGCAGACTGCCAGTGCCGCCAAGCTGCCGTTCCCGTCGACCTACAAAGCCTTGCCGAGCAAGCCGACGCTGCTGAAAAACGCCACGTTGTTGATCGGCAACGGCGAACGCATCGACAACGGCAGCGTACTGCTGCAGGACGGCAAAATCCTTGCGGTCGGTACCGATCTGGCGGTGCCGGATGGCACCGAAATCATCGATGCCGCCGGCAAGTGGGTGACGCCGGGCATCATTGACGTCCACTCTCATCTCGGGGTGTATCCAAGTCCGGGTCTGGTTGCCTCGGAAGACGGCAATGAAATGGTGGCGCCGGACACCGCTTACGCCTGGGCGGAACACGCGGTCTGGCCGCAGGATCCACAGTTCCCGCTGGCGCTGGCCGGTGGTGTGACCTCGCTGCATATCCTGCCGGGCTCGGCCAACCTGTTCGGCGGCCGTTCGGTGACGCTGAAAAACGTACCGGGCCGCACCGTGCAGGAAATGAAATTTCCGGATGCGCCGCACGGCTTGAAAATGGCTTGCGGCGAGAACCCGAAGCGCACCTATGGTGAAAAAGGCGGCCCGATGACCCGGATGGGTAACGTCGCGGGCTATCGCAAAAGCTGGAGTGAGGCGGAGAAATACCGTCAGGACTGGCAAGCCTATGAAGAGGCGCTGGCCGCGGCCGGCGGTAACGAGAATGCAGTCGCCGACAAGAAGCCGGCGCGCGATCTGCGGCTGGAAACGCTGGTCGGTGTCCTGAATGGCGAAATCCTGATTCAGAACCATTGCTATCGCGCTGAAGAAATGGCGCTGATGATCGACATCGCCAAGGAATTCAATTTCCGCATCGCCACGTTCCATCACGCGGTCGAGGCTTACAAGGTCGCCGATCTGCTGGCCGAGAACGATATTTGCGCTGCCGTCTGGGCCGACTGGTGGGGCTTCAAGCATGAAGCATTCGACATGGTGTTCGAAAACGCCGCTTACGTTGACAAGGCAAAAGCCACCGTTACGGTGGACGACAAAACCGAAGAGCGAGTCGGCTGCGCCGTTATTCACTCGGATTCCGCGCTCGGCATTCAGCGGCTGAATCAGGAAGCGGCAAAGGCGATGGCCGCCGGTCAGCGTGCCGGTCTGGCCATTGATGAGGCGAAAGCGATTCGTTGGTTGACCGGCAACGCCGCCAAAGCGATCGGCATTGCTGACAAGGTCGGCACGTTGGAGGCCGGCAAGATGGCCGATGTCGTGCTCTGGGATCGCAACCCGTTCTCGGTGTATGCGCATGCCGAGAAAGTGTTCATCGACGGTGCGCTGCGCTATGACCGCAGCAATGCCAGCCTGCAACCCGTGACCGATTTCGAACTCGGCATCGTCAAGCCGGAAGGAGAGCGTCTGTGAAATCCCTGCTTGTCTCCATGACGCCACGTTGGGCCCTGTCGTTGCTGTCGCTGTCCTTGCTGAACGTGGCGCTGGCGTCTGCGGCCAATGCCGACAACCTGTTCATTCAGAACGCCAGCCTGCATCACGCTGACAAAGGTGTGCAAACCGGTCAGCATGTGCTCATTCGTGGCGAACGCATTGTCGCGATCGGCGCGGATATCAAACCGGACGCCGACAGCCGCATCATCGATGCCAAAGGCCGCCCGGTCACGGTTGGTTTCATGAATGCCCACACCGGGCTCGGTACGATGGAGATCGAGCTGGAAGACAGCACGGTCGACAATGCCACCCCGGATGAGCGTTTCGGCGCCAGTTTTGATCTGGCCGATATCATCAATCCGGACAGCGTCCTGATCCCTTACAACCGGATGATGGGGCTGACCCGTGCCGTGGTGACACCGGGGGTCGGGCACGACGTTTTCGGCGGCCAGTCCAGCATCATCAAACTGGCCGGTGAGGATCTGTTGCTGCGCCGTAATGCGGCCATCATCGCCAATTACGGTGGCATTGCCAATGGCGCCCAGGAAGGCTCGCGCGCTTCGGCCCTGCTGGCAATGCGCCATGCCTTTGAAGATGCCCGTGATTACGCCGCCAACAAGGCCGCGTTCCAGCGTGGCGAGCGGCGTGACTATTCGCTGCCGTATCGTGATCTGGAAGCCTTGCTACCGGTGCTCGACGGCAAAGTGCCGCTGATTGTCGCGGTTGATCGTGCCCAGGACATTCGCGCCATTCTTCAGCTCGGCCGCACGTTCAAACTGAAGCTGGTCTTGCTGGGCGCCAGCGAAGGGCATCGGGTCGCAAAAGACATTGCGGCGGCCAATGCGGCGGTCATTCTGGCGCCGATGGAAAATCTGCCCGGCAGTTTCGATACCCTGTCGGCATCGCTGCAGAATGCCGCCTTGCTGCATCGGGCGGGAGTCAAGCTGGCATTCACCAGCAACGCGGGCGATTCGCCGAGCCACAATGCGCATCTGGTGCGGCAAGGCGCCGGTAACGCCGTTGCCCATGGCCTGCCGACGGAAGCGGCATTGGCGGCGCTGACGGTCAACCCGGCGGAAATCTTCGGCATCGCCGATCGCTACGGCAAACTGGCGGTGGGTTTTGACGCCGACATCGTGGTCTGGAGCGGTGATCCGTTGGAAGTCACCAGCTATCCGGATCACGTCATCGTTGCGGGTACGGAACAGCCGTTGCTGTCGCGGCAAACCCGGTTGCGCGACCGCTACCGTGAACCGGCGGATCCGCAACGCGGTTTCAAGAAATAATCCATAAAACGGGACAACCGCACCGGTGGGTAACCGATGCGTGATTGCTGGCAAGAAACGGGAGAGGAGAACTCCGTGCGTATTGTGAAATGGTTGGGCGTTATTTTGGCCGCGCTGCTCGGCTTGCTGCTTCTGGTTGGTTTATACGGTTGGTACGGCAAGCTGCCGTTCAATTTGGCAATCAACCGCGCGTTCATGCAGTTTGTCCTGGAGAGCCCGGAAACGCTGTCGCAGTTGCGCATGCTGGAAAGCGTTGGCATCACTTTCCACCAGGATGATCTCGATGACGAGTCGGTTCAGGCCGGTGATCGCATGATTGCCAAAATGAACGACATGATGACCGAGTTCCAGAGTTATGACCGTGCCGATCTGGGCTATCAGGAACAGCTCACCTATGACATGGGCACCTGGTTTCTGGGCAAGATGAAAGATGGCGCCGACAAGTGGCGCTACCACAATTATCCGGTCAATCAGCTGTTCGGCGTCCAGAACGGTTTCCCGACCTTCATGGAGTCGGCGCACCAGGTCAACAGCGTCGGCGATGCCGAGGATTACAACGCGCGGCTGTCGAAGATCGGGATCAAGTTTGCCCAGGTCATCGAAGGCCTGAAGCTGCGGGAAGAAAAAGGCATCATCCCACCGGCCTTTGTGCTGACCAAAGTCATCGCCGAAATCGATGGCTTTGTTGCCACTCCGATCGAGCAGAACATTCTGTACAGTTCATTCGAGAAGAAGCTCGGCGAAGCTAAAGATATGGCCGATGCCGACAAGACCCGTTTGCTGGCCGATGCCAAGCAGCAGATCGAACAAACCGTTTATCCGGCCTACAACAATCTGAAAGCCTTCCTGATCGAGCAGCAGCCGAAAGCCACCACCGATGACGGCGTCTGGAAGTTGCCGGAAGGCGAGGCATTCTATGCGTTCATGCTGGAAATGTTCACCACCACCAGCATGACGCCGGATGAAGTGCACCAGCTGGGTCTGGCTGAAGTGGCGCGCATTCATGGCGAGATGCGCGAGATTCTGACGGCACAGGGCTACGATGCCACGCAGCCGGTGGGCACACTGATGCGCCAGCTCAGCGAGGAAGCGCGTTTCCTGTATCCGGACACCGATGAAGGCCGGCAGCAGATCCTGCAGGATTACCAGAAGATCATCGATGAAATCTCGGCCGGTCTGGATCCGTGGTTTGCGGTCAAGCCGAAGATGGGGGTCAAGGTCGAGCGCATTCCGGAGTTCAAGGAAAAGACGTCACCGGGTGCTTATTACAATGCGCCGGCGATGGACGGCTCCCGGCCGGGCATTTTCTACGCCAACCTGTATGACATCAAGGCGACGCCGAAATATGACATGCGCACGCTGGCCTATCACGAAGCGGTGCCGGGTCATCATTTCCAGATCACGATTGCCCAGGAAAACAGCGAACTGCCGTTGTTCCGCCGGATGAGTCCGTTCACCGCTTATGCCGAAGGCTGGGCGCTGTATGCCGAGCGGGTCGCCTGGGAAGCCGGCTTCCAGAACGATCCGTTCGACAACCTCGGTCGCCTGCAGGCCGAGCTGTTCCGCGCCGTGCGTCTGGTGGTCGATACCGGTATTCATGCCAAGCGCTGGACCCGCGAACAGGCGATCGAGTACATGATGAGCAACACCGGTCTGGCGGAGTCCGATGTGACTTCGGAGATCGAGCGTTACATCGTGATGCCGGGTCAGGCCTGCTCGTACAAGATCGGCATGATCGAAATTCTCGCGCTGCGCGAAGAAGCACGCGCCAAGCTGGGCGACAAATTCGACATCCGGGAATTCCACAACGTCGTGCTGAAAAATGGCGCAATGCCGCTGTTCCTGCTGCGGCAAGTGGTCGAAGCCTGGACGGCAGAACAATTGAATCCGGTTCCGGCCGCGGCCTGAGCCGGGAAACCGTAAAAAAGCGACCTCCGGGTCGCTTTTTTCTTGGCGGTTTTCCTGGCTGCCATCCTGCTGCCGCGCGAGCTGCATATTTGCCATAATGCCGCGTCACTGATGAGAGCGCGCATGGCCAGTTCCGACATTGTGTCCCCGCACGAGGCGTTGCAGCAGTTGTTGCAACCGACGCCACCGGCTTGTCTGGATGTGCGCTCGGAAGGGGAATGGGCGGACGGCGCCATTCCGGGTTTTCACAACGATCCCATCCTGACCAATGCCGAGCGCCATCTCGTCGGCACCTGCTACAAACAGCAGGGCCAGGACGCGGCGTTTGCGCTGGGCTATCAGCTGACCGCGCCGTACAAGGCGGAGCGGGTTCGGCGTTGGCAGCAATGGGCGGCGACGTCAGCAACGCCGATGCTGGTGTGCTGCTGGCGCGGCGGCGCCCGCTCACGGCTGGCGTGCGACTGGCTGGCCGAGGCCGGCACCGACACCTTGCGGGTGCGCGGTGGCTACAAGTCGATGCGGGCGGTTCTGCGCGAGCGATTGGAGCAGCTGCCGGCGCTGCTGGTGCTGTCGGGGCCGACCGGTACCGGCAAGACCCGGTTGCTGCGTGAATTGCCAGTGCCGAAGCTCGATCTGGAAGCGGCGGCCAATCACCGTGGCAGTGCGTTTGGCGGGCTGGGCAGCCAGCCTTCGCAGCAAACCTTCGAGAACCGCATCGGCGTCGCATTGCTGGCGGGCCACCACGAGTATCTGGTGGAGGATGAGAGCCGGCTGATCGGGGTCAACCAGTTGCCGCTGACCCTGAAGAACCGGATGTATGCGGCGCCGGCCGTGCTGCTCGAACTGAGCATGGCAGAACGGGTTGCGCTGACCCATGACGAATACGTGCTGCAGCCGTTGCGACAGGGGCTGTCGGTGGCCGCAGTGCACCAGCAGCTGCAGGCCGGTCTCGATCGCATCCAGAAGCGCCTGGGCGCGCTGCGCCACCAGCAATTGTCGGAAGGCTTGGCCGACGCGATGCGGGAGCCGGCGGATCAGGATCGCCATGGCCGCTGGATCGCGCCGCTGCTGGCCGAATACTACGATCCCCGCTATCGCCATTCATTCGACTCGCACCCGCGCCAGATCCTGTTTCGCGGTGACCGCGCCAGCTGCCGGGACTTCCTGACTGCACGTCTGTCCGGACGCTGAGCCGGCAGCGGCGGCGCGGCGGCCTGCTACACTGCAATTCTTGTCACACCGCCTTCATGGAGCACTGCTGTCGTGGCCATCACGCGCCGCCGATTTCTTGCCGCGTCCATGCTCGCGAGCGGCGTGCTTGCCGCCAGCGCGGCGCAAGCCAGTTCGAAAATTCCGCGGCTTGGCAAACCCGGGCAAAAACTCGTGGTTGCGACCTGGCCGAATTATCACAGCGCCGAAAACCTGAAACAGTTCACCGAACAGACCGGTATCGCCATCGAGCTGCGCATCTTTGGCTCCAACGAAGAGATGATGGCGCATTTGCTGACCGGGCGAAGTGGCTTTGACATCGTGGTGGCGACCAATTACGCGGTCAACGCTTATGGCCGCATGGGCTTGCTACGGCCGCTGCGCACCACGCATTTCCCCAATTGGGATGAAGCCAGTCAACACGCGCGTTTTCTCGCCGAGGTCCGCAGTGAGCGGCGCTATTTTGGTTTGCCGAAAAACTGGGGTACGACCGGCTTTGTTTATGATCGCAGGCAGTTTGTCGAGCCGCCGCGCAGCTGGCGCCAGTTCTGGGCGCTGGCGCGCGACAAAGCCAGTCGGCATACCGTCATTCACGATTACCAACTGACCACGATTGGCAATGCGCTGAAGTATTTCGGTTATTCCTTCAATTCGGTCAAGCCGGCAGAGCTGGATGCCGCCGAGCAATTGCTGCTGTCGACCCTGCCGCATTTGAAGGCTTTCAGCAGTCTGGCCTACGACCAGGTCCGCGCCGGTGCCTGGCTCAGCATGGCCTGGTCAGGCGATGGCGTTTTGCTCAATCGGGAAAATCCGAACTGGCAGTATGTGATCGCCGAGGAGGGCGGCGAGATCTGGGCCGATTATTTCTGCATTACCCGTGAATGCGGGCAGATCAGCGCGGCCGAAGCGTTTATCGATTTTCTGCTGACGCCAACGCATAACGCCCGGGAAGTGATCGCGCACGGTTTTCCACCGATTGATCAGCGGGTACTGCCGCTGTTGCCGGAAACCTTACGCGGCAACGTCATCATGTTTCCGACCGAAGCGCAGTTGCGGCCACTGGAATTTGGCTCGCGCGAAACCCTGACCCATCCGCGCCGTGCCGATATCCTCGCCAAGCTCAAAGCCAAGTTCGCCGGCTGATCGCGGTCTGGCGGGATATGCCGGCCAGTGGTTCGTCAAGGGGATTGACCGCGCTTGACCAGATGAAGGCGTGCTGGCCGGAAAACGGACTCGTTGCCAATACGAACGCGAAGCGAATCAGCCGACGCTGTGCACGCCACAGACGCGATTGCGGCCTTCGGTTTTGGCGCGATACAGCGCTTGATCGGCCAGATCCAGCAAGGTGCTGTTGTCACCGGCATGGCTGGAGACAAAGCCAAAGCTCGCCTGCACCGGCAGCAAGTGGCCGTGATGATGCAGCGGATGTTCGACCAGCGTCTGGCGCAGTCGCTCGGCAACGGCGGCTGCCGTTTTCAGCACCGTGTCCGGCAGCAGAATCAGAAACTCTTCGCCGCCGAACCGGGCCACGGCATCGACCGGCCGCAGCGACTGGGTCAACAGGGCCGCGACATGACGCAAGGCCAGATCGCCCACGGCATGGCCGTGCTGATCATTGATGCGTTTGAAATGATCGATGTCCAACACCACCAGACAGAAACTGCCGGCGTTGCGTTCATGGCGGCTGCGTTCCAGCACCAAGCGGGCATCGAACGCGCGCCGGTTCAGCAGCCCGGTCAGGAAATCGCGCTCGGCATAGTTGCGCACTTTCATCACCAGCCGGGTCAACACGCTGGCGAACAGGCTGATGTTCAGCAGCAGCACCAGAAAGGTGTATAGCCACATCGCGAAGCCAGCATCAACACTGTCGTGTTGGTCGGCCAGTGCGATCAGACTGTTCTGCTGGCTCGCGATTTGTACGCCGCGAGCCAGCATCGCCACCGCAATGGTGGCGAACGGCCAGGCAACCGCGACCCCGGCGCCGGTGGTGAATTCCTTGCGCGCGGCACGAAAGCTGTCGAAGGCGATCAACGCCATGACCAGCCCCGCCACGATGGAATAGGTGATCCCGAAACGCAGGCTGGATGCCGGGCCCGGATGGGCGGTCAGGTAAATCAACACGACAGCGCCGAATCCAAGCGCGTGCAGCCGCAGCCGGCTGGGCAGTTTGAACAGCGCGCGTGTGCCGAGATGCATGCCGACCACGGCCAGCAGCCCGAGCAAATCGGCCAGTGACCAGTACCACCAGCTGGCCGCGTCGGTACGTTGCAGGGTGAGCACGATGCTGATCGTGAACAGCGCATTGGCAAGGCCAAAATGCAGCGAGGCGATCGGCGCGATCCGCAGTGGCAAGGCCACGACAAACCAGGCGATAGAGGCAGTTGCCGCGATCAGGCAAATGACGGTCAGCAGTGTCGAGGTCGTCTCCATGGCCCTGACCTGTTCTTCCGATGCGTTGCCACTGACGTCCTCCCACTATAGCCGGCTTTGCCGGAAAGCCCAGTGCGGGCAGTCCGATGCTGGCGCCGTGCGCGGGCAGACATTGCGGCGGAAAAAAAAAGCCGGCACAAGGCCGGCTTTTTGCGGAGGACGGGGGGCGCTTATTTGCGCCCGGCAGCCACCAGCTGACGGGCGATTTCGTCGGCGACAGCGTTGGTCGGCTTGTTCTCGGCCTTCGCGCGCTCGAACACGTTCATCAGCGTGTTGTAGATGTTTTCGGTTTTCTTCATCGCCGCTTCCTTCGAGTAGTTGTTCTCGAACGAAACGTTGATGATGCCGCCGGCGTTGATGACGTAGTCCGGGGCGTACAGAATGCCGCGGTTCATCAGCGCGACGCCGTGACGATCTTCGGCCAGCACGTTGTTGGCGGCACCGGCGATGATGCTGCACTTCAGGCGCGGCAGGGTTTCGTCGTTGACGGTGGCGCCGAGGGCGCACGGTGCGTAGACATCGACGTCCTGGGTGTAGATGGCGTTGACATCAACGGCAGTTGCCTTGAATTCGGCAACGACCTTCTCGATCGATTCCTTGTTGATGTCGGTGACGAACAGCTTGGCGCCTTCATCCGACAGGTGTTTGCACAGGTAGTAGCCGACGTGGCCCAGACCCTGCACCGCAATCTTGACGCCGTCCAGTGAATCACGGCCGAGCTTGAACTTGACCGCGGCCTTGATGCCTTTATAAACGCCGTAAGCGGTCATCGGCGACGGATCGCCCGACTTGCCTTCGAGGCCGAGCACGTACGGGGTTTCTTTGTGCACGATGGCGATATCGGCCGGCGAGGTGCCAACGTCTTCGGCGGTCACATAACGGCCGCTGACCGAGTGCACGAACTTGCCGAAGGCGCGGAACAGCGCTTCCGACTTCAGGGTTTTCGGGTTGCCGATGATGACGGACTTGCCACCGCCGAATGGCAGGCCGGCCATGGCGTTCTTGTAGGTCATGCCGCGCGACAGACGCAGCGCATCGACCAGCGCGCCTTCATCGGTGTTGTATTCCCACATCCGGCAGCCGCCAACGGCCGGGCCGAGTGCGGTGGAGTGAATGCAGATGATGGCTTTGAGGCCCGAGGCGGCATCGCTGCAGAAAACGATCTGCTCGTGGTCGTCATAGGCACGCAGGTTGAACACCGCCATACCAGTTCTCCTGTTCTTGCGGGTTGATGAAGCTTTCAGTCCTTGCGGCGGTCGCGGAGCGAACCGACGCGTTGCCTGCCAGTCGGGCCGACAAGTCTAGTTCAGCGGACCAGGTGTACGTTTACGGAAACGTAAACCTTGTTCTCGCTTGTCCGCGCAGCAGCGTCCTGACGGAACGGGTTCTGCTGTACGGCCCCCAAACGAATCGAAAATGACTGCCAGAGTAGGAAGCATTGCCACAGGCAACCCTTCCGGTCTTCCTAAAGCGGCGACGCGTTGTGACTAGCGCCGGCTGCTGCGACGACCCCGGTTTTTTGGCTCTGCCGTCAGGCTGGAACAGCCGGTGGGCGGAGGGGGGTCTGAGAACTGGCGCGCATTATACGCAGGCGCAGCAAAAAGGCGAGGCTGCCTTATGTTGCGCTGCGGCGAGCTGGTCAGGCCTCAATGGCGTTGGCGCTGGCGACCGGGTTTGGATCTGTGCCGGCGGCGGTACGCAGGTGCTTGTAGTAGATGCTGGTACTGCGCGGGATACCGGCCGGCGTCCGGGTATAGCCGGGGATCAGGCCCGCTTCGCAGTAGCCCAGACGGCGGTAAAGGTGTTCGGCGCCATCACCGGTGCGGGTGTCGAGCACCAGCAGTTCGCGGCCGCTGGCGAGGGCCTCTTGCTCCAGCGCCTTCAGCAGCGCCGCGCCGATGCCCTGGCGGCGGAATGCCTGATGCACCAGGAGCTTCTGCACCTCGGCCCGGTGTCGGCCGTTCGGCTGGTCGGAAATGGCAAGCTGCACCGAGCCGACGATCCGGCCGCCGACCTGTGCGACCCAGATCCAGCGTTTGTTGTGCGCGCTTTCCCGCAAGGCTTCATGCCAATAACCGAGCGCCTGCTCGACCGACAGCGGCGCGAAGAAGCCGACTGAGGCGCCGTCGTGCACGCAGCTTCGCAGCACCTCGATCAGTTCCTGTAGCGTGCGTTCGGTGCAGTGCGGATGCAGTCGGCTGATCGTCGTCATGTAGGGGCCCGCTGGCAGGTAACATCCCGAGGTCATCCCGGCGAAAGCCGGGGGCGAAACTCCAGAACCGGTCACAGTGTTTTGGTCATGAACACGCTGTTGGGATCTTCCACATAGGCGGCGAACGGCGCGCAAAACGTAAAGCCAAACGCGGCATACAACTTCCTGGCGGGTTCGAAATACGCCATGGAACCGGTTTCCAGACTCAGGCGCCGGTAGCCTCGGCGGTTGGCTTCGGCAATGATCTGCCTCAGCATCTGTGTGGCGACACCTTGGCGCTGGTGCGAATACGCGGTGCGCATTGATTTGATCTCGCCATGCTCATGGCTGAGCGCTTTCAACGCGCCGCATCCGGCCAGCACGTCGCCGTCCCAGACGCTCCAGAACGTGACGTCGGTTTGACGCAAGCCGCTGAGATCCAGCGCATGACAGCTTTCCGGCGGTGAGACCTCACGCATGCAACGGAGATGTTCCTGCAGCAGCGCGATAACATCGGGATGCTGCAACGTGTCTGTGCGAAAGACCAAGTCGCTTCTTATCGCCTGCGTGTCTAGCTGCATCATCGAATCGCCGTCACGATGTAACGCAAGTCCGCGTTCAATCGGAAGAGGCAGGAAGATGCCGGAGGACTGGCATCTTCCCGCCAAACAGGGCCGCCCACGTGGCAAGCAGCGCCGGCGGCCACCCCGTCAGTCCACGTGCTCGCCATGCAGCACGATGTCCAACCCTTCGCGCTCTTCCTCTTCGGATACCCGCAGACCAATGGTCCAATCAATCAGCTTCAGCAGCACCGCCGTCACCACGAGCGTGTAGGCGATGGTGGCGCCGGTTGCGATCAGCTGCACCACCAGCTGCTCGGCGACCGGTTTGACCGCGCCGCCGGCAATGGCATTGGTGGCGAACACGCCGACCAGAATCGAACCGAGAATGCCGCCGACACCGTGCACGCCGAAGGCATCAAGCGAGTCGTCGTATTTCAGCGCGCGCTTCAGACTGGTGGCGCCCCAGTAGCAGACCACGCCGGCGAGCAAGCCGAGGATCAGCGCGCCGCTGACATCGACAAAACCCGAGGCCGGCGTGATGCAGACGAGACCGGCGACGGCGCCGGACGCAGCGCCCAGCAGCGACGGCTTGCCTTTGAATACCCATTCGGCAGCGACCCAGGACAGGGTCGCGGCGGCGGCCGCCACTTGCGTCACCACCATCGCCATTGCGGCGCGGGCATCGGCATTCAGCGCCGAACCGGCGTTGAAACCGAACCAGCCAACCCACAGCATCGAGGCGCCAATCAGCGTCAACACCAGGTTGTGCGGTGCCATCAATTCCTTGCCGTAACCGACGCGCTTGCCGAGCATCACGGCGGCGACCAGACCGGCGATACCGGCATTGATATGCACCACGGTGCCGCCGGCGTAATCGAGCGCGCCCATCGTGAACAGCCAGCCGGTGCCTTCCCAGACCCAGTGCGCGATCGGCGCGTAGACAATCAGCAGCCAGGCCGAGACAAACACGATCAGCGCCGAGAATTTCATCCGCTCGGCAAAGGCGCCGGTGATCAGCGCCGGGGTGATGATCGCGAAGGTCATCTGGAACACCATGAACAGCATTTCCGGAATGGTGGTACCCGGCCAGAGCTGATCAAAGGCAACGCCTTTCAGCAGCACCTTGTCGAAGCCGCCGATGAAACCGCTGCCCGGCGCAAACGCGAGGCTGTAGCCGATCACAACCCAGAGCACACTGACCAGCGCAGCGATGAAGAAGCTCTGCATCAGCGTCGCCAGCACGTTTTTCTTGCGCACCATGCCGCCGTAAAACAGCGCCAGACCCGGGATGGTCATGAACAGCACCAGCGCGGTTGCGGTCAGCATCCAGGCGGTGTTGCCGGCACTCAGGCTCGGTGCTTCATCGGCATGTGCCAGTGAACTCAGCGCCCACAACGGCAAAGACCACAAGGCGGCCTTTCCTACAGAATGGCCCAAAGAACGGTAATTCATGCTACTTCCCCCTCAGAGTGCCGCTTCGTTGGTTTCGCCGGTGCGGATCCGGATGACTTGTTCGAGGTCGAAAACAAAAATCTTGCCGTCGCCGATTTTTCCGGTGTTGGCGGCTTTGCTGATCGCTTCGACGGTGCGCTCCAGCAAATCCTCCGGAATGGCGATTTCGAGTTTGACTTTCGGCACGTAATCCACTTCGTACTCGGCGCCGCGATAGAGCTCGGTGTGGCCTTTTTGCCGGCCGAAGCCTTTGACTTCCGAGACGGTGACGCCGGTGACGCCGACTTCACTGAGCGCCTCGCGCACGTCCTCCAATTTGAACGGCTTGATGATGGCGGTGACGAACTTCATGCTTCCCTCCGCTGCGCCAGCTGCTGGCGCGCTGTACTGTTGGGGCGATGGTTTCCTACCCACGAGCGTGTTGGTTGTGTGGTTGCTCTTGGCGTTGCTTGCCAGCGAGGCCGACCAGCAGGAAGCAGCAATGCAGCGGTCGTGCCAGCGCGAAAAGGGGGAAATTCGGCCGATTTCGGCGCCGATTTGGCCCGTTGCGGTGCAAGCCTCACTCGCCCAGGCGCCAGATTGGTGCGGGCATGGCGGCTGGCGGCGGCGTGCACGCCGCAACAACTGGCCCAAGTCCAGTCTGAGCCGCCTCGGGGCGCCGGCAGCGTTATGACCAAAACGGTGCAAGAACCTTGTCGGCGCGCGTTTCCTTGACTACACCTAAGTACCTTCCTTGCCGAGGTCAGCACTATGAATCGAATCGTGAAGTCTCTGCATCCGCTGTTCTGGGTGGTCGCGTCTGGAGTGGGGGGCGTCGCCGTGGCGGCCGATTGGAGCAGCACCAACGCCCAGTTTCTCAATGGTGACGATTTCATGATTCCGCTCGGACCCGACGGGATAGAAAAGAACATCCTGACGCTGGAACATGCCAGCGGCTGGAAATACGGCGACAACTTCTTCTTCGTCGATGTCATCAACGGCGATGCCGACGACAGCGAGTTCTATGGCGAGTTTCAGCCTCGCCTGAGCTTCGGCAAGCTGAACGACTGGAAACCGGAGGGCTTTATCAAAGACGTGCTGCTGGCAACGCAGTGGAACTTTGGCAAGGATGACGCGGGCAATGTCAGCGCCTATCTGGTCGGGGTCGGCTTCGATCTGGCGATGCCGGGGGCGGCGTTTTTCCAGCTCAATCTGTACCAGCGCATGGAACATAACGATCAGGTGTTCGGCACCACCAATGATGATACCTGGCAGCTCAATATTGCCGGTCTGTTCCCGTTCAAGATTGGCAGCACCGACTGGAGCATCGGCGGCTTTGCCGACTACATCGGCGAGATCGACGGGCCGTTTGGCACCAATGAAGCCCACCTGCTGTTCGTGCCGCAGATCCTGTGGGATATCGGCGCCATGGCCGGTTCGCCCGGCGTGATCCAGGCCGGTATCGAATATTCCTACTGGCGCAACAAGTTCGGCGTTGACGGCGAACACGAGCGGGTGACCCAACTCATGCTGAAGTGGACACTGTGAGGAGCATCATCATGAAACAGCTGTTATGGGTAGCGGCATTGCTGTTGGGCAGCACGGCCTGGGCCAATGGCAAGACCTTTACGGTTGGCGTGGAAAATCTGGAGTACAACCCGCACTACAGTTTTGAAGGCGGCGAGTATCAAGGTTTTGGCGCGGAAGTCTTGAAAGCTTTTGCGAAGGAGAAGGGCTACACACTGCAATTCAAGCCGTATCCGGTAGCACGCTTGATCGGTGTGTTCATCGCCGGTGAGGTCGATTTCAAGTACCCGGACAACAGCAATTGGGCCGGTGATGCCAAGAAAGGCAAAACCATTGTCTACAGCGATGCCGTCGCCCAGTTCACCGACGGCGCGCTGGTATTGCCGGACATGAAAGGCAAAACGACGTTGAAAGTCCTGGGCGCGCCGCGTGGTTTTACGCCGTGGACCTACATGGGCGACGTCAGCGCTGGCAAGATCAAGTTGCAGGAACTCGACACCCTCGATGCCGTGATCAAAAGCGTGCAGGCCAAGCGCGTCGATGCCGGCTACGCCAACATCGATGTCGCAGCGCACTACATGAAGAATGTGCTGAAAACCCCGGATGTGCTGGTGTTCGACAGTGCCTTGCCGCATGACAACGGCACCTATCATTTGTCGACCATCAAGCATGCCGCGGTGGTGGCCGAGTTCAACCAGTTCCTGAAAGACAAGAAAGCGCTGGTTGATGGTTTGCGCAGTCAATACGGCGTGAAATAGGGGTTCAGCCATCGCGGCTTTGTCAGCCAGAAAAAGCGCCAGCATCGCTGGCGTTTTTTCTGCGCAGTGCGGGCAGCGCGAATGGTTCGAGTCAGTATGGCCCAACCGTCTGAAGGCGGGCTCAGCAAAAGCGCTGTTCAGGTCGCCAAATACCGCGGTCCTTCGCGCCGAAACGCGCCGTCTGCACCAGACGGCGTCTCGCTGGTCTTCGGCTACAGGGCAAACTGGCGCATCAGGGCTTGCAGTTGCTCCGCCAAACGATCCAGTTCGGCACAGTGGTCCTGGCAACGGCTCGCTACTGCCGATGTCTGGCGCGACAGATCGGCAATCGCCGAGATGTTCTTGTTGATGTCTTCGGTGACCGTGCTTTGCTCTTCGGTGGCCGCGGCGATCTGGTAGTTCATGTCCGAGATATGGGTCACGCCCTGCTGAATGTTCTGCAGCGAACCGCCGGCCTGGCGTGCGCTTTGGACACTTTCGCTGAGCACGCCCTGACCTTTTTCCATTGCAGCGACGGCACGTGCGGCGTTTCGCTGCAGGGTTTCGATGGTGTTGCGGATCTCTTCGGTCGATTGCTGGGTGCGTTTGGCGAGGTTGCGCACTTCATCGGCCACCACGGCAAAGCCCCGACCTTGCTCGCCGGCACGGGCGGCTTCAATGGCGGCGTTCAAGGCGAGCAGGTTGGTTTGCTCGGAGATGCCGCGGATGACATCCAACACATTGCTGATGGTGGCGACATCATTGGCCAGATTCTGCACGGACTGCGCGCCATCGCCGATTTCCACCGCCAGTCGGTCGATGTTGGCGGCGGTACCGAGCACCACGCTGGTACCGGCAGCGCTCTCTTCGGTGGCGCTCTTGGCCGCCGTGGCGGCGGCGCTGGCATTGCGGGCAATCTCATGCACGGTGCTGCCCATTTCGTTGACGGCGGTCGCGACCAGTTCGGTTTTGATCTGTTGCGCGCGGGCGTGTTCGGCTGCCGTGGCCAGCTCGGCCAGCAACTCCCGCGATTGCGACGCCACCTGCGTTGCATTGCTGACCACCTGGCTCAGAATGCCCTGCAACGAGCTGATGAAACGGTTGAAACCTTCGGCCAGCATGGCGGTTTCCTGCTCGCTGCTGACTGGCAAGCGTTGGCGCAAATCACCGCCACCTTTGCCGATCTCGTTCAGGGCTTCCGCGGCGACCTGCACCGGCCGCAGCAGCCGCCGGTTCAAGGCAACCAGCACCAGCATTGCGACAACGGCAATGACGGCGGCAAACAGCAGCGTGTAGGTGGTCAGCCGGGTGATCGGCGCCAGCAGTTCCTGCTTGGGCATGATGGCGATGACGTTCCAGTCGATGCTGGTGAGCGGCACCGAAGCGACGTAGAGGTCGCCGTCGCCACTGTCGATGCTGACGACCTCCAGCGCCTTGCTTTGGCTCAGGCGAGCGCTCTCCGAGGCCAGCGCCGGCATGGCTGCATCGAGCTGTTGTCGAACGAGCTTTTCGTCACGATGCAGCTGGATCGTGCCGTCACGCCCGAGCAGAAACACCGAGCCGGATTCGCCGACCTTCATGTCGCGCAGCACGGCGGCCAGTTCGTCGACGGTGCGGGCGATGCCGACCACGGCGATGGTCTGACCGTTTTCCTTGACGGCGTAATTGACGTAGGCAACGAGCTGGTTCGAGGTTTGCGATTTGTCCACCACCATCTCGAAGTCCTTGCCCGAGCTGGTGAAGGTGAAGAACCAGCCGTCGCGGGCATTGTTGCGATCCAGCGTTTTCAGCAGACCGGTCTCGGTGTAGTAGTTCAACGACCTGCCGGACACGAGATAAGCCGAGGTGGCACCGGTGCCGGTTTTGAGCCGGGCCAGGTAGCTTTGAATGGCGTCGTGATCGCTGCTCGGCTCGCCGCTGGCGAGGAAGTTTGCCAGTTCCCGGGTGTAGGCCATGCCGGCGGAAATGGTGATCGGATACTGCAGGATGTTCTCGACCCGACCGCGCACCTCCTGCACTTGCGAGGGCAAGGCGACCGTGGTGGCAAAGCGGATCATTTCCTGCCGAATCGCATAAGCGTTCGACAAGGCAATGGTCAGCACCAGCGCCAGCATCGCCGTGCTGACGGTGATCAGTAATTTTCCTGCGAGGGTTTTCTGCTGCCAGAACATCGTGCGGCGCTCCGCCACCCAGTGGCCATCGGCGTTTTGTCGTCTGAGTATAGAAAAGGATTGGCCATGCGGCGGCTGGCCGGTGTTGCCTGGCGGCGCCGATTCTGGTTGGAAGGGAGGCCGTCAGAATTCGAACTGGAACAGTTCGGCTTGTCCGGCCATTTCACCGGGTTGCTGGAAATTGCTCAGGCCGACACCGACCAGACGAAACCGGGTGTCGGCTGGCAACTCCACCCGTTGCAGCAGTTGCAGCGCCAGTGCGCTGACTTCATCGACATTGCCGAGCCGTTCGCCCGGGGTGATGCTGCGGGTGTAGAGCTTGAACTGATCGGTTTTCAGCTTCAGCACCACGGTGCGGGCCTGGCGTTCGGTTTTGCGCGCTGCCGCCCAGGCTTTCTCGGCCAGTTGCCGAATCGCCGGTGCCAGCTGATCGCGAAACCGATCGACATCGAAGGTGTCTTCGGCGGAAATCGACTGCACCGGCCGATCCGGTTTCACTTCGCTGTGGTCGATGCCGCGGGCCAGCTCAAACAGACGCAGGCCGTAGCGACCAAAGCGGCGCTCCAGCTCCAGCATCTCCCAGCTGCGCAAATCACCGACCGAGCGGATGCCGTAGCGCGCCAGTTTGGCTTCCATGACTTTGCCGACGCCGGGAATGCGGGCGACCGATAACGGCGCGAGAAAATCCAGCACCTCGTGCGGCTGGATCACAAACAGGCCGTTCGGTTTTTTCCAGTCGGAGGCGATCTTGGCGAGGAACTTGGCCGGCGCGACCCCGGCCGAGGCGTTCAGCTGGGTTTCTTCCTTGATTTGCCGGCGGATGGTCTGCGCGACCTTGGTTGCGGTCGGCAGGCCGGTCTTGTTCGTGGTCACGTCGAGATAGGCTTCATCGAGCGACAGCGGTTCGACCAAATCGGTGTGGCGCAGGAAAATCTCCCGCACCTGCCGCGACACCGCCTTGTAGCGGCCGAAATCCGGTGGCACGAACACGGCTTCCGGGCACAGCCGTTCGGCGGTGATCGCCGGCATCGCCGAACGCACGCCAAACCGGCGCGCTTCATAGGAGGCGGCGCAGACCACCGAGCGTTTGCCGCGCCAGGCGACCACCACCGGTTTGCCGCGCAGGCTCGGGTCGTCGCGTTGCTCGACCGAGGCATAGAAGGCATCCATGTCGACGTGGATGATTTTGCGCATGCTGCAGGGAGGGCCGTGATCAGGACTCGGCGGGCAGTGTACACCGGCGCCGCGTCGCGGCTGTTTTGCCGCCGCATCGGCTGCTGTCAGGCTGTTGTCAGGAGCCAGCCGTCGTGCCGTTTGGGATTCTGCACGGTGACAAACGAGCAGAAACCGTTCAGCATGTCCAGCGCCCGGCGTGGTCGGCGCCGGCGCGTTCACGGAGGATGGCCCCAGCATGACGGAGTTTCACTATCGTTTTCGCTTTCCGGACGGCAACGACAAGCTGTTCACCGTTCGGCTCGATGGCAGCGCCCCGGCGGCCGAAAGCCGGCGCCCGGACGAGTTGCCGGCCTGGACCCGGCTGGAATTCCATCAGTGTCCGAATTGCCCGCTGCGCAAGGAAGACAGCCCGCATTGTCCGATGGCGGTCAGTTTTGCCCGCTTGGTCGAAGTGACCGGCAAATACCATTCGCACGACACGGTCACCGTCGAGGTGCAGACGCCGCAGCGCGAATTCACCAAGACCACCTCGCTGCAAAGCGCGGTCGGTTCACTGATGGGGCTGTTGTCGGCCACCAGCGGTTGCCCGCGCTCGCGCTTCCTGAAGCCAATGGCGCAGTTCCACCTGCCGTTCTCGACCGAGAAGGAAACCATTTACCGGGCCGCGTCGATGTACCTGCTGGCGCAGTACCTGCTCGACAAGAACGGCGGCAAACCGGATTGGGATTTGCGCGTGTTGCACGCGCATTACGATGAGCTGCAGATCGTCAACGCCCACGTCATCAAGCGGGTCAGTGCCAGCAGCGAACGCGATGGCCCGTCCAATGCGCTGGTCGTGCTCGACTCAATGGCCAAGCTGCTGCAATTCTCGATCGACGAAGCGCTGTCCGACATGTGGCCGGTGTTCGAACCCTACCGCAGCGAGCTGGCCGGGTAAGCCATAACACAGCCAACAAAAAAGGCCGCAAACGCGGCCTTTTTTGTTGGGCTGGAACTGCGTCGATCAACCGAGGTTGAACTCGATGCCCTGTGCCAGCGTCGGCTTGTTGCCGTAGAAAATCGTGTTGGTCTGGCGACGCATGTACGATTTCCAGGCATCGGAGCCGGCTTCGCGGCCGCCACCGGTTTCTTTCTCGCCACCAAAAGCACCGCCGATTTCGGCGCCGCTGGTGCCGATGTTGACGTTGGCGATACCGCAATCCGAGCCGAGCGCCGACAGGAAGTATTCAGCGTGCTTCAGATTGTTGGTGAAGATCGACGACGACAGGCCAAAGCGCGAGGCGTTGTTCAGCGCAATCGCTTCGTCCAGCGTGTCGTAGGTCATCACATACAGAATCGCGGCGAAGGTTTCGTTCTGCACGGCTTCGAAGTGATTCTTGGCGCGAATGATGGTCGGCTCGACGAAATGACCGGGGCCGGGCACGCGCTTGCCGCCAATCAGCAGTTCGCCGCCTTCTTTCAAGGCCAGGGCGATCGCGTTTTCGTACATCTTGACCGCCGCTTCATCGACCAGCGGGCCCATCAAGGTGTTCTTGTCCATCGGGTTGCCGATCTTGACCTGCTTGTAGGCATCGACAATCGCTTTGACCACTTCGGCTTCGCGCGATTTGTGCACGATCAGGCGGCGGGTCGTGGTGCAGCGCTGGCCGGCGGTGCCGACGGCGCCGAACACGATCGACGGCACGGCGATGTTCAGATCGGCGGTTTCGTCAACGATGATGGCGTTGTTGCCCGACAGTTCGAGCAGGCACTTGCCGAAACGCTCGGCCACTTTCGCGCCGACCAGCCGGCCGACTTGTGACGAACCGGTGAACGACATCTTCGCCACGCGCTTGTCAGCAACAAAGGCCTGCGACAGCTTGTTCTCGGCATTGTCGATGAACAGTTGGAAAATCGGCGGGCAGTTGTTGCGGGCCAAGACGTCGTTGCAGATCTTCTGCACCGCGACGGCGCACAGCGGGGTCTTCGGCGACGGCTTCCAGACGGTGACGTTGCCGCAGATCGCGGCGAGGAAGGCGTTCCAGGCCCAGACGGCGACCGGAAAGTTGAATGCGCTCATGACACCGACGATACCGATCGGGTGCCACTGCTCTTTCATCGAGTGATCCGGACGCTCGGAGTGCATCGACAGGCCGTACAGCATGCGCGATTGACCGACGGCGAAATCGGCCATGTCGATCATTTCCTGCACTTCGCCATCGCCTTCGGCTTTGATTTTGCCCATTTCGAGCGTGACCAGGCTGCCGAGCGCGTCTTTGTGCTTGCGCAGTTCGTCGCCCATCTGGCGGACGATCTCGCCGCGCTTCGGCGCCGGCACCTTGCGCCACTCGAGGTAAGCGGCTTGCGCGCTCTGCATGACTTTTTCGTAGTCGGCAGCGCTGGACGCGTAGACCTTGCCGAGCACTTCACCCGTGGCCGGGTTGAACGAGTCGATCACACCGGCGCTGGTGTCGTTCGACCACTGATTGATACCGAAACACGTACCCGACTGGATGCCTTCAAGACCCAGCTTCTTCAACACGTCCATGGAAACCTCTCTCAACGGAAATTGCAGCTAGCGACCCATCTGATGGCAATGGGGACAGCGCGCCGGTTTGGCAATGGCGCACTGTGGCCGGTTGGTCCTGTACGCAAGGCCGCGGCGGCGGCTGGCACAGGGGCCGGAAAAACCGGGGCGCAACCTTAGCATCTGGGCGCTTTTCCCGCTACGTGGCCGGAGCAGACCGGGTTCCGCCGCGGAATCGGGCAAACTATGTGAACTGGCACCAAATCAAAGGTTTATGGCCGGCTGTATAACCAGCGCCCACTTGGCGGCGCTGCGACACTCTCGTAGGCTGGCACACGGTCGGCGGCGCCACGCCACTGACAACCCTGCCAGGCCGGCCTGCCGGTTACTGTTTGCGAGTCCATCCATGACCCTCACTGCTCCCACCCGCCCCGAGCGGAGCGTGGCGACCAACGTGTCGCCGTCATTGCAAGCGTACGACTGGGATGTCGTGCTGCTGACCCAAAAGGATTTTCTTGCCGCCAATCTGGATGAGCCGTACATCTGCCAGCTGCAGCTGGAAGAAGCGCTGCTGCTGAAGCCGCTGCGCGATGCCGGCCTGCGCGTCCAGCGGCTGGCCTGGGATGATCCGCAGCAGGACTGGTCGCGTTGCCGCGCCTTGCTGCTGCGCAGCACCTGGGATTACTTTTTCCGGTTCCGGGAGTTTTCGCCCTGGCTGCAGAAAGCCGCCGGCCAGACCCGCCTGTTCAACAGCACCAGCCTGCTGCGCTGGAACATCGACAAGCATTATCTGGCCGATTTGCAGGCCGCCGGTGTGGCCATCGTCGATACCGTGTTTGTCGAACGCGGTTCGGTCACGCCCTTGGCAACGGTACTGCGCAAGCAGGGCTGGAGCGAGGCGGTGTTCAAGCCGGTGGTATCCGGCAGCGCGCGGCTGACGTTTCGGGTCAGCGCCGGCAACGCTGCCGCGATGCAGGGCAAGTTTGCCGACTGCGTCGCCAGTGAGAGCATGATGGTGCAACCGTTCATGCCGAGCGTGCTCAGCGAAGGCGAACTGAGCCTGATCGTGATCGACGGCGTCTGCACCCATGCTGTGCGCAAAGTGCCCAAAGCCGGCGATTTCCGGGTGCAGGATGATCACGGCGGCTGCGTGTTCGCGCATGTCGCCAGCGCCGAAGAAATGGCCTTTGCCGAACGCGCCGTCGCTGCCTGCCCGGAGTCGCCGTTGTATGCGCGCGTCGACGTGGTGCGCGCTGCCGACGGCGGTTTGCGGGTCATGGAACTGAAGCTCATCGAGCCGGAACTGTTCCTGCGCTTTCACTCGCCGGCCGCACTGCGTCTGGCTGCCGCACTGAGCAAGGCTCTGAAATAAGCACTCGCCCGTCGACAGGAGTTGTATGCGTTATCAATTTGAAGATCGCACGCCGGAGTTGCTCGGCAGCGAGCATTACATTGCCCCGAATGCCAGCCTCATCGGCTCGGTTCGGCTGCATCATCAATGCAGCGTCTGGTTCAACGCGGTCATCCGGGCCGACAACGATCTCATCAGCCTTGGCGAACGAACCAATGTCCAGGACGGGTCGGTGCTGCATACCGACCCGGGCTTGCCGATGCACATCGGCGCCGGCGTCACCATCGGCCACAAGGTCATGTTGCACGGCTGCTCCATTGGCGATGGCTCCCTGATCGGCATGAATGCCGTCGTGCTGAACGGTGCCCGGATTGGTCGGGAGGTGCTGATCGGCGCCAACACGCTGATTGCCGAGGGCAGGGAGATCCCGGACGGGGTGCTGGTGCTGGGCTCGCCCGGCCGGGTGGTCCGCGAGCTGACGAAGGAAGAGCGGGCCAAACTGGCGTGGCCGGCCCAGGCCTACGTTGCTAAAATCGCCCGCTACCTTGCGGCCTGCCGACCGATGCCGGTCTGAGCGGCCGCCGCGATGCCATGTGGCGTCGTTTTCGTTCTGCATTCTTTTTGCCGCCGAAGCCCGGCGGTTTGCCATGAGGTCTGACTGATGAGTACGCCCGCCAATGCCATGCCGTCCCAGGCTGAAATCGAGAAACGCAGCCGGGAGTGGACGCAGCAGGAATACGCCCGGGCCATGCGCCACCTGCTGAACCAGGGCTTCACCGACACCCAGTTGTCGCAGCCGACCAGCCGGGTGTTGCCGCCGCTGGTCGCGCTCTGGCATTTCAAAGCCAAGCAGGATGGCAAGAGCATCCAGCTGTGGGTGGTGTCCGGCTCTGATCTGCCGGTTGATCACGTGGCCGAGTCGGCCGCCGGCAATCCGCGCGATGCGCTCCGGCATTTCTACATGCACTGGCAACTGAAAGCCGCGCAGCTCGAGCAGCGCCTGAAAGAAAACAAAGTCGACGTCGGCAACCCGCAGTTGCAGACCGATTACATGAAGTCCTTGCAGCGTGGCGCCGAGCGCCTGTTCCAGGTCACCAACGAAGATCGGTTGTGGCCGGAAACGCCGAAAGCCTGAACCCGGTCCGACGTGTGCGACGCTGGCTGACGCTGGTTCTGGCGTTGGCCATCGCCGCCGTTGCGGCATGGTGGTGGCAAACGCCGCAGGGCTTTGATCCGGCCGACTACCTGCGGCCGGAACAGCGCTATCGGCTGTCCTGGCACGGGCAAATCGTCGGTCATCAGCGCGAAGTGCTGCGGCAATTGCCGAGCGGTGAATGGTTGCTGGAGCTGGAGCTTAACGTCGCTGCCACCGTGCGTGACACGCCGTTGCAGTACCGCGAGCACGAACAGCTGACCTTTGCCGCCGAGCCGCCGCATCGTCTGCTGCGTGGCGATTGGCGCCGCGAGCAGAACCAGCAATCGCGGCGCGTGCAGTTTGAAAACGGTCAGCAGCTGCAGGTGCGGCGCTGGCTCGATTCGACGCCGACCACCAGCGAACAGCCGGCACTCGCCTACAGCCTCGCCGATTACTACGCCGTCAACAGCTTGGTGCGCCGCGCGCCGGCAGTCGGCGAGCGCATCGCCTTTACCCGACTCAACAGTGAACACCTGCAATTGCTGCACGATGAAGTGGCGGTGCTGAGCCAGGGGTCTGCCTGGCGCGGCCAGCCGTGGCGGCTGAGCTGGAAGCGCGCGGATGAGCGGTGGCAGGCGGAGTGGTGGCTGGATGACAGTGGCCACTCGTTGTCGATGAATATCGGTGAGGCCATTCGGCTGGAACGCGATGGCGATGACAGCGCGGTTTCCTCGGTCGATCTCTATTTCGGTCAAACCATCCACACGGATCGGGCACTGGGCGCAGCACGTGATGTCGTGGTGCTGGAGCTGCGCTGGCCGCAATCGGTGCCATTGCCGTTGTCGGAAACCCCGGGCCAAACCGTATTGCCCGGCTTTGTCCGCACCGACAGCCGCGAACACGGCATGCTGGCGCCACTGCTGGAATGGCAGGCAGCACTGGCGCCCGAGCCGCGTTACTCCAGCGCCGACAGCCGTCTGCAAAAACTGGCCAAACAGCTGGTTGCCGGTGCCGCCGACAGCCGCGACAAAACCTCGCGGCTGCTGCATTTCGTCAGCCAGCATTTGCAACAGCAGGACGTGCTGATCGAGCAGAGCGCCGCCGATATTTTGCGGACACGGCGCGGTGACTGCACCGAATTCAGCCAGTTGTTCGTGGCGCTGGCACGCGCTGCCGGACTGCCGGCGCGGGAAGTGTCGGGGCTGGTTTATCTCGGTGATGAAGTGCAGGGTTTTGGCGGTCACAGCTGGGCCGAAGTGGTGGTCGACGGCCGCTGGCTGGCGGTCGATCCGATGTGGAACCTGTTGCCGGTATCGGCGACCCATTTGCGGATGGGCAGTGGCGATGACGGTGCCTTGGCGGCGGCGTTGGCGCGCCGTGATTTGCAGTTTTCGGTGGCGCAGGTGTCCTATCGCTGAACGGCGCTGGGTGTGGCAATCGACAAGATAAAGGTGAAGACGTGAGCGAGCAGGCAGTCAGCAGAGCTTTGTATTCCGTGCGCGGCAACAGCCAGAAACTCGACGGCGGCGCGATGTTTGGCAACGCGCCCAAGGCCTTGTGGTCACGCTGGGTCACGGTCGATGAACAGAATCGCATCGATCTGTGTTGCCGTGCCCTGCTGGTGCGCGAGCAGCAGGGTGACAAGGTCCGGCATATTTTGTTTGAGGCCGGTATCGGCGCGTTTTTTGAGCCGCGTCTGCGCGAGCGCTACGGCGTGGTCGAGACCGAGCATGTGCTGCTTCAGTCGCTCGCGGCCATTGGCGTCACGCCGGCGCAAATCGATGTGGTGGTGCTGTCGCATCTGCATTTTGATCATGTCGGCGGCATTCTGGCGCCGTGGCAGGACGGCCAGCCGATGCAGCTGGTGTTTCCGAATGCGCGCTATGTGGTCGGCGAAGACGCCTGGCAACGGGCGCTGCAGCCGCATCCGCGTGACAAAGCCTCGTTCATTCCGGGCTTGACGGATTTGCTGCTCGCGACCGGCAAGCTGGAGCGGGTCAGCGGTACCCACTCCACGGTGCTGGGTGCGGGCTATCGCTTTCATCACAGCGAAGGCCATACCCCGGGCATGTTGCTCGCCGAGATCGAGATGCCGGCCGGGCCGGTGGTGTTCTGTGCCGATTTGATCCCGGGCACGCCGTGGGTGCACGTGCCGATCACCATGGGCTATGACCGGTTCCCGGAATTGTTGATCAACGAAAAGCGCGTGCTGTTGGACGATTTGATCCACCGTCACGGCCGGTTGTTCTATACCCACGATCCGAAGGTGTCGCTGTCCGGCATCGCCCGCGATGACACCGGCAAGTACAGCGCCAAAGACGGGCTGGCGGATCTGGTGGCGCTGGCGAACTGAGCGTCAGTGCGTCGGGTAGGTTTTCATTTTCTTTACCTGCAGGAAGGTTTCATGTTGGAAAAACTGTTTCAGCTGTCGGCACACGGCAGCAATGTCCGGACCGAACTGCTGGCTGGCTTTACCACCTTCCTGTCGATGGCCTACATCATCTTCGTCAACCCGGCGATACTCGCCAGCGCCGGCATGGACAAAGGCGCGGTGATGGTCGCTACCTGTCTGGCAGCGGCGCTTGGCTGCTTCCTGATGGGTTTCATTGCCAATTACCCGATTGCACTGGCGCCGGGCATGGGCCTGAATGCGTTTTTCACCTACGGTGTTGTGCTCGGCATGGGCCATACCTGGCAGGCCGCGCTCGGTGCGGTGTTGGTGTCCGGTTTGCTGTTCTTCCTGCTCAGCGTGCTGAAAATCCGTGAGTGGGTCATCAATGCCATTCCGCGCAGCTTGAAGCTCGGCATCGTTACCGGCATCGGCGCGTTTCTGGCGATGATTGCGCTGAAAAATGCCGGCATCATCGTCGCGCATCCGGCCACTTTCGTCGCGCTCGGCGAGCTGCGCGCGTTTGCGCCGTTGATGAGCATCATCGGCTTCTTCCTGGTCGCGGCGCTGGCGGCGCGTGAGGTGCGCGGCGCCGTGATGCTGGCCGTGCTGGCGATCACCGCGGTCGGCCTCCTGGCCGGCGATGTCCAGTACAGCGGACTGGTTGCCGCTCCGCCGTCACTGGCGCCGACCTTTCTGCAACTGGATTTGAGCGGCGTGCTGGATCTGAGCATGCTGAGCGTGGTGTTTGCGTTTTTGTTTGTCGATCTGTTCGACAACACCGGCACCTTGATCGCCGTCACCCAGCGGGCCGGCCTGACCGATGCCAACGGCAATGTGCCGCGGCTTGGTCGCGCGCTGGTGGCTGACAGTCTGGCGGCGGTTGGCGGCGCCACCCTGGGCACGTCGACCACCACCAGTTACATCGAAAGCGCCACCGGGGTCGCGGCGGGCGGCCGCACCGGCCTGACCGCCGTGGTGGTGGGCGTGTTGTTTCTGCTCAGCATGTTCCTGTCACCACTGGCGGGCATGATCCCGGTGTACGCCACCACAGGCGCCATTTTCTATGTCGCCATCCTGATGCTCCTGCACCTGAAGGACATCGATTGGTCCGATATCACCGAAGCAGCGCCGGTCACGGTGGTGTTGCTGTTCACGCCACTGACGTTCTCGATCGCGCACGGCATTTCACTGGCGTTCATCACCTACACGTTCACCAAAGTGCTGTGCCGCAAAGGCCACGAAGTCAGCATCAGCGTCTGGTTGTTGACGGCGCTGTTCCTCGCCAAGATTATTTTGCTCGATTGATGTGTCATGAAAAACAAACAGGGCGCTTCGGCGCCCTGTTTGTTTTTCATGATGCGGCAGGAGGTGAATCACGGCACCAGCAAGTCGCGAATGGCGATCAGTTCCTGTTTGCCGTTGAGGAGTTCGTCGGCGGTCAGCCCGGACAGCTCGTGCGGGAACACCAGCCACTCGTCGCTTTGCTGGACAAAATAGTCCGGCTTCAGTTTGACCTGATTGTTCTTTGGCTTGTACCACGGGCAGGCAATCCGGATGTCGTGCGGCGTGTTGCGTCGCGACAGCTTGTGGATCTGGGCGATCAAGGCCTCGATGCTGCGGCCGGAGTCGAATACATCGTCGACGATCAACAGGCTGTGTTCGGCGTTGGCGTTTTCGATCAGATAGTGCAGACCGTGTACCCGGATCTCCTTGGCCTGCTGGCCAATGCCGTAATAGGACGAGGTCCGCACGGCGATGTGGTCGGTCTTGATCTGCTTGAACTCGAAATATTCCTGCACGGCGATACCGATCGGGGCGCCGCCGCGCCAGATCCCGACGATGAAATCCGGCCGGAAGCCGGACTGGAACACCTGATGGGCCAGTCGGAACGAGTCGACCAGCAATTCCTGGGCAGTGATGAAGCGTTTTTGGCTCATGGTGATTGGCAGGGCGCATGGCGGGAGGCGGATTATAGGTGGTCAGTGCCCACTCTGCCCTGACCAGGCGGCCCGGGCGGGGCCGTTCGCCGGCCGGACGAGGAAAACGGGGCTGGCCGGGTTGGCCTGCCTGTTGCCCGCCGTCAGAAAAGCTTCATCAAATTCTTTTGCCCCGGCCGGAACTCGGGATCCGGGGTCGGGTCAGAGTTTGCGTCACCAGGTTGCCATCAGGGTGTGGCCGGCGGTGACAGGGTATTCATCATGGTCTCCTGTCTCCAGGGGTTAGGGTCCCGGCAATGGGTTGCCAGCAAAGGGCTTCCAGAACTGGATCAAGGCTGCTTCGGCAGCCTTTTTTTTGCCTGCGCGTTGGCAAAACCACGCTGCCGGTTGAGGCTGGCCGGCAGCTCGACTACGCTCAGACAGTGACCGGGCGCAGAGCAGGGTGGGGCATGTACAAGGCGATGTATGAACACGACGATCTCGTCAATCTGAGCGAGGAGATCGTGTTTGAGCAGATCCACCACATCATCCAGGACGGCAAACCGGCGTTCGAGCCGACGGCGCTGAATATCCAGGATATTGCCGCCATCGCGCTCAACCAGATGCCGCCCAAATACGTCACCAGCATTCTGGAGCGTCACAACCCCAGCGAAGAGCTGCGCGAAGAGGTGGCGGAACTGAAGAAATACGCCCGTCGCCAGGTCATCAAGGCAATCAACAAGGTCAACAAGCACCCGCACGGCTGATCGCTTCCGGCAATCGACGAAACGGCGACGGTGGTCGCCGTTCGTGTTTTTGCCAGCCGGCCAGCCTTCTCTCTACACTGGCGCCCGGTTTACAGGAGCCTGCCCGTGTCTGCCATGGTCGATTTACCCAGCCCGTTTGTCCCGCCGGTCCGCGAATACGCCATTCCGGTCGATGGCATCGCCATCGCGCTCGCCGAATGGGGCGAGCCGACGGCGCCGCCGCTGCTGCTGTTGCATGGCTGGCTCGACAATGCCGGCAGTTTTTTTTCGCTGGCACCGCTCTTGGCCGCGAACGGTTTCCGTTGCATCGCCGTTGATTTTGCCGGCCACGGTGCCTCCGGCCACTTGCCCGGCGGTGCGCAATACCACTTCATCGACGGTGTTTACACGCTGCACGCGGTGCAGCAGCAGCTCGGCTTGCCGGCGCTGCCGCTGCTGGGCCATTCCATGGGCGGCGCGCTGGGTCTGCTGTATGCCGCGGCGTTTCCGGAGGCGGTCAGCCACTTCATCAGCATCGAAGCTTTCGGGCCGCTGACCCGGGTCGAGTCCGATGGCCCGCAGCGGTTGCGGGAGGCCTGTGAGGAGCGCCGGTCGCGGCAAGTGGCGCGCAAACCGGTGTATCCGACCGTCGCAGATGCGCTGCGGGTACGGGCTGCCGTGGGCGACGTGCCGGAAGCGCTGTTGGCGCCCATTGTCGAACGCAACCTGCAGGCGGTCAGCGGCGGCTACAGCTGGCGTTCGGACGCCCGTCTGCGCTGGCCGACGCTGCTGCGGATGAGCCCGGCCCAGGTCGGCGCATTCTTCGCCAGCTTGCGGGCGCCGCTGTTGCTGGTGCAGGGGGATCGCGGCATGAGCCAGATCACCCCGGCGGTTGCCCAGCACGCCCGGCTGTTGCCGCGCTTTGTCCACCATCTGCTGGCCGGCGGCCATCACGTGCACCTGGAGCAGCCGCATGCGGTGGCCGATGCGGTGCAGGCGTTTTTGACCGACTGAGCCGGTCAGGGCGTGGATGCGAGCCAGATCCGGGCCCGCTTGCTGAATCAGTGACTGAGCAGGCTGTATAGGGCCTGACGAATCACTTCCGGGGTAAACGGCTTGTCGAGCAGGGCGGAAACGCCGGCCTGCTCGACCTGGGACAGGCGCGCCCGCTCCGTTTCGCTGGTGACCATCAGAATCGGGATGTAGGCGCCGTCGCTGCGGGCGCGGATGGTTTCGACCAGTTCCCGGCCGTCCATTTCCGGCATGTTGTAATCGGTGACCACCAAATCGAACAGCTGCTCGTTGAAACAGGTGATGGCGTGCTTGCCGTCGACTGCAAGGGTAATGTGCTGGATGCCAAGATCGGTCAGCATGCGCTTGATGTGCAGCCGGGCCGTGCTGCTGTCATCGACCACCAGCACCCGCAGTTCGCTGACATCGTAGTTTTCCAGCGCCAGCTCTTCCGGGTCGATGTAACGCAGGGTGGCGCGCAGGGCGCGTTCGATGTCGGCCGGCAGAAACGGCTTGGGCAGGATGGCGATGACGCCGGCCTGCTTGATCGGATCGATGGCGCGAAAGCGGGTTTCGCTCGAGACCAGCATGAAGGCGAGGTTCTGCCAGCGCGGGTCGGCCCGCAGCCGCAGCAGCACATGGGTCGCGTCCATGTCCGGCAGGTACATGGCGCTGATGACCAGATCGGTCTCGTGCTGCTGCAGGTAGCCCAGCGCCTCTTGACCACTGGCGGCGGTATCGACCTGGTTGACGCCGGCTTCACGCAGGTGGTTCAGGACGATTTTCTGCTGGGTGGGCGAGGGTTCGATCAACAGGATATGCAGATCCTGCATCGCAATGCTGGGCATCGGTACCGCCTGAAGCTGACTACACTGCGAACAAGTGTAGCTGGTTCGGACTGCGCCGGTCGTGCTGGTCAAGAAGCGACCGCCGGCGGTTTGACCGCTGGCCCGACCATCGGTTACCTTGCGCGCTGTTTTTCAAGTAAATTCCTGGGTTTATCCCGCAACAGACGGCGCTTTTCGCCCGGAGCAAAACAAGATGGAAAAAATCTGGCTGCAGCATTACCCGCCTGGCGTGCCGCACGAGATCAATCCCGAGCAATTTCCTTCGCTGGTGCAGGTGTTCGAGGACGCGGTCAGCCGCTTCCGCGATCGGCCGGCATTCAGCAATTTGGGCGTGACCCTGACGTTTGCCGATCTCGACAAAGCCACCCGCGATGCCGCGGCGTTTTTCCAGCAGGAGTGGCGGCTCGGCAAAGGCGACAAGCTGGCACTGATGATGCCGAACCTGATCCAGTATCCGGTGCTGCTGTTCGGTGCGCTGCGTGCCGGCATCACCGTGGTCAACGTCAACCCGCAGTACACGCCGCGCGAACTGGAGCATCAGCTGAAAGACAGCGGCGCCACCGCCATCGTCATTCTGGCCAACTTTGCCCACACGCTGGCCGAAATCGTTCACGAGACACCGGTCAAACGCATCTGCGTGACCGAAATCGGTGACGCCTGCCCGACCTTGAAGCGTCTCCTGGTCAACGCGGTGGTCAAACACGTCAAGAAAATGGTGCCGCCCTATAAATTGTCGGGCGTCATCGGTTATCGCACCATCGTCGGCAAGGGCGCGGCGCTGCCGTTCAAACCCGTTGATGTCGGTCCGGATGATTACGCTTTCCTGCAGTACACCGGCGGCACCACGGGGGTGTCGAAAGGCGCAGTGCTGACCCATCGCAACATGGTCGCCAACGTGATGCAGGCATCGGCCTGGCTGAAGCCGTTCCTGGAGGAAGGCAAAGAGATCATCATCACGGCCTTGCCGCTGTATCACATCTTCTCGCTGACCGCGAACTGCATGACCTTCATGCATGTCGGCGGTCACAACATCCTGATCACCAATCCGCGCGATATGCCGGGGTTCATTGCCGAACTGAAAAAGTGGAAATTCACCGCGCTGACCGGTGTCAACACACTGTTCAACGGCTTGCTCAACACTCCGGGCTTCAGCGAACTCGACTGGTCGCCGTTCAAGCTGGCGCTCGGTGGCGGCATGGCGGTGCAACCGGCGGTGGCCGAGCGTTGGCAAAGCGTCACCGGCAAGCCGTTGCTGGAAGCCTACGGTCTGACCGAAACCTCTCCGGCCGTCACCATCAACCCGCTGAGCCTCAAGAGCTACAACGGCAGCATCGGTCTGCCGGTACCGTCGACTGAAGTCAGCCTGCGTAACGACGCCAATCAGGAAGTGGGCCCGGGCGAACCCGGCGAACTCTGCGTGCGTGGTCCACAGGTCATGCTCGGCTATTACAACCGGCCCGATGAAACCGCCAAAGTGCTGGATCCGGACGGCTGGCTGCACACCGGCGATGTCGCCATTCACGATGAAAATGGCTATTTCAAGATCGTCGATCGCAAGAAGGACATGATTCTGGTGTCCGGCTTCAATGTCTATCCGAACGAAGTCGAAGCGGTGGTCTCGGCGCATCCGGGGGTGCTGGAAGTGGCCGCCATCGGCGTGCCGTCAGAGGCCACCGGCGAAACGGTCAAGGTGTTTATCGTCAAACGCGATGCCAATCTGACCGAACAGCAGGTGATCGATTTCTGTCATGACAAACTGACCGGCTACAAGCGACCGAAGCTGGTCGAATTTCGTGACAGCCTGCCGAAGAGTAATGTCGGCAAAATCCTGCGGCGCGAGCTGCGTTGAGCGTTGACGGGCCAGCACCGCAACGGGAGTCCTACCGAGTTGACTGTACATGACAACGGTAGTGCCGAGATTGCAACAGGCGCGGTATTCCCCGCGCCTGTTGCCTTTCCGGTCCACTACATCAACGATGATCTCGCGCTCGCCAGCGCGTGTGCGCGCTGGCGCCAGCAACCTGCGATCGCGCTCGATACCGAATTCGAGCGGGTAAAAACCTTCTGGCCCAAGCTGGCCCTGATTCAGCTCTGCGACGGTGACCAGGTTGCGATCATCGATCCGTTGACCATCAGCAACTGGCGGCCGTTTGCCGAGCTCCTGCAAGATCCGAGCGTGGTCAAGGTCATGCACGCTGCCGGCGAAGATCTGGAAACCTTCTTGAGTGCCTGCGAGGCGGTGCCGGTGCCGCTGTATGACACCCAGACGGCGCTCGGTCTGGTCGGCAAGGGCGTCTCACTCGGCTATGCCGGCGCGGTGCAACAGTACTTTGGCATCACGCTCAGCAAGGACATGGCGCGCACCGATTGGCTGATGCGTCCGCTCAGCGCCGAACAGTTGCAGTATGCCGTGGCCGACGTCAGCTACCTGCTGCCGATCTGGCAGGACACCGCGCGCTTGCTGGCCGAGCGCGAGCTGACGGCATGGCACCGCGAAGATGGCGAGTTTGCCGCCCGCCGGCTGACGCAGCAGGAGCCGCCGGCATTTCTCTATCGCAAACTGAAAGCCGCATTTGTGCTGAAAGGCGCGCAGCTGGCGATTGCCCGTGAACTCTGTGCCTGGCGTGAGCAGGAGGCGCGTAGCCACAACATCCCGCGTGGTCATCTGCTCAAAGACGAGAGCCTGATTCTGGTTTGCCAGAAAGCGCCGAAAAACTGGCCGGCACTGGCGGCATTGGAAACCCTGCATCCGCGCGCGTTGCGCGTGCATGGCCAGGCGATTCTGCACGCCGTCGAACGTGGCCTTGCCTGCCCGCAAGCCCAATGGCCGGCGCCAGTGCGCCGACTGGTCGATCTGCCCTATGGCAAGGCGACGATGGAAGCAATGGTCGCCGCCGTTGCGGCCTTTGCCGACGCGCGCGCCATTCCGGCGGAAATGGTATTCAGTCGCCGTGCGCTGGAAGGCGTGCTGCTGGCAATTGCCGATGGCCAACCGTATCCGCCGGTGACCTGGCAGGGCTGGCGTCGTGCTGGCGTACAATCCGCACTGGCGGCTGCCTTGAGCGCCGCCGGGCTGAACTTGCCCGACTGGTGGTGAGTCCAATTTCCCGTGGCAGCCGCCGAGCTGTCACCCATTGCTGTGAGACAATCCCGTGAAGTGTTACATCTATCGCAGCAGCAAGCAGGAAGAGATGTATCTTTATCTACGCGAGCGCGATGTGTTTACGCCGGTGCCGGAGGCGCTGCTGAGCCGTTTCGGCAGAGCCGATTTTGTCATGGGGCTGGATCTGGCCAGCCGGACCAAGCTCGCGCGCGAAGACATCAACCATGTGCGGACAGCGTTGCAAGAGCGCGGGTTTCATCTGCAACTGCCGCCGAGCATCGAGGCGCATCTGGATGACGGTGATTAGGCGAACGGTTCGGCCGATGCAGTTGGCGCTGTGCATGGCCCTGGCTTGGAGCGTGCCGTTACCGTTGTCTGCGGCGCCGACTGACACTGCAGACACAACCGTTGCGACAGCAGCGGTGGCGCCCGCCAGCACCACTACGCCATCGTCGACTGCCAGCACGGCGGCGACCGCGGACACGACAGCCGCTGCCGAAGCTGCTGCCGCCGCTGAAGCGGCCGCGCAGGAAGCGTTTGTTGCCGGCTGGCCGGCCTACCGTGAAGAACTGCGCGCACACGCGCTCGCTGCCGGCATCGCGCCGGCCACCGTCGAAACGGTGTTCGCCGAGCTGGCGCTGATACCGCGCGTCGTCAATCAGGATCGCGCGCAGCCGCACAAAGTGATGCGCCATGAAGAGTACCTGCTGACAGTCATCAACGAGCAGCGCATCCGCATGGCGCGGGAAAAGTTTCGTGAACACGCCGCGCTGCTGGCGCAACTCGAAGCCAAGTACGGCGTTGACGGTAAATTCATTGTCGCGTTGTGGGGCGTGGAGAGCAGCTTTGGCCGGTTGACTGGCAAACACCACGTGCCCAGTGCACTCGCCACCATGGCCTACGAGGGCCGCCGGCGGGCGTTTTTCCAGAAAGAATTTGTCGCGAGCTTGCAGATCATCGAGCAAGGCCATATCGCCAGTGCGGCGATGCGCGGGTCCTGGGCCGGTGCCATGGGCCAGTGCCAGTTCATGCCGAGCAGTTTCCTGAATTTTGCCGCGGATGGTGATGGCGACGGTCATCATGACATCTGGAACAACACCGCCGATGTGCTGGCGTCCATCGCCAACTATTTGCACAAGAACGGCTGGCGCCGTGGCGAAACCTGGGGGCGTCAGGTGCGGCTGACCCAGACGCTCGAACTGTCTGCCGCGCAGCTGAAAGAGGCAAGGGCCCTCGCGGAGTGGCAAGCGCTGGGTGTGCGTCGCGATACCGGTGCCGATCTGCCGGCGCGGGCGATGACCGCCAAATTGTTGCTGCCGGACAGCGAATGGGAACGCGCCTACCTCGTCTATCACAATTACGAGGTGCTGCTGCGCTGGAACCGTTCCCGGCATTTCGCCACGTCGGTCGGTTACCTCGCCGAACGGATCGGTTTTCCGCCGGTTACGGCCACGGCCGATGACGCGGCTCCGGCCAGCAATGCCGCGTCCCATTCCGCTCCGCAGGCGGCGAACGGCGGTAATGATCAGGCACAGACGGAAGCACCATGAGCGCCGTGACGTCGTATCGACATGTTTTTCTCGATGGTTCCGCCTGCCCGTATCCGGTTGGCAAAGCCGTCTGCGTGGGACGCAATTACGCGCAGCACGCCAAGGAACTGAACAATCCCGTGCCGGAACAACCGTTGTTGTTCCTGAAGCCCAGCACCAGTTTGACTGCGTTGTCGCCGGCTTTTTCGGTGCCGGCCGACGCCGACTGTCATCATGAGCTGGAGTTGGCGCTGCTGATCGGCGCGCCACTTCGTCAGGCCAGTGCCGCGCAGGCCGAAGCAGCCATCGTCGGGATTGGACTCGGTCTGGATTTGACACTGCGCGACCGCCAGCAAGCACTGAAATCGGCCGGCCATCCCTGGGAGCTGGCGAAAGCATTCGACGGCGCCTTGCCATTGTCGCCGTTTGTCAAACCGGCAGCCTTGCCCGCACTTGCCGAACTGCAGTTCAGCCTTTCGGTCAATGGCGAACGCCGTCAGTACGGCGAGGCGCGTGACATGCTCACGCCGGCGATTCCGCTCATCGTTTATCTCACCCGTTATTTCACCCTGTTGCCCGGTGATGTGGTGATGACCGGCACACCGGCCGGTGTTGCCGCCGTGAAACCCGGCGATCGCCTGCAGCTCGAGCTGGCGGGGCAGTATCGTTTCGACAGCAGGGTTGCGCTGCCATGAGCACCAAACCGGCGCCGTTCTGGGAAACCAAAAAGCTGACCGAGCTCACGCCTTCGGAATGGGAGTCGCTTTGCGACGGCTGTGGCAAGTGCTGTACCTACAAGCTCGAAGACGAAGACACCCACAAGCTGTACCAGACCGAAGTCTGCTGCAAACTGCTGGACACCCATGCCTGCCAATGCAGCAACTACAAGCAACGCAAACGCTATGTCAGCGACTGCGTGCAGTTGACGCCAGACAACGTGCTCGGTTTTGCCTGGTTGCCCGATACCTGTGGTTATGTCCGGGTCGCCAAAGGCCTGCCGTTACCGGACTGGCATCATCTGGTCAGCGGCGATCGCGAGGCCATTCACCGCGCCGGCATGTCGGTGCGCGACAAAGTGATTTCGGAAGAGCAGGCCGGGCCGCTCGAACATCACATCATCGCCCGGTTCAAATAAAAACCCCGCGGACGCGGGGTTTTTATTTGGTATTGCAGACGCTGTTTAGAAATCGAAACCTATTGCCAATACGATGTTGCCGTCGGTGGAGTAGATGTCTTCATCATAGTCGTCCTCATCGGCATCAGTCATTTGCAGGCTGAGCTCAACGTTTACCGGGTCGAAGCTGGTCGCAACACCCACTTTTATGTGATTGAAATCATCACCCAAGGCATCTTCCGCCGAGGTGTGAGTCAGCTCAATCGGGATACTCCAAGCGTCATTGATGGCGAACGAGTGACTGAACTTTAAACGCCAGGCTGACTCGCCACTGTTTGCGAGATCGTCCGCGTACCACCATTTGATGGTTGAGTTTTCGTTGAACGTGACACCGAACCAAATTTCGTTGTAATCGTAGTCGACGTCTTCGCCGTCAATATCGTCATCCAGCCCTACGTACTTATAGAGTACCGCGCCAACGTCAAAAGCTACGGCCTCATCGCCCCAACCGTAACCGACATACCAATCGGTCTCAATGCCGGTGTCGCCGTAATCTGGAAAGTCAACATTTGATCCCCAGAAACCAAAATACAGTCCCGACTCCAGTGCGAAATCCAATCCCACTTGGACGGCAGGCTTGTTATCGGTCTGGCTGACGCCGTCGAACAAATAGTCCGACACGACCGTGACGTTTCCGCTGAATTCCGCCATGGCGGCACCTGAACCGGCCAGCATGGCAGCGGCGACGGCTGTCCGTACCCAATGCTTGTTCATCATCTACTGTCTCCTCGGTTGTGCTTGGTTGGTCTTGCTCTTGTATTGACGCATCTTCTTCCGAGCCACGACGTCTGACTGCAGCTCCGACCACTTTCAGCTGCGCCATCGCGGCTACTTTTGTGAGCACCAGCAATGACTTGGCTGTCTGTGGACTACACTTGATGACGATACTTACTTGTTTAGTGAAAAGCTACACGTGTTCAAAATATTGACCCATGCCTTGACCTTTGTTCGCCCCATTTCAGCGCTGCTGCATCGCAGCATTTGCGCCGTTCTGGTGCTCGTCTCGCTCAGTCTAGTCCCCATTTGCAGTTTTGCTGCAGCGCCGGATGTGCGGGTTGTCGTCGACATATCCGGCAGCATGAAGAAAAACGATCCGGCCAATTTGCGGGTGCCGGCGATAAAGCTGTTGAGCAATCTGTTACCCAGCAATAGTCGTGCCGGGGTTTGGACCTTTGGTCAATATGTCAATGAACTGGTGCCGCTCGAGGCGGTCAGTCCGGCGTGGCAGGCCAGAGCCGTTGCCGCGGCCGATCAGATCGGTTCAACCGGTTTGTTCACCAACATCGGTCTGGCGCTGCAGCGCGCCACACGCGACTGGCAGCAGCCCGGCAGTGGCCCGCGCCATGTCATCCTGTTGACTGACGGGGTTGTCGATGTGTCCAAGGATGCGCGTGACAACCAGGTGGCCCGCGATGAATTGCTGCAGAAAATTCTCCCTGCCATTCAAGCATCCGGCGCCAAGCTGCACACCATCGCGCTCAGCGCCGATGCCGATGCGGCGTTGTTGCAGCAGCTGGCCCGGGAAACCGATGGCATGGCGGAGCGGGCATCGACGGCGGAAGAGCTCAATCGCATTTTTCTGCGCCTGTTTGAACAGGCCGCACCGCGCGACGCGCTGCCATTGACTGATAACGGCTTCATCGTCGACGCCAGTGTCGAGGAAATCACTGTGCTGGTGTTCCGGCGTGAGGGCGCCGAACCGGCGGCGCTGCTGTCACCCGATGGTGCACGCCACCATGCCGGCGAACGGCCCGCGAGTTGGCGCTGGCATAGCGATGCCCGTTATGACCTGGTCACGGTCACCAAACCGATGCCAGGCCAGTGGCAGATCCAGGCCGAGCTCGATCCGGACAATCGGGTCCTGGTGGTCAGCAAGCTTGGCCTGCATGTCGCAGCGGTGCCGACACTGGCTCTGGCCGGGGAAAAAATCCGTTTGCAGCTGCGGCTGACCGAAGACGGCAAGCCCATCGAACGGCGCGAGTTTCTGCAGCTGGTCAAGGCGGTGGTCAATGTCCGGGCAACCGACTACCAGCGTGAACTGGTGCTGACCGATACCGGCAGCGGCCAGTTTGCTGCGGACTGGGAAGTGCCAGCCCTCGACGCCCAGTTTGCGCTCACGCTGGATGCCAGCGCGCCGACCTTTGAGCGAACCCGGACTTTCCATTTGCAGGCGGTGGCGACACCGGTGCAGGCATCGTTGACGGTGGCCGATGACGGCAACGCCAGTGCATCGTTCACGGTTGCCGACAACCTGTTCAAGGCCGACAGCCTTGCCCTGAGTCTCGAACATGAAGCGCCGGACGGGGTCCGGCTGGCGATTACGCCCATAGCCACTGACAAGGGCTGGCAGGCGGACGTAACGGCGGTTGCAGATGGCAGCCAACGCCTGCATTGGCGCTTTGACGCGCTGACGCTTGCCGGCCGTCCCATCAGCATGCAGGGCCTGCCTCTGCAATGGCAGCGCGGCGCCAGCGCGGCGGCCGCGGCGCCGGTGGCGGAGGAGGTCAAGCCGCCGGCTGAAACCCCGGCCGATCCGGCGGCACCGGCCGTCGACGCGGCGAGCGAACAGAGTACCGAGCGCGAGCTGCCATGGCTGTGGATTGGCATCGGCCTGAACATGGTGCTGGTTGGCATCGGGCTGGCGTTCTGGTGGGTGCGGCGCCGGCACAAGCAGGCGGCGCAATCCATTGAGCAGGCGTTGGCCGATGACGAGGAGACGGCACAGTGACCGCCTTGAGCATGGTGCTGGCGCTGAGTGGCCCGGCGGTCGTCGTGGCGATCGTGCTGGCGGTGCTGATCATCAAGCGCAAGGCCCAGGATCGGCGGGCGGTTGAGCTGTTGCTGATGGCGGTCAAGGCCGCCGAGCCAGCTTACCGGGAGCACCTGCTGGGCAAACTCGGGTCGAGCGGTCACGCCGATCCGGACAAGCTGGCAGCGCTGGTCGACAAGCTCATCAAGGGCCGCCGGCAATACTTCAAACAGGTGCTGGCCGCGCTGTTGGACCGCAAACCGAGCGGCCTGCTGGCGATGGAGCCGGCGCTGCAGCAATACAGCGAACTGCACCTGCAGGGTATGGCAGTACTGGCGCGCTCGATGGTACCGGCGCCAGCCGTGGCGGAGGCGGCTGCCACGGCCGCAAGTGGGTCGGGGGCAGCGACCTTTGCCGGCGAGGGCCAGCTGCGCAGCGAGAACGATCGCTTGCGGCGGGAAGTGGGGTTAACCCTGTCGGCGCTGAACAATATTTTTGCCGAATACGCGTCCATGTTTGGCGACGAACACACCCGTCGCGACATGAGTCTGGAAGAGATCCTGTCGTCGATGCAGCAACTCGCTGCCGGCGAACCACCGGCAGCGGTCGATGAGCCATTGCCAGGCAGCGCGTTGGAACGACTGCTTGACGACGTTCCGAAAGAGGTCGAGGTTGCCGGCGATCCTTTCGCCGAACCCGCCGCCATCGAGGCCGACACGTTGGCCGCTTCGACAGCCGATGCTGACACCGACACGATAAACGAGCCTGCCGATTCGCGTTGACAGCGCCGGATCGCCTGCGTATCATGCGCGCCTCGTCACGGGGGCAAGCCTCTGTTGACATCGGTGGAGCGGTAGTTCAGTTGGTTAGAATACCGGCCTGTCACGCCGGGGGTCGCGGGTTCAAGTCCCGTCCGCTCCGCCACTCATTCAAACAAAACGCCGCGCAATGCGCGGCGTTTTGCTTTTCCGGATTTGCAGCCAACGATGTGGACGGCGCGAAAACCTCGCCACGTTTTCCAGCCCCCAATTTTCTGCCAACAAAAAGCCCGGCTCGTGCCGGGCTTTTTGTTGCGACCAACGCTTACGCGACTTTCTCCTGCCGCAGCGGCGTGCTGGCGCTCTGGTTCAGAAACTGCGCCCGCGGCAGCTCGGCCGGATCGAAATCATCGACTGCGATGATCTGCTTGCGGCCTTCTTCCTGACGCTGCAGCAAGGCAATTTCGTCAGCCGAGACTTTCTGCGCAGCGATGGCGCGCTTGAGCACCTCGCCCGGCAGCATCGCCTTGGTTTCCGGCAATTCCTGACGCAGCCGCTTCCAGATCGGTTCGGCGGCAACCGTGTCACGCAGCACGCGCTCCAGTGTGGCGAACGCATTGTGCGGCGCATCGCCGAGATAAATGCCATTGACCAGTTCGCTGCGCGCCAGACCCGGGTTCAGCAGCAGACGCGACACCTGATGACCCAGCTTGTCGCTCGGTGCCTTGAACGAGCGGCCGTACGGGAACACGATGCGACGCAGCGCGCGGCCGACCAGCCGGGCCGGGAAGTTTTCGGCCAGACCGTAAATGGCTTCCTGCGCCGTGTGCAGCGAGTGCTCGACCGCCCATTTCACCAGCGGCTTGTCGTGTTCCGGGCTGCCCTTGTCATGGAAGAATTTCAGCACGCTGGCGGCGATATAAAGATGACTGAGCACATCACCCAAACGCGCCGACAGTTTTTCTTTCCGCTTCAGTTCGCCACCGAGCACGGCCATGCTCATGTCGCTCCACAGCGCCAGCGCCGATGACAGCCGCGTGAGCTGCTTGTAATAACCGGCGGTGAAATCGCCGACCGGAACGGTGATGAGTTTGGCGCCGGTCAGGCCCATCCACAGTGCGCGCACGGTGTTGGAGATGGCGAAACCGACATGGCCCCACAGTGCGGCGTCGAATTCCTGTAGTGCCGCGGCCTTGTCCGGATTTTGCGCCGCCTGCATTTCGGCCAGCACATACGGATGGCAGCGAATGGCGCCCTGACCGTAGATGATCAGGTTGCGGGTCAGAATGTTCGCGCCTTCAACGGTGATGCCGATCGGCAGCGATTGGTAACCGACGCCGAGATAGTTGTTCGGGCCAAGGCAGATGCCTTTGCCGCCATGCACATCCATCGCGTCGATGATGGTTTTGCGGCCGATCTCGGTGCAGTGATATTTGACGATGGCGCTGGCCACCGACGGTTTCTCGCCGGCATCGACCGCGGCAGCGGTAAAGGTGCGCACGGCGTCAGCGGCATAGGCCAGACCGCCGATGCGACCGAGCATTTCCTCAATGCCTTCCATGTAACCGATCGGCAGCTTGAATTGCTGACGAATGCGGCCGTAAGCACCGGAGGTATGCGCCGCCACTTTGGCGCCCGCCGCGCCGGAAGCCGGCAGCGAAATGGCGCGACCGGCCGACAGGCACTCGACCAGCATGCGCCAGCCCTGACCGGCCATCTTGGTGCCGCCGATGATGTAATCGAGCGGGACGAATACGTCGGTGCCCTGGGTCGGGCCGTTCATGAACGGAATCGACAGCGGGTAATGGCGGCGACCGATCTTGACGCCCGGGGTGGTCACCGGAATCAGCGCGCAGGTGATGCCGTAATCGGTTTCGTCGCCGATCAGTTTGTCCGGGTCATACAGCTTGAAGGCGAGGCCGAGCACGGTGGCAACCGGCGCCAGCGTGATGTAGCGCTTGTTCCAGGTCAGCCGCATGCCGATGATTTCTTTGCCGTTCCACATGCCTTTGCAGACGACGCCGGTGTCCGGGATCGAGCCGGCATCGGAACCGGCCTCCGGCGAGGTCAGCGCGAAGCAGGGCACTTCTTCGCCTTTGGCGAGGCGCGGCAGGTAGTAATTTTTTTGCTCTTCGGTGCCGTAATGCAGCAAGAGCTCACCGGGGCCAAGCGAGTTCGGCACTGCGACCGTCGAACCGAGCGTCGGGCTCGCCGAATTCAGCGCGATCAGGATTTGCGAACAGGCATAAGCAGAGAATTCGCGACCGCCGTACTGGCGCGGAATGATGAACGAGAAGAAGCCTTCGTCTTTCAGGTACTGCCAGACTTCCGGCGGCAGATCGGCGCGTTCGTGGCTGACTTCCCAGTCACGGGTCATTGCGCAGACTTTCTGGACCTGGTTGTCGAAGAAGGCCTGCTCTTCGGCCGACAGCCGCGGCGTCGGCAGCGCATGCAGTTCTTTCCAGTCCGGGGCACCGGAGAAAATCTTGGCTTCGAACCAGGTGGTGCCGGCTTCCAGCGCCTCTTTCTCGGTGCGCGACAGCGTCGGCATGACCTTGCGGTACAGGCCGAGCAGCGGCGAGGACAGCAGGAAGCGGCGGACCGGGGTCAGCAGCGCCAACACAATCGCGCCAAACAGGATCCAGGTCAGCACGCTGACGCCGCCGAAGTATTTCCACAGCATCAGCACTGCCAGCGCGGCCAGCGCGCTGGTCAGCAGGGAAAGCCGGTGGTAGGCGCAGAAGCCCAACACCAGCAGCAAAGCAGTCAAGCCAATCACGGTCGCCATCTCTGTAGCCTGTAAGTGGTCGGAGCAGTTTTGCGAAACTACCCCCGCCCGGCCATTGACGTCAAGTCCGAAGCCTCCTTCTGAGCATAGTCCGCCCGCATTTTTGCTGCGGCTTGGCACCAATGCCGCTACGACACCCGGCTGTGGTCCGGGTCAACGCCCTGGCGAAGGTTGGAACGAGGGCCTGGCAAAATTGCCCCGTTCTGACGTACGTACTTGCTGTTGGCGCGCGCATTAGCGACCATTCTGTCCCTGTCGGGTGGCAGCAGGACCGCCCAGCTTTCCGGAGAGGGCCTCGCGCCATGCCACATCACATTGCCGTCGCCGTTGTCCACGGCATGGGCAGCGCCGATCAGCATTATTCGGTGGAGTTGAAACACCGCGTCACGGAGGCTTATGTCCGTGCCGCCAAGAACCGCAGCGAAGATGACCTGGTCTGGCAGGAAGTCTATTGGGGCGATCTGGTGCAGGAGCAGCACGCCCGCACGCTAAAAGCGGTCAACTACAAGAACGATCTGGCCTATCCGGGCCTGCGCGAATTGTTTGTCGACTATCTCGGCACTTCGTTGGCGTACCGGCCGCAAAGCGGCTATCCGATGTATCCGCTGCTGCATGCCCGCATCAAGGCGCAACTGGCACAGCTTGGCAGTCACCGTCGCATTCATCCGGAGCGCACGCCGCTGGTGGTGCTGGCGCACTCGTTCGGCTCGGTGATCATGTCCAACTACATTTACGATCTGCAGATCGAGCAGGCGCGCCTCGGTGGTCCGGTGCCGGGACTGACACCATTCGAGCAATTTCACACCTTTGCCGGACTCATCACGTTCGGCAGCCCGCTGGCGATTTATGCTGATCAACCGGGCGATTTCAATCGCGCCATCCGGGTCCATGGCCCGGGCCTCACGGCGGCGCAAAACGCCGTCAGCAAATGGCTCAACTTCTACGACAAGGACGACATCATCGCCTACCCGCTGAAGGGCATTAATGCCGCTTACGCGCAGGCTGTCAGTGACGACATTGAAATCAATGTCGGCAGCGCCGCCACTTCGTGGAATCCGGGCTGCCACAACGGCTACTGGGAAGATCCGGATTTTTACCGGCCGGTAGCGCACTACCTCGGCGAGTTGCACGACGCTTACCAGCCTTGAGATGCCGCCGCCGGTTTCTCGTCAGTTTGTGGATGAAGTGGAGTAAGGCATGTCTGTCATGACGCGCGTCGCCGTGGCGACAGCGTGGCTCGGCTGTGCTGGCCCGGCCCTGGCTGTAGTGAACATCGAAAACCTCAATGCCCAGCCGACCCGCATCGGCTGGAGTGGCAATACCGAGGCGGCGCTGGATCTGCGCGACGGCAACAGCGAGCGTCGGGCGGTCAAGCTCGGCGCCCGTGCCGACTGGTTCGACGGTGAAGACACCGCGTTTATCGTATTCGGCTACGACTACGGTGAATCGAAAGGCATCAAGGATGCCGACAACACTTTTCTGCATGGTCGCTACATTGATGCTTACAGCGCCAACACCGCGTTCGAATACTACGCCCAGGTCGAGCAGAACGATTTCCGCCGGCTGAGCAGTCGCAGCATCGGTGGTGCCGGCATTCGCTTTACCCTGTCGCAACCCAACCAGCGCATGCAGCATACCCTGGCCGCCGGCGCCTTCCATGCGGACGAGCAGATCGAAGCGCTGGCGCCGTATCCGGCGGAAAGCGAGTCCGGCATTTTTGGCAATTTCTACTGGGTGTTCAAATACGAAATCAACGAGCGCAGCGCGCTGGTCAATACGCTGTACTGGCAGCCGGCGCTGCACGGACGCAACGGTTTCCGGGCACTGGATCTGTTCAGCTTCCGGGTGCAGATCGACGGCCGCTTGAGCATGAAGCTGACCGCGACGGTGGACCATGACAGTCACCCTCCTGGCGGTATCGAAAAAACCGACACGAGTCTGCTGACGGGCCTCAGTTACGAATTCTGAAACCGGGCTGACGAAGTCTGAATCCAGCTTACGGGAACGGCACCAGGCGGGCCGGTGCTGGCTGGCCTGGTGCATGCGCCAGGGCGGCGCGAACCGCCGGCACCAGTTCACTTGCCATGCGGGTTTTGTCGAGCAGGCAGAACGCCGACAGCAGGCGCGCCAGATGCTGATGCGCCGGCAGATCGTAAAGTGTCTGCACGATCACCGGCAGCAACGGTTGCTGGCGGTGCAGCCGTTCCAGCAAGGCCATGCCGCTGATGCCGGGCAAACTCAGATCGGTCACCACCACATCAACGCGGTGTTGCTGGCAGTGGGCGAGGGCCGATTCGGCGTCGGCAAAACCGACCACGGAGATGGCGGCGAATGCCGCTTGCAACAAGCTCGCGGCTTCCTGCTGCAACAGCGGGTGATCTTCGATCAACACCAAGGTGATCATGGCGACGGCTCCCGGGCATGGCCTCTGGTTTGTGCGCGCGCGGCTGTCACGTTCGGCGCGGTGGCATTGCCGCGCTGGCCGCGGCGTAATCACACAGGCGCTGCCAGAGCCGCTGGTGCTGGTCGCTGTCCGGGTCGCTCCGTGGCAGCAGCAACACCTGCAGCGTCGGTTGCAGCTGCATGGCGCGCTGTTGCATGGCGTCGGCAGCCATGTCCGGCAGCTCGCGGTCGATCAGCGCCAGGCCAAGCGGCCGGGTGGCAACCTGATACAAGGCTGACGCGCCGTCGTGCGCGTGAAAACACGCCAGCACCGGCCACTGCCGCTGCAACAGCTGTTGCCAGTGCGCACGGCGCTGGCTGTCAGCGGAAACCAACAGGAACTGATCGGCTGATGGGACGGTGATCGGTGGCATGGCAAGCTTCCGTGCGGGATTACGCACGGTCAGCCTATGCCGTTGGCGGTGGCAGGGCTGTCGGGAGATCTCAGCGGATGGCAGGGTCGCCGTCGTGCGGATCGACAATGCCGAGGCGAACGGCGAGCCGGACCAGCGCCACCACATCGGGGACGTCGAGTTTCTGCATCAGGCGGCTGCGGTAGGTGTCCACTGTTTTCGGCGACAAATGCAGCAATCTGGCGATCTCGCTGCTGGACTTGCCTTCCACCACCAATTGCAGCACTTGCCGTTCCCGGCTCGACAACGCCGCCAGCGGAGAGTGTTCCAGACCGCGTGCCAGAATGGCCTCGACACTGGCAGCGAGCGGCGCTGACAGGTAGCGCTGGTTGCGCGCCGCCGCCCGGATGGCGTGGATGATGTCGGCAGCACCGCCGCCTTTCAGCACGTAACCGGACGCACCGAGGCTCACCGCCTCGGCGGCCAGCTGCGGATTGTCGTGCATCGACAGCAGCACCACGCGGGTGGCGCGTTTGTGCGCCTGCACCGCCCGCAACACGTCCATGCCGTTCATCGCCGGCATGCTGATGTCGAGCAGGGCGACATCCGGTTTGTGTTCGACGATGGCGCTGAGTGCATCGGTGCCATTGCCGGCTTCGGCGACGATCCGGAAATCCGCTTGCGCGCTCAACAGCAGCCGCAGCCCTTCGCGCACCACCGCGTGATCGTCGGCCAGCAATAGCCGAATCGCTTTGCTGGTCATGGTCGTGGCAACTCCAGCGTGACGACGGTGCCGCGCCCGGGCCGACTGGAAATGTCCAGTTTGCCACCAACGCTGGCGGCGCGCTCGCGCATGCCGATCAAGCCCAGATGGCCTTCTTGCAGCCGGGTGTCCGCCAGCTCAAATCCACGGCCATCGTCCTGCACGCTGACCCGCAAATTTCTGTCATCGCAATGGCCCTCAACCCGGATGTGGCGCGCGTTGGCATGCCGGATGGCGTTGTGTATGGCTTCGCGCAGCAGCAGAAACACGCTGTGCTCGGTGCCACTGTCGAATCGGCACGGTTCGCCTTGGTCGTGCCAGAGCATGGCCAGCGTGGTGTTGCCGCTGCGGCTGCGCATGCGATCCAATTCATAATTGAGGGCGGCCTGCAAGCCGAGCTCGTGCAGCAGCGGTGGTCGCAGCTCGCCGAGCAGACTGCGGGTTTCCTCGAGCGCGTGGGCCAGCATGTCGGCCGCGTTATTCAACCGCGCCGCTTGTTCCGGTGTCGCAGCATGGCTTTCTGCTTCCAGCGTCAGTTTGGCGGCGGCGAGCGTCTGGGCGATATCGTCGTGCAACAGCTGGGAAATGCGTTTGCGTTCATCGACCTGGGCGGTCAGCAGTTCACGGGTCAGTTGCAGGCGTTGCTGCTCCAGCGAGTCGTGTTTGAGCTGCTGGCGGCGAACAAAAAACAGTGCCGGCGCCAGCAACGTGAGCAGCAGCACAAACACGGTAACGGCGATCAGCAGCCACCAGTCGGCCGCGGCTTGGGCATTGTTGTGCTGCTCAATCTGGCTGCGCAGCTGTATCAGCTGCGGGCTGATGCTGGCACGCACGGCATCCATCAGGCGTTTGCCGTCGCGGCTCATGATCAGCGCCTGCGCGGCGGCAAACCCCTCATCGCGACGGCTGCGGATGACCATTTCCGCATTCTTGAGTCGAGCCTCCGACAGCTGCTGCAGCCGCTCGATCAGATCGACATCGGTTTGCAGCTTTTGTGGCAGCAGTGGCAGCAGCGCCAGCAGTTCACCGCGACCCCGGGTGAACGGTTCCAGAAAATCGTCATAACCGGTGATCACATAACCGCGTTGGCCGGTTTCGATGTCTTGCAGCGCCGACTGCAATCGGTTCAGCAAGCGGATGGCTTCGGTTTCCTGATGCAGCAATTCGCCATAACGCACGGCCTGACCGCCGTGGTAGATCGCAATGGCGGCTGTCAGCAACAACAGGAACAGGCCGGATTGGAGGAGCCGCCGTAGCGGCGTCATGCGGGCAACGTCTGCGACCATTGCTGCCGTTCCAGTTACAGGACACGGGGCAATTGTTCAGCGTGGTACGGCGCTTGGCAAGCCTGATCCTCGGTGTTGTGACGCGCTAGCGCCGCTGCCGGCGTCAATGCCGCAGAAAGGCCCGCATCAGGTCGATGTAATGACCGTGATCGTTGGCGCCGCAGCTTTCACGGGCGCTGTGCATGGCCCACATCGGTACGCCGATATCGAGTGTGCGGATGCCGAGCCGGGCCGCGCTGATCGGACCAATGGTCGTTCCGCAGGACAGATCGGCGCGGTGTACGTATTTCTGCACCGGCACTTGTGCGGCTTCGGCGAGCTGCATGAACAGTGCTTCACCGAGCGCATTGGTGGCATAGCGCTGGCTGCTGTTGATTTTCAGCGCGACGCCGGCGTTCACCTTCAGATGGTGCAGGCCGTCATAGCAATCCTGATGGCTCGGGTGCCAGGCGTGGGCCATGTCGGCCGACAGCAGCCAGCTGTTGGCGAGCAGCTTGGCCGGCGCATCGCTGTCTTTCGATTGCGCCTGCGCGATGCGCTGCAACACCTGCTGCAGAAAATCACCGTCGGCACCGTGGTAGCTGCCGCTGCCGACTTCTTCGTGATCGAACAGTGCGATCATCTGGGTCGCCGCCGCAGCGGGGCTGCGCAGCAGGGCATCGAGCGCGGCGTGGCAGGATGCGAGGTTGTCGAGCTGACGGCTGGCAATGAATTCCTGATCACGACCGAAATAGGCGCCGGACTGGGCGTCATAGGCCAGCAGTTCAAAGCTCAGCAATTCGGCTTTGTTGCAGCCCGCGGCACTGGCCAGCCAGTCGCTGAACTGATCTTTCGCCGGTAGCGATTCCGACAGCGACGCCAGCAACAGATTCAGTTCGCGGTGCTTGTGCAGTTTCAGGCCGTCTTCATTGACGTTGCGGTTCAGATGAATCGGCAGGTTCGGCAGCCGCACCAGTGCACGGCCGCTGTCGACCAGCGCCGTGCGTACGCCATCGCGCGCGCCGGCATCGCGCACCATGACCCGGCCGGCCAGCGCCAGATCGCGGTCGCTGAAGGTCGCCAGAATCGGCCCGCCATAGACCTCGCAGTTGAGCCGCAGGTAACCGCCATTGTCCTGCGCGCCCTGCGATTTGACCCGCAGCCCCGGCGAATCGGTATGCGCGCCGATGATGCGGGCGCCGGCATTGATGCTGTCGCTGCCGACCACGAAAGCGATCAGTGACGAGTCATCGCGCACCAGCAGGTATTTGCCGCCGGCCTGCACATGCCAGCTGTCGCGTTCGCGCAATTCGGTAAATCCCGCTGCCAGCAGCGTGGTTTTGGCCGTGGCGACGGCATGCCACGGTGTCGGGCTGTTGCCGATGAACGCCAGCATGGCATCGGCAGCGGCGCGGGCCTCAGTGCGGGAAGCAGGAACGTTGGTTGCGGACATGGCAGGGGAGCAGGGACAATGGCGGGAACGGGGTGAGGAATGCTAGCGCTGTACAGTTGTCGGCAGCAAGTAAAGTGGTTTGGCGTCTTCTGCGCTGTCCGTTGAAATGGTTTCCAGTCCAGAGCGGCAACCACCCCCACCTAACCTCCCCCTTCACAGGGGGAGGAACTAACCGTCGTGATTTGCGCTACGTGTGCTGACGAAGAAGTCAACGCGACAACCGGAGAAGTGACATGACTCCTCCCCCTGTGAAGGGGGAGGCCGGGAGGGGGTAGTTGCCGCCCACAGCGTGCAGTGCACAATAGCCCCCGTAATCAGCACCAATTCGATTTAACGAAGAGATTCCTTTGACTGATTTGAACCACTGGCGCACCACGCTCACCGATTTGATGCGCCGCGATCAAGACCGGCTCGGCCGCCAGCTCGACAAGCTCGCTCAGCGCATCGAGCGCAAGCTGCCGCATGATCGCGACAAAGCGGCGTTCGCGCAGGCGCTCGCCAGTGCGCAGGAGCGCGTGCAGCAACGCGCCGCCCGCGTGCCGACCATCCGCTACGACGACAGTCTGCCGGTGGTGCAGGCGCGCGATGAACTGCGCGAGGCCATTGCCACGCATCAGGTCGTGGTCATTGCCGGTGAAACCGGTTCCGGCAAAACCACCCAGATCCCGAAGCTCTGTCTGGAGCTTGGTCGCGGTCAGCGTGGCCTCATTGGCCACACCCAGCCGCGCCGGCTTGCTGCCACCTCGGTCGCGCGCCGGATTGCCCAGGAGCTGCAGGTGCCGCTCGGCCAGCAGGTCGGCTACGCCATCCGTTTTGATCAGCAGTGCAGTGACGATTCGCTGATCGCGGTGATGACCGACGGCGTGCTGCTGCAGGAGCTGAAAACCGATCCGCTGCTGACCCGCTACGACACGCTGATCATCGACGAAGCGCACGAGCGCAGCCTGAATATCGATCTGTTGCTCGGCTATCTGAAAACCCTGCTGCCGCAGCGACCGGATCTGAAACTCATCATCACCTCGGCCACCATCGACCCGGAATCGTTCGCGCAGTTCTTCGCGCAAGCCGGCCAACCGGCGCCGGTGCATATCGTCAGTGGCCGGACCTATCCGGTCGAAATCCGCTACCGGCCGCTGGTCGGCGAAGTCGAAGACGAGCGCACGCTGCCGGAAGGCGTGCTGCACGCGCTCGATGAACTCTGGCAGGAAGGGCCGGGCGATGTGCTGGTGTTCCTGAGCGGCGAAGGCGAGATCCGCGAGGTCACGCAGTTTCTGCGCAAGCAGCAATTCGCCGGGCCAATGAAGCATGTCGAACTGCTGCCGCTGTATGCGCGCTTGTCGATGGCTGATCAGAACAGGGTGTTCGCACCGAGCAACAAAACGCGCGTGGTGCTCGCCACCAACGTCGCCGAAACCTCGTTGACCGTGCCCGGCATCCGCTACGTGATCGACTCCGGCCTGGCGCGCATCAGCCGCTACAGCCAATCGAGCCGCGTGCAGCGGCTGCCGATCGAACCGATCTCGCAAGCCAGCGCCAACCAGCGCAGCGGTCGTTGCGGCCGGGTCATGGACGGCACCTGCATACGGCTGTACGCGGAGGAGGATTTCGCCGGCCGGCCGGAATTCACCTCGCCGGAAATCCTGCGCACGAATCTGTCGGCGCTGATTCTGCACATGCTCAGTCTGGGTCTGCGCGACATCGAGAATTTCCCGTTTGTCGAAGCGCCGGATCGCAAACGCATCAACGACGGTCTGCGCCTATTGATCGAACTCGGTGCCGTCACCGATGAACGCGAGCTCACTGCGGCCGGCCGGCAGATGGCGGCGCTGCCGCTGCCGCCGCAGCTGTCGCGTATCTTGATTGCTGCGGTAAAAGAGCGCTGCCTGCGTGAGGCGATCATCGTCACCAGCTTTCTCTGCATCCGCGATCCGCGAGAGCGGCCGCAGGAGAAACAGGATCAGGCCGTTGGCCTGCACCGGCGCTTCAATGATCCGGAAAGCGATTTCATCGCCATCCTGAACCTGTGGCATTACGTTCACCGGCGCAAGGAGGAGCTGTCAAGCTCGGCCTGGCGCAAAACCCTGAAAGCCGAATTCCTGAACGTGCTCGCGGTGATCGAATGGGGTCGCATGGTCGCGCACCTCAGTTTGCTGGCGCGCGAGTTGTTTGGCGCGGTGGGGCAGAGTGAGACGAAGCCGGTAAATTCAAAACAGGTTGATGCGAAACAGGCCGATTCAAAACAAGCCAAACCGGCGCCAGACAGCACCGCGAAACCCAGCGCTGAGAAACTCACCTTCGACGAATCCGGCAAACCCATCTGGCCGCTGGTGCCGTACGATCCGCTGCATCGCGCGCTGCTGCACGGCTTCCTGCATCAAATCGGCAACCTGACCCGCGATGGCGATTACCAAGGCCCGCGCAATATCCGCTTTGTCCCGCATGGCGGTTCCGGCCTTGGCCGCAAAGGCAAGCCCTGGGTCATGGCCGCCGACTTTCTCGACAGCACACGGCTGTACGGGCTGTATCTCGCCCGCATCGAACCGCACTGGCTGGAACAGATCGCCGCGCACCTGACCAAAGTCACGCACAGCGAGCCGCACTGGCGCGAGCAGCGCGGCGATGCCGCGATTCAGGAAACGGTCACGCTGTTCGGCTTGGTGCTGGTGCCGCGCCGTTCGGTCAGCCTCGCCAAGATCGATCCGGCCAAGGCGCGCGAGCTGTTTATCCGCCATGTGTTGATTCGCAATGAAAGCGAATTGAAAGCTGGTTTTCAACAGCACAACCAGCGCCTGTTCAAACAGCAGCAGGAGCAGGAAGAAAAAGCCCGCCGTCGTGATCTGTTGTTTGCCGAAGATGATCTGCTGCCGCTGTTCGACGCCCGCTTGCCTCCACCGGTAGTCGACAAACACAGCCTGCTCAACGCGCTGAAACGCGACGGCAAACTCGATACCGCGCTGCGGCTCACCGCCGAAGAAGTCGCCAGTGCTGGCGCCATCGGTGAGAACGATTACCCGCCTGAACTGGTCATTGATGAGCTGGTGTTGCCGCTCAAGTACAGCTTTGCCCCGGGCGAGGAGTACGACGGCGTTACCGCCAACGTGCCGGTCACCCAACTGGCGGCGCTGAGTCCGCTGGCGTTCGAGCGCTTGGTGCCCGGTTTGCTGGAAGCCAAAGTCGAAGCGCTGCTGCGCGGCCTGCCAAAAGACATTCGCAAACAACTGCAACCGTTGGCGGAAACCGCGCATGAGTTGACCATGGCGGTCAGGGACGACAGCAAACTGAAAAACCTGCCGCTCTATGACGCGCTGTCCGATGCGCTCTTTGCCGCCAAGCGACTGCGGGTGCCAGCGGCGGAGTGGAGCGCGGTCGAACTGGAGCCTTTCCTGCGCATGCGCTTTGATGTGGTCGATGGCAAAGGCAAATCGCTTGGCACCGGTCGTGATCTGGTTGCCCTGCAAAAAGAACACGCCCGCGCCGGCAGCCAGACCTTGCGCAGTTCGGCCAAGGCGCACGAGCAGGAAGGTCTGCGCGAATTTCCGGCCACCGCCATTCCGGAACAGATCAGCCTCAGCAACGGCGTGATTTACCTCGCGCTTACCGATGCCGGTGATTCGGTTGCCGTGCGCGCCTATGCCCGTGCCGATGAAGCGCGCTGGCAACACCGCGGCGGCCTTCGCCGCCTGCTCGCGCTGCAACTGGACGCCGACTTTGCCCAATACCGCAAAGTGAACCGGCCCGTGCAGACACTGCAGCTCGCTGCCGCCGCGTTCATGCCGGCACCGCAACTGTTCAACGACTGGCTGCTCGCCGCCATCGATGCCTGGCTGCCGGCCGATGTGCAAGCCATCCGCGATGCCGCCCGCTTTCGTGCGCTGCTGCTCGACGCACCCAAAGCCGTGCGCACGCAACTGGCCGATACGCTGCCGCTGCTCACCGAAACACTGGAAGTCGCCACCAGCGCGCGCGCCAAAGCCAACAAGGAACTCAAAGGCAAATACCCGGACAGCGTGAAAGATCTGGACGCCGCCCTGACCGCCTTGTTCGCGCCCGGCTTCCTGCAACGCGAAGGTTTGCACCGCCTGCGCCACCTGCGCCGCTACGCCGAGGCCGCGAAACTGCGGCTCGAACGCATGCAGATCAATTACCCGCAGGAAGCCAAGCAGCTTGCCGCGCTGCGTGCGCTCGAACCACGCGTGCTGGAGGCGTTGAAACCAAACCCGCCATGGACCGAACTTGCTGCAGCGCAGCTTGAGCTGGCGCGGCTTTGGCAGGAGTATCGGGTGGCGTGCTTTGCCCAGACGCTGGGGACGGATGGGCCAGTGTCGGAGAAGCGGGTGGATAAGCAGGTGGAGTTGGTTAGGCAGTTGCAGAGTAGATAGCTTTTGTCGGGCGTCAATAGAGCGGAGCGGTATTGAGCCCTTCGTGAACTGAGAACGTCACAAATTGCAATCAAGCCCCCACTCCAGCTGCTTATGATTGTCATCATTGCTACGACGCAAATATGTTCCGAACTGGAAAAGGCTTTCACATCATGAAAAAGCAAGTGTTGCTGGTCTGCCTCGTCACTCTTCCTATTGCGGCCGATGAACTGCAGAGCCGACCGATATATACAGAATTCCCTCTCGCCGTCCGCAGCACAGATGCACTTTCAATTATGCGTGAGGAATACTCCGAGTACTGCCCTGACAGAAAATGCTCAGGGACACAAGCCGGTGACTACTTGTTTCTGGATTTGAGCGGCATTCCAACCTGGCGACAGATAGCTCAGTTCGAGTACGCGCGCCTGGAAGGCAGCCTCTCTGACGTCGGCACAAGTTCTGTTTACATCCCTCCTTTGGCGGCGACAGCCCCTTTAAGCATGAGTGGTTATCCTGCCGTGTATGGGCTGATATTCGAGCGCAAGCAACTACCCAAGGTTAAGGCGGGTCCAATCATTCCGATTGCAACGCCGCAGTTGAATGAAACTTTCCACTTTAATGGCGTCAGCTACCGGTTGCGCGCTGAACCACGCTGCATCACTTTATACGAGAATGGTAAGGCCGAAGGCTATGACGCCGATTTCAGCATCACACTTGAGGCCAATGGTTTTGGCCAAGATCTGATGGTCTCAACGAAACATAGATTGGACTACACGGTTTACGAAACATGCGAGGAGGCACAGCAATCTAACTCCCCGTATATTCCGTTTGAATTCATTGGTGATCTGGATGGGGATGGAAAGCTCGATCTGGTGTTCATTAACAATGATGGCGGCGAATTTCCTACGATCTACCTGAGCAGTCTTGCTCAATTGAATGAAATAGTAAGGCGTATCGACCTGAATTTGAGCTGTTGAAGACTTTTCGAAGGGGGCTCAAACGCTCGCAGTATTGGACTCGTGGGCCCGAATCCGCGTAGTGGCTTCGACGCTTGTTGTGTGGGGAGACGCTATGTTGTCCAAGCCAGCAAGGCTTGTTTGGGTGGCATTTGCCTTCCTCACCACGACCGCAGCCTTTGCTCATGGCGGTGGTCTGGATGGCAATGGTTGCCACACCAACCGCAAGACCGGTGACTATCACTGCCATCGCGCACCAGCGACGCCGCCGATTACTCCGCCGCCGTCAGTGAAACCGAACGTGCAGCCTGTTATTCCGCAGGGTGGATCGTCGGTCTATTACAAGAATTGCAGTCAAGCGCGTGCCGCGGGAGCTGCACCGATACGACGTGGTGAGCCGGGGTATGGTAGCCATCTGGATCGGGATGGTGATGGGATTGCTTGCGAGTAGGTTCTGGTTTTTACCGGCCTTTGATGCGCACCTGATCTTTGTTCTCGGCTCCTACCATTGCCGGGTCTCGCCCCGGCGGGCGACCTACTTTTCTTGCTCGTGCAAGAAAAGTAGGCAAAAGAACACGCCCCAGCGCGCCAGAGTCGTTTCGTTACTTCGGAGACACCGCCCGTCGCTTCGGCGTCAGCGGCTACGGGCACGTGCTGATGCGGCGTCCTGCCTTATCAGCACTGCGCAAGCCATCCGGGCTTGCGCACCCGGCCGCTAACGCCGAATCGCCGGCTGGCGCGAATGGGGGCCCCGGGTTCTAGCTGAGTCAGCTGCTTCGGCTTTTCTTGTCTTTCTCGTCATCCCCGCGGACGCGGGGATCCAGTGTCGTTTCGCATTTCAAAGTCGCTGGGTTCCCGCCTGCGCGGGAACGACGGAGTTTGTGTTCCTTGTCTTTTCTTTGCGCGAAGCGTGCCTTTGACGTTTCCGCCGTCTGACGAGCCGACGACCGAAGGAAGTGCAAAGCTCAGCGGAGTGGAAGCTGGGTTAACAGCCCGGAGCGAAGCGTAGGGGCGAGGCACGACGCCGAAGCCTTTTGTGACTGTGCAGGGATGCACTGTCACAAAAGCCCCAGACGGAATGAGCAGCGCAGGGCGAACGCGGAAACAAGCACAGTGCCAATGCACTGTGCGCCGCGTGAGCGGGCTGAGCTCTGCGAAGCCCTGGGCGAGGAATACAGGCAATGTTCTTTTGGGTACTTTTCTTGTGCCAAGACAAATCTGCCGGGAGCAGATTTGCGCGCAAGCCCCGAAGGGGTAATGCGCAGGGATGCGCTTTACTAAATCATTCGCCCGCCGGTGCGAGAACCGGCAATCCATCCGGTTAAAACGCTGTGCAAATAAACAGAAAGGTCAGAGCGGCAACTACCCCCTCCCGTCCTCCCCCTTCGCAGGGGGAGGGGAAAAAACAGTGTGACTCCCAGCAAACCATCCGGTTGATTGATTGCGGAAGTAAACGAGAAGCGCGGAGCGGCAACTACCCCCTCCCGTCCTCCCCTTTCACAGGGGGAGGGGAAAAAAACCAGTGTGAAGCCCAGCACGCTATCCGACTGATTGGCTGCGGAAGTAAATGATAGGGGCGGAGTGACAACGGCCCACTCCGAAGCGCCCCTGTCACAGGGAACGCAAAGGCGACATATCTCGACATAACTATATTATTGACTTCACACTAGTGCGAAGGCCACTCTAGCCCCGTGCCCACTAGCGGAGACCCCCATGGACACGGAAAACCCCCTTGTACGGAAATTCCAGAAGGAGCTCAGCGCCGGCTCGGTGGCCTTGGTGCTGTTGTCGGTCATCGCCAAGGCCGGTGAGCCTTTGTATGGCTACCAGATTGCCAAGCGGCTCGAGGCGGCGGACCCGGAGCTGGCTGGCGGCAAGCAGGGCGCGTTCTACCCGGTGCTGCGCTCGCTCAGCGCCGCCGGCTTGCTCGACAGTTATGTCGAGCCGTCGGTGTCCGGGCCGCCGCGCAAGTACTACCGGATCACGGCTGAGGGAAAAGAGGTGCTGCAGGCCTGGAGTTCGACCTGGCAGCGCATGAAGCAATTTGTCGACAGCGCGTTGGAGGCCTGACATGACAACAATCGCCTTTCGCTCCGTTACGGATTATTTGCACGCGCTGCGCACTGCCTTGCGCGATGCCGATCCGGCCTTGCAGCAGGATGCGCTGTACGACGCCGAAGAGTACCTGCGCGCCGCCTGCGCTGAGCAGGCGCCGCGGCCGGAAGCCGAGGTGCTGGCCGAGGTCATTGGCCACTTCGGTACGCCGGACGAAGTCGCTGCCGGTTATCGGGAAACCGAACTGACCGTGGCAAAAGCGCTGCGCGCGCCGGCACCGAAAGCGCCGCAGTCGCTGCTCGGCAAAGTGTTTGGTGTCTATGTTGATCCGCGCACCTACGCCAGCCTGTTCTACATGTTTCTGGCGTTGTTCACCGGTATTTTCTATTTCACGTGGGCGGTGACTGGTTCGGCAATGTCGGTGGGATTTGCGATCCTGATCTTCGGGGTGCCGTTTTTCCTGCTGTTCATCGGCTCGGTGCGGCTGATTTCGCTGGTGGAGGGCCGCATCATTGAAGTGTTGCTCGGTGAACGGATGCCGCGTCGGCCGCTCTATTCAGCGACGGGAAACACCGCATCGCAGCGCATCGGTCAGCGCATTCTGGCCATGCTGAAAGATCCGCGCACCTGGTCGACCTTGCTGTATATGGCGGCGATGTTGCCGATCGGTATTGCCTACTTCACGGCGGCGATCATCGGTTTGGCGCTGTCGTTTGCGATGATGGCAGCTCCGTTCCACGGCCATTTCTTCCACATAGGCCATGACACCGTGATTTATGTGCCGTGGGTGCTGGAGGGCTTTAGTGAATGGCCGATGTCGCTGTGGCTGGTGCCGATCGGTTTCCTGACATTGACTGCGGTGCTGCATGTGGCGCGTCTGGTTGGCCGCATGCACGGCAAAGTCGCCAAGCACCTGCTGGTCCGCGTCGCCGGTTGAGACAGAAGCTCAAACAAAAACCGCGCCCAAGGCGTAATGCCAGTCAGTCAAGGGTGGGCGTTGTGACTCCCCTCCTTGTCAAGGAGGGGGAAGATCAGTCCGCTTCTCCGCCTGTTTAACTGAACAGCATTACGTACCGGGTGCGGCTTTTGTGTTCAGATTGTTCTCGATCAAAACAGCGGCAATTGCTCGGCCCGGCCCGGTACCTTGAACAAATCGGTGCGCAGTTCGCAGCGCCGGCTTTTGTTGAAGCCGAGTTTGCCGTTCATCAGCCGAAACCGCTGCCGCAGCAGTTCAGCGTATTCGCCGCTGCCACGCATGCGTTCGCCAAATTCGCTGACATTGTCTTTGCCGCCGCGGGATTGTTGCACCAGGCTCATCACGTGCTCGGCTTTCTGCGGGTAGTGTTCGGCCAGCCACTCGCGGAACAGATCCTTCACCTCATACGGCAGCCGCAGAAAGACATAGCCGGCATAGTCGGCGCCGGCGGCGCGCGCTGCGCGCAGGATGGTTTCCATTTCGCTGTCATTGATGAACGGGATCACCGGCGCGAACAGCACGCCGACCGGAATGCCGGCCTCGTGCAGTTCGCGCAGCGCGGCCAGCCGGGCCTGGCCGGTCGGCGTGCGCGGTTCCAGAAGGCGCTTCAGCTCATTGCTCAAGGTGGTGACACTGATCGTCACTTCCGCGAGACCCTCTTTCGCGAGATCGGCCAGCACATCCTTGTCGCGGGTCACCAGTGTGCTTTTGGTGACGATGGACACCGGCTGCCGGTGTGCTGCCATCACTTCCAGCAAGCCGCGGGTGATGCGTTTTTCCTTTTCGATGGGCTGGTACGGATCGGTCGCGGTGCCCATCGCGATCACCTCGCAGCGATAACCGGGTTTGGCGAGCGCTTGTTGCAGCAGTGCCGGTGCCTCGTCCTTGCAGAAGATCTTGGTTTCAAAGTCGAGGCCGCCAGAAAGACCGAGGTAGCTGTGGGTCGGCCGGGCAAAACAGTAAATGCAACCGTGCTCGCAACCGCGATAGGGGTTGATGCTCTGCGAGAACGGAATGTCCGGCGAATCGTTGCGGGTCAGAATCGACCGGGCCGGTTCGGTGAAGTACTGGGTCGGCAGCGGTGGCCGTTCGCTGTCCTGAAACCAGCCGTCATCCTCCACGGTTTTGATGGTGGCTTCAAAGCGGCCTTCCGGGTTGGAAACGGCACCGCGACTTTTGCGCGGACCGTGGTCGGGCGAGAACATGTTGCGAGCAGCAGCCGATGAAAAACGGATCGCCAGTGTAACGCCGTTTGGGCGCAAGGCTTGCGCCAGTTGCGTTTACGGTTTCTTGCCGGCTTGCAGCGCCAGCCACATCAGCGCGGTGGTTGTGGCATCGCCCAGTGCGGTATGGCGGTGCAAGATGGGCACGGACAAGCGCTCGGCCATCGCTTCGAAACGCAGATCGGGCGGTGTGCCCGGGTGGTAGCGCAGCCAGCGCCGCTGATAGGCGTAAGACAATTCCAGCCGGCGATTGCTGAGTGGCGGCAAGTTGTGTGCCTGCAGGTGGCGGTTCAGCACACCGAGATCAAACCGGATGCAGTAACCGAGAATGGCGGCATTGCCGACAAATGCCTGCAGTTGCTGCAAGGCTTCGCTGAGCGGCAAGCCTTGTCGCAGCTCACTGGGCCGCAACCGGTGAATGTGGATGCCGGCTTCGACATCGCGCTCATCGGCCGCCACCAGCAGCTCCAGCGCTTCGCCAATCTGCACTTTGCCGTGCCGAATCCGGACGGCGGCGATGCTGAGGATGTTGGCGCTTGCCACATCCAGTGAGGAAGTTTCCAGATCCAGCGCGACAATGCTGTCCGGTAACCGGCGCAAGCCGAGTCGGCGCAGCCAGTGGCGCCACCAGCGGTACGCGGCGCGGCGCCAGGTACGCGTTGTGGTCGGTGTTGCCGTCGGCGCGGCGTTGACAGTGCTCATAGCTGGTAGTGCTGGCTCAGCCAATCCTTGAACTGGTCCACGATGCGCAGCGCATCGCGCAGCAGTTCCCGATCCAGATGGCGCAACTGCTCCGGGTGCAGGTGATTGTCAGGCACTGTGCCGGCTTCATGGGTGGCCATCTGGGCATTGAGGCGCAGGCGCATCAATACTGCCAGCGCCTGCAGCAGATCGTCGGCCAGTGTTCTGCTGAGCACGCCTTTGTGCGCGAGCGCCGTCGCGCGGCCGAAGCTGCTGCGCTCGGCAATGCCGTATTCGAGCGCCAGGGTGCGCAGGCCATGCACGAGCGGAAAGATGCCGCCTTTTTTGATGTCGATGCCGCGCTTGCCGCGGCGCAGGCCGCCGAAAAAATTCAGCGGCGTGTGAAAGCCCTGGATCTCGCTGGCGAGCTGGCGCAGCGCAATGGTATTGCCACGCAAGCTGCCGAGCTCCTGATCAATGGCATGCAACAGACTGCGATTGCCGGCGATCGCGCGGGCATCGGCCAGCATTGCCAGTCGCATGCGGGCGGTTTCGTCCGGTGTGTGCAGCCACTGCCGGATGCGCTGCTGCCATTGCGCCGGGTTGCCGAGCCACTCGCTGTTATTGACCATGATGTGGCCGGGGCAGGGCGGAAAGCCGAGTTCGATCAAGGCCTCGGTATAACGCTGCAAATGCTGCTGCAGCGACGCGATGGCATCATCCGCCAGGCCGGGCGCGAACACCGCAGCATTGTCCTGATCGGTGCGCAGCAATTGTTCGTGACGGCCCTCGCTGCCGAGCACCAGCAGGCACAGCTGTGATTGCTGCGGTTCCGGGATCAACAGCTCAAAGCAGCGCTCCATCAGTTGGCCGTTAATGGCGCCGATCAGCTCGCCGAGATCGATCATGTGAATGCCGTGCCGAACCAGCGTCTGGGTCAGCAGCGTCAGGCCTGCGGCGGCACTGCGCAGCGCCGGCAGATCACGGGCCCGGGCGATCTGCAGGCCGATGACGTGCGAGTGACTGCTGAAGTGGCTGAGCACTTCGGTCAGGCCGAGCGTGCCGAGCACACCGTCGCCGCTGCTGACTGCGATACGCTCAATCCGGCGCCGGGTCATGATCAAGAGCGCCTGAATCAACAGTTCGTCCTCATCAACGGCAATCAGTGGAAATGAGGTGATCGGGCCGATCGGATCGGTCAGCGCATGGCCGTGCAGCGTCAACGCCTCCAGCAGATCGGTACGGGTCACGATGCCGGTGTCGCTGCCGAGTTCGACCAACAGGCAATCGGCTTGCTGTTCGCGCATCAGCGCGGTGGCTTGCTGAATGCTGGTGGCGGCGTGCAGCCGCACCGGATGACTGAGTGGCGCGTCGCCGACCCGCATCAGCATCAGACCGGCCAGCTCCGGCATGGCTTCGCGTTGATCGGCCATGCGCCGTTTGTGTTCGAGCGCGCCGGAAAACCAGGCGGCAAACGCCGGGTTCTGTTGTTGCAGTTGCAAGAACGTGTCGCGCGGGATCTGGTAGCAGAGGGTGTCGTCGGCGGCCTGGTAATCGTACTGGGCCTGATTGGCCGGCAAGCCATACGCGCCGAACAGATCGCCGCTGTGATATTCACTGAACGCCTGGCGGACGCCGCTGCGGCGTTCGAAGGCCAGCACCTGACCTTTCAGGATGCGGAATAACGCCGGCACCGGCTGACCGGCTTTCAGAATGGTGTCGCCGCTGCGGTGATAACTCAGCGTCAACGAACGCAGCAGCAGTTGCCGTTGCTCCGCATCGAGCCATGCAAACGGCGGTTCGGCAAAACTGAAATCCTGCACCATGGGCGGTGTGCCATCCTCTGCGCATGAGCGTCCGGCAAGTGGGCCTTGTTGAGCCTAGCGCATCTGCCTGCACAGACCTTGTGTCAGAGCAAAAAAACAGGGCGCCATTGGCGCCCTGCGGGGGATTGGCGAGTGATCGCCAAACGTCCCTCAATGGTGGCTGGCGGTGCCGGCGCCACGCGGCACCCGGATATGCTCCACCAGATCCTGGATATGGGCCGGCGGCGGCGCGGTCAGCTTCGACACGACGATCGCGACCACGGTGTTGATCACCATGCCGACCACGCCGATGCCCTCCGGCGAAATGCCGAGGAACCAGTTGGCCGGAATGTTTTCCGCCAGCGGCGCGATGAACACGCCCTTGAAATAGACGATGTAGGCGATGGTGAACAGCAGGCCGCTGACCATGCCGCTGATGGCGCCCCATTTGTTCATGCGCTTGTAGAACACGCCCATGACGATGATCGGGAAGAACGAGGCTGCCGCCAGACCGAACGCGAACGCTACCACCTCGGCCACGAACCCCGGTGGATTGATACCGAGATAACCGGCCACACCGATGGCCGCGGCGGCGGCAATGCGGGCGAACAGCAGCTCCTTCTTCTCGGTGATGTTCGGCATCACCACTTTCTTCAGCAAGTCGTGCGAGATGGCCGACGAGATCACCAGCAGCAAACCGGCGGCGGTCGAGAGCGCCGCGGCGAGACCACCGGCGGCGACCAGGGCAATGACCCAGGCCGGCAGGTTGGCGATCTCCGGGTTGGCCAGCACCATGATGTCCTTGTCGATGGTCATCTCGTTGCGATCATCCTTGGCGTAGAACATGCGACCGTCGCCGTTCTTGTCTTCCCATTTGATGAGACCGGTCTTTTCCCAGTTTTTCACCCAGCCCGGCGCATTGGCGTATTCGGTGCCACTGCCGTCGGCACCATTGATTGTTTCGATCATGTTGACGCGGGCAAAGCCGGCCACGGCCGGCGCGGTGGTGTACAGGATGGCGATGAACAGCAGCGCCCAGCCAGCGGATGAACGGGCGTCGCGCACTTTCGGCACGGTGAAGAAGCGGACGATCACGTGCGGCAGGCCCGCGGTGCCGACCATCAGCGCCAGCGTGATGCAGAACACGTCGATCATCGATTTGGTGCCGGAGGTGTACGGCGCAAACCCGAGCTCGGTACTGAGCCCGTCCAGTTTCTGCAGCAGGTATTGGCCATTGCTGTTGCCGGCGGCATCGACCAGTTCGGCGCCAAAGCCGATTTGCGGGATGAAGTGGCCGGTCAGCATGATCGAGATGAAGATGGCCGGTACCATGTAGGCAAAAATCAGCACGCAGTACTGGGCGACCTGGGTGTAGGTGATGCCTTTCATGCCCCCGAGCACGGCGTACATGAAGACAATCGCCATGCCGATGATGACGCCGGTGTTGATGTCGACTTCCAGGAAGCGCGAGAACACGATGCCGACGCCGCGCATCTGGCCGGCGACATAGGTGAACGAGATGAAGATCGCGCAGACCACCGCAACCAGACGGGCGGTGTCGGAGTAGTAACGGTCACCGACAAAATCCGGCACGGTGAACTTGCCGAATTTGCGCAGGTAAGGCGCGAGCAGCAGCGCCAGCAGCACGTAACCGCCGGTCCAGCCGAGCAGATAGACCGCGCCGTCGTAGCCCATGAACGAGATCAGACCGGCCATCGAAATGAACGACGCCGCGCTCATCCAGTCAGCGGCTGTCGCCATGCCATTGACAATCGGGTGGACGCCGCCGCCGGCGACGTAGAATTCCTTGGTCGAGCCGACCCGCGTCCACAGCGCGATGCCGATGTAGAGCGCGAAACTCAGACCAACGATGATGTAGGTCCAGACTTGTACCGACATGGCTGGCTCCTCAGTCTTCGTGTACGTCGTGCTTGCGCTCGAGCGTGTTCATGCGCCGGGCGTAAGCGAAAATGAGAATGACAAAGGCGAAAATGGCGCCTTGCTGGGCAAACCAGAAGCCGAGTTTGAAACCGAAAATCTGGATGCTGTTGAGCGGCTCAACCAGAAAAATGCTGAGCACGAAACCAAACAGCGCCCAAATGCTCAGGCTGATCAGCAGCAGGCGCAGCGTGCCTTTCCAGTACGCGGCAGCGGCGCCGTTGCTGGGTGTAGGTGTTGGTGCAGACATCGTGATCCCTCCCGTCAGGATATCGGCGTCCACGATAGCGCGACGGTGCCAGCGGGAAAGTTAGACATTGGTCGATTGATGCGCTGCAGCAAGCGCATCCCGGCCAATGCTTGCGAGCCGGCTGGCCGAGCAGGCATGCTCGGCGTTCCTGAGACGAAGGTAATGGCCGCCGCCGCGGCGTTCGGAGACGCATGAACAGTTGGTGGATCCCGGTGCTGTCGGTGCTGTATGTCGGCGCCCTGTTCCTGCTGGCCTACTGGGGTGACAACCGCGATCTGGGTCGTCGTTTTCCGCGGCTGCCGGCGCTGCTCTATGGTCTGACGCTGGCGGTGTATTGCACGTCGTGGACGTTCTATGGCGCGGTCGGCGCGGCGATTCACGGCGGCTGGAGCTTTCTGCCGATCTATCTTGGTCCGATCCTGTTGCTGATGTTTGGCCGTGGCCTGCTTGAGCGGGTCATTCTCGCCAGCAAGATGCACAACATCACTTCCATCGCCGATTTCATTGCATCGCGTTACGGCAAGGTCCAGCACCTCGCGATTCTGGTGACGGTGGTGGCCGTGGTCGGGGTGTTGCCGTATATCGCGCTGCAGTTGAAGGCCGTCACCTTGAGCATCGAAGCGCTGTCGGGTGCCGGTGGCGGCGAGCGGCCATTGCTCGGCGACACGGCCTTGCTGGTGGCCTTGCTGCTGGCGGTATTTGCGATCCTGTTCGGTACCCGCCGGCTCGATGCCACCGAGCACCATCGCGGCCTGATGCTGGCCATCGCAGCCGAATCGCTGGTCAAGCTGCTGGCGTTGCTGGCGGTGGCCGGTTACGCACTCTATCTGCTGCTTGGCAATGGTTCGCAAACCGAACTCTGGCACGATGCGCGGGTGTCGGCGCTGCTGTCACCCGATGCTCTGCCGCCCGGTTTTTTTGCTCAAACGCTGCTGGCGTTTGTCGCGCTGCTGTGTCTGCCACGGCAATTCCAGGTGACGGTGGTGGAATGCGACGATGTCCGTCATCTGCGCACTGCCCGCTGGTCATTTGGCGTGTATCTGGTGCTGGTCTGTCTGGCGGTGCTGCCGATCGCCCTGGCGGCGCTGCTCAACAGCGCGGCGATCGCCGGCACGCCGGACATGGCGGTGCTGCGTCTGCCGTTGCTCGGTGATGCCCAGGCGCTGGCGCTGTTCGTCTACATCGGCGGCTTTTCGGCGGCGACCGGCATGGTCATCGTTGAAACGGTGGCGCTGTCGACGATGATCTGCAACGACCTGGTCATGCCGCTGCTGTGGAAATTCAAACGGTTTGGTTTGCCGGAGCGACAGAATGTTGCCGATTTGCTGCTGACCGTCCGCCGCATTTCCATTCTGGTCATCGCCTTGCTCGGCTACGCCTATTACCGGTTGACCGAACAGTTTCAGGCGCTGGCCGCGATCGGTTTGCTGGCGTTTTCGGCGGTGGCGCAATTCGCCCCGGCGATCATCGGCGGACTGTATTGGCGCGGCGCCAGCCGGCGCGGTGTTGCTGTCGGTTTGCTGGCCGGTTTCAGCCTGTGGTTATACACGCTGCTGCTGCCGACATTGGCCAATGCCGGCTGGTTCGATCTGCTCTGGCTGCAGCACGGTCCGTTTGGCATTGACTGGCTGCGGCCGCAATCGCTGTTCAATTTGAGCGGCTGGGATCCGGTTACCCACGGTGTGTTCTGGTCCTTGCTCGCCAACATCAGCCTGTTCGTGTTTTTCAGTTTGCGGCATCGGCCGGATTTGAATCAGCGCATTCAGGCAGCGCCGTTTCTCAATCCTTACGCCTCGCCGGTGGCACCGCCTGACAGCGAGGACTGGGGCCGGGTCAAGGTCGGTGAGTTGCTCGCGCTGTCCAGCCGCATTGTCGGTGACGAAGTGGCCTTGCGCGCGTTTGCCGAGTTTGCCGACGAGCGCGAGCAGGCACTGGCGGCGGAGCAGTTGGCCGATCGCAGCTGGTTCCGGTTCACCGAACGTCTGCTCGCCGGTGCGGTCGGTGCGGCGTCCGCCCGCGCGATGCTGACGACCGCGCTGCGCGGCAGCGGCATGGACATCGGCCAGGTGGTCGCGCTGCTGGATCAGACCTCGCAGGAGCAGCGCTTCAACCGCGAATTGCTGCACACGATGATGGAGAACATCTCGCTCGGCATCAGCGTGGTCGACAGCGACATGCGACTGGTGGCGTGGAACCGGCAGTATCTGGAGCTGTTCGATTACCCGGATGGCATGGTCTATATCGGCTGTCCGATCGCCAACCTGATTCGCTACAACGCCGAACGCGGGGAATGCGGCCCCGGCGAAGTGGACGAGCACGTGCGCAAACGGCTGGGCCATTTGCGGGCCGGTACGCCGCACGTGTTTGAACGGGTTCGTGCCGACGGTCGCGTCATCGAGATGCGCGGCCAGCCGATCCATGGCGGCGGTTATGTCACCACCTACGCCGACATCACCTCGTACAAACGCAACGAGCTGGCGTTGCGGCAGTCGGAGCAAAGTCTGCGCGAGTACAGCGAGACGCTTGAGCAACGCGTGCGCGAGCGCACCGAAGCGCTGCAGGCCGCACTGGAAGCGCAGGAGCAGGCGCGCCAGGAAGCGGTCTGGGCCAACCAGTCGAAAACCCGGTTCATTGCCGCCGCCAGTCACGATCTGTTGCAGCCGATGAACGCGGCGCGGTTGTTCACCACCGCGCTGAATCAGCATGAAAGCCCGGATGCCGAGATCCGGACGCTGGCGCGGCAAATCGACGGCTCCTTGCGCGGCGCCGAAGATCTGCTGAGCGCGTTGCTGGATATCTCGCGGCTCGACAGTGGTGCCCTGACCCCCAATCGCAGCAGTTTTTCCCTGGCGGAGTTGTTTTCCGATTTGAAGCTGCAGTTCGCGCCGCTGGCAGAGACCCGTGGCCTGCAATTCCGTACCGCGCCGACCCGGCTCTGGGTCAACAGTGACCGGCAGATGCTGCGGCGCATCCTGCAAAATTTTGTCAGCAACGCGCTGCGCTACACCCGCAGCGGTGGCGTCGTGCTCGGGGCCCGGCACAGCGCGGCCGGCATCCGGCTGGAAGTCTGGGATTCTGGGCCGGGCATTCCACTGCATCACCAGGCTGCCATTTTCGACGAGTTCCATCGCACCGGCGAAGTCTCGCCCTGGGGCGAAAAGGGGCTCGGTTTGGGCCTGGCAATCTGTCGGCGCATGGCGCGTTTGCTCGAGCATGACATTGCCGTGCGCTCCGAGCCTGGCCGCGGCAGTGTGTTCAGCGTGACGGTGCCGCGCGCGGCGGCCAGCAAACGCAGCAACGATGATCGCGAGGCATTGGCGCCGACCGGTTCACTCGACGGCTTGCGGGTGCTGTGCATCGACAACGAGCCCGACATCCTGCTCGGCATGCAGGCGCTGCTGTCGCGCTGGGGCTGCGTGCCGCTGCTGGCCGCTGATCAGGAGGCGGCGGAACACGCGATGGCCTTGCCGCCGTCACAGCGACCGCAACTGATTCTGGCGGATTTTCACCTCGCCGATGGCGTCGACGGTTTGGCCTTGCTGAGCTTGCTGGCCAACCAGACCGAGCCCGGTTTGCCCGGTGCCCTGATCACTGCCGATCACAGCGAAATGCTGGCGGCCCGGGTCAAGGCGGCCGGTTTCACCCTGCTGCGCAAACCGGTCAAACCGGCGGCTTTGCGGGCATTTCTGACAGCCCGCCAACACTGAAGCGGTGTTGGCGCGGTGCGGCCAGCCCGGGCGATTTGCCCGGCGCGAACTATGCTTGAGCTGTCGGGCCTGTGGTATGGCCGTATGCAGGGGGTGTCATCATGACGCTCACGACGCTCAATCTCGCACTGCTGTTGCTGGCACAGGCGGTGGTCGCTTTGGCCCTGACCATCGGTCTGGTGGCGCTGGCAATGCGCGGTTCCCGTCGCTTGCACGAGCGCATGTTGTCGCACAGCAAGGCGCTCAGCCGGTTCGGTCGTTATGTGCTGAGCGATTCCTTTGTCCAAGCCACTCAGGACAAGGCGCGCGACGTCGTGCTGAACGAGCTCGCGGCCGAACGCGCCGAGCAGGAGCGCAGCCTTGCTGAACGCGAGCACGCCTTGCAGGCGGCGTTGGCGGCGTTTGAATTGCAGCAGGCGGAATGGCTCAAGCAGCAGGCCGACGGCAATGTCACCCACGTCAGTGGCAGCGGCGATGACGACCCGGAACTGGCGCAGATCGAACAAACCTTGTTGAACGCTCAAAACGTTGAACAAAGCAGCGCCTTGCTGAGCGAAATCGCCGAGTTACGGGCCAGCCTGGAGCTGCAAAACAGCGAGTTGGCGCGGCTGCGCGCCCAGGTCAGCCAGCAGGAAGGCGGCGAGCAGGTGCAGCAACTGCTGGACGCGCAGCGCAAGCAACTGGAGCAGTATCAACGGATGCAGCGCGACATGGACATGTGCGTGCTGGTGATGGAGCAGGAGCTCAGTCAGACCCGGCAAACCTTGCAGAAAGCCGTGCAGAAACTGCGTCAGCAAACCGCGCTGACCCGTCAGCTGCAGGATCAGCTGACCCGCGGCGCGGCCTGAATCATTCGTCTTCCAACGCCGGCAGACGCATGCTGGGATCCAGCTGCAAGCGCGCTGCCGCGACCACTGCCTGGGTGCGGTTGCTGACCCCGAGCTTCTTCATGACCGCCGTCATATGGGCCTTGACGGTCGCCTCCGAAACGCCAAGTTCGTAAGCGATCTGCTTGTTCAAGAGGCCATCGGCCAACATCATCAGCACCCGGAACTGATGCGGCGTCAGCTCGCGGACACGGCGGGCGATGTCTGCTTCGTCCGGCGCCAGCTTGCCGTCGGATCCGACCCCCGGCGGCAGCCAGATATCGCCATCGAGCACGGCGCTGATCGCGGCGGCCATCTGCGCCGGATCGCTGGCTTTCGGAATGTAACCACTGGCGCCATGGCCGATCGCCCGTTGCATCACGCCGGGTTCTTCGTTGCCGCTGATGACCACGACCGGCAGGCTCGGCCAGCTGGCGCGAATATGCACCAGCGCCGAAAAACCGCTGGCGCCCGGCATGTGCAGATCAAGCAGTAACAAATCGGCATCGGCATGTGTTTCCAGCAGCTGCTGGAGCGCGGCGACGCTGGCAGCGTCCTTGATCTCGGCGTTCGGATACAGCCCCTGCACCGCACGGCACAGCGCGTCGCGGAACAGGGGATGATCGTCGGCGATCAGGATTTTCATCGGCAGCCAATCCGGCCGGCAGGAGGATGTCACGAGTGTAACCACATTCGGTCACGCCCGGAATCCATGCTGCCGGCAAGACGACGCGGCACGCGTTCAGGCCGCCGGCACGTGCCGTTCGCGCACCAGCACATCTACCACACCCGGATCGGCCAGCGTCGAGATGTCGCCGAGCGCATCGGTTTCGTTGGCGGCGATTTTGCGCAGGATGCGGCGCATGATTTTGCCGGAGCGGGTTTTCGGCAATCCCGGTGCCCACTGGATGACATCGGGCGTCGCGATCGGGCCGATCTCACGGCGCACCCAATCGACCAACTCTTTCCGGAATTTGTCGTCGCTTTCGGCGCCGGCTTGCAGCGTCACGTAGGCATAAATGCCCTGGCCTTTGATGTCATGCGGCATGCCGACTACCGCTGCTTCGGCGACTTTTGGATGCGACACCAGCGCGCTTTCGATTTCGGCCGTGCCGAGTCGGTGACCGGAGACGTTCAGCACATCATCGACCCGGCCGGTGATCCAGTAATAGCCATCGGCATCGCGACGGGCGCCATCGCCGGTGAAATACCAGCCGCGGAAGGTCGTGAAGTAAGTCTCGATGAAGCGCTGGTGATCGCCGTACACGGTGCGCATCTGGCCGGGCCAACTGTTCAGCAGCACCAGATTGCCTTCGCAGGCGCCGTGCAGGATGTTGCCTTCGCCATCGACAATCGCCGGTTCCACGCCGAACAGCGGTTTGCTGGCCGAACCGGGTTTCAGCTCGGTAGCGCCCGGCAGCGGACTGATCAGCATGCCGCCGGTTTCGGTTTGCCACCAGGTGTCGACGATCGGGCAGCGGCTTTCACCGACCACTTCGTAATACCAGCGCCAGGCTTCCGGGTTGATCGGTTCACCGACCGAGCCGAGCAGGCGCAGCGATTTGCGGTTCGACATCCGCACGTAATGATCGCCTTCGCGCATCATCGAGCGGATGGCCGTGGGCGCGGTGTACAGAATCGTGATCCGGTGTTTGTCGACGATCTGGCCGACCCGGCTCCAGTCCGGATAATTCGGCACGCCTTCGTAGAACACGGTTGTCGCGCCGTTCGACAGCGGCCCGTACAGCAGATAACTGTGGCCGGTGATCCAGCCGACATCGGCGGTGCACCAGTAGACATCGTCGTCGCGGATGTCGAACACCGCCTTGAACGTGTGGGTCACGTAGACGAGATAGCCGCCGGTGGTATGCAGCACGCCTTTGGGTTTGCCGGTCGAGCCGGAGGTGTACAGGATGAACAGCGGATCTTCGGCCAGCATCGGTTCCGGCTCGCAGCTGTCGGCCTCACCGACCAGCAGATCGTGATACCAGACATCGCGATTCGGTTTCCAGGCAATGTCACCACCGGTGCGGCGCACCACAATCACGTTCTCGACGCCGGCGCATTCGCTGTGGCCGAGCGCGGCATCGACGTTGGCTTTCAGCGGGATCTTCTTGCCGCCGCGCAGGCCCTCATCGGCGGTGATGACGAACCTGGCGTCGCAATCGCCGATGCGGCCGGCCAGTGACTCCGGTGAGAAACCGCCGAACACCACCGAATGCACGGCGCCGATGCGGGTGCAGGCCAGCATCGCGACGGCCGCCTGCGGAATCATCGGCATGTAGATCATCACGCGGTCGCCGCGCTTGACACCGAGCCGACGCAGCGCATTGCCAAAGCGGCAGACCTCGGTATGCAGTTCGCGATAGCTGATGCGGCGGTTCTCGCTCGGGTGATCGCCTTCCCAGATGATGGCCGTCTTGTCGCCGTGCGCGGCCAGATGCCGGTCGAGGCAGTTCTCGCTGACGTTCAGGACACCATCTTCATACCAGCGTATGTAGAGATCGTCCGGGTTGAACGAAACATTCTTGACCTTGGTGTAGGGCCGTTGCCATTTCACGCAGTGACCGACTTCGCCCCAGTACTGGTCCGGGTTGTCGATCGACAGTTTGTAATCCTGCTGGTACGCCTCGGCGTTGATGCGGGTGTCGCGAGCGTAATGCTCCGGCACCGGGTAAACGGTCTGGCTCATGGCGTGCTCCCTCGGTGGTCTGTCGCGGTTGGCTTCTTGGCAATGGTGCGTTGTGGCGATGGTGCCCTGCGGCAATTCTCGCCAGCGTTGGCGTGCTGTCCCATTCGACCATGGTCGAAGCTCGACGATCGGCGAATGGCCGCACTCTGCTTGCACGCGTATACCGGTCGCAGATCGTCGAACCGGTAACCGCGTTGTGACCGGCTGCAGACGGTGGCCTGCGGGCGTCCTGGCTTTGCGGTGCCGCTGTTCGAGAACCCCGGGCAGACGGGGCAGACCAGTTACGTGAGAACCAGTCAATTACGTGAGAACCAGTCAATTGCGTGAGCATCATTTCATTGCGTGAACAACAGACTTGCTCGGAGGACAGAACAATGCATGCCAACTGCCATCGCCGTCACTGGCTTGCCGTATCGATTGCCGCGGCATTGTTGCCCGTTGCGGCGCAGGCTGCCGACAGCGGCACCACCTTCAGTTACAGCGGCTACATCAAGCTCGACATGATCTACAGCAACTTCAGCGAAGGCGAAGTGGCCGGTAACAGCATTGCCCGTGATTTCTATGTGCCGTCGTTGATCCCGACCTCCGATGGCAGCGGCGACAGCTACAGCGCGTTCGATGCCCATGTCAAACAAACCCGCTTCATACTCGCCACCAGCACGCCGCTGGCCGACGGCACTACGTTCGGCACCCACATCGAAATGGATTTCATGAGCGCGATTGACGGCGACGAGCGCATCAGCAACGGCTACGAACCGGAAGTGCGGCAAGCGTTTGTCAAATGGAACGGCTGGCTCGCCGGTCAGGCCTGGAGCACCTTCCAGGACGTCGCCGCGCTGCCGGATGCGATCGACTTCATCGGCCCCAGCAACAGCACCGTGTTCATCCGGCAGGCGCAAGTGCGTTACAGCACCGGCAACTGGATGTTCGCGGTCGAGAATCCGGAAACCACGGTGACGCCGTTCGGCGGCGGCGCCCGCATTTCGCCAGACGATGATGCGGTGCCGGATTTCACGGCCCGCTACCACAACAAAACCAGTTGGGGGCATTACTCGCTTGGCGCGGTGGTGCGTCAGCTCAGCATTGACAACCCACCGATCGACAGCACCGAGACGGGTTATGGCATCAGCCTGTCCGGTCGCTACAACTTCAATGACGACAACGATATCCGCGCCATGCTGGTATACGGTTCCGGTATCGGTCGTTATGTCGGCTTGAATGCCGCCAATGATGCGGTGCTTGATGCCGATGGCGATCTGGCTGCCATCGATCTGACTTCGGCGTTCGTGGCCTGGCGCCACAACTGGAGCGAAAAAGCGCGGTCGACCTTCATGGTTTCGCTGCTGGATATCGACAACGATACCGATCTGAGCGGCGAGGCGGTGACCGCGTCGGTCGATTCGCTGCATGCCAATTTCATCTATTCGCCGTATCCAAAGCTGGATGTCGGGGTCGAGCTGATGCTGGCCAGCCGCGAGCTTGAAAATGGCAGTGACGGCGACATGGATCGGCTTCAGTTCGCCATCAAATACGCCTTCTGAGTTTCCTGAGCGCTGCCGTATGGCAAAACAAAAGGGCCAGCGTTTGCTGGCCCTTTCTTTTTCTTCGCTAATTGCTGTGACTGCATTAGCCCCAGCGTTCTGGCTCAGAGCTTCTTGCCATCGGCATCCATTTCAACGATCTCGTAGCCGAGTGCTTTCAGGCCCGGCAGGATCGCTTTCTTGTCGCCGACCACGACAATCTGCATCTGGTCCAGTTGCAGGTGCTTCCTGGCCAGGGCGTTCAGCTCGGCCTTGTCGATGGTTTTCAGGATCTGCTCGCGCTGGGCCGTGACATCGGCCGGCAAGTCATAGCGAACCTGCTCGAACAGGAAACCGAGCTTCTGGTTCGGCGTCTCGTACTTGCGGGCATCGCTTTGGCCAATCGCGTTCTTCAGGAAGGCGACCTCGTCATCGCGCAGACCTTCGCTGGCGTATTGCTTGATCTCCTTCAGGAACTCGATGATCGACTTGTCGGTGGCGTCGGTGCGGACACCGGCGCTGGCGACAAAGTAGCCGTAGTCTTCGGCACCGGTGAAGCCGGAGCGGGCACCGTAGGTGTAGCCCTTGTCTTCACGCAGGTTCAGGTTGATCCGGCTGTTGAACGCGCCACCCAGGTTGAAGTTCATCAGGCCAAGGCGGTGGAATTCGCCGGTGCCATCGAATGGCAGGCTGCGCATGCCGATGCGGATTTCCGACTGCGCCGCACCCGGTTTGTCGATCAGGTACAGGCGGCCCTTGTCATGCTGCGGGAACGGTTTCAGCGCGGTGCGCGGTACCGCCTTGCCTTGCCACTGGCCGAGGAAGTCGAGCTTTTTCAGCAGGGCGTCCTGGTCGACCGCGCCCACCACCGACACCGTGGTGATACTCGGCACGTAGTAGTCGCGGTAGAAGGCTTTGACATCGTCCAGCGTGATCGCATCGATGCTGGCCAGCGTGCCGCTAGCCGGCAGGCCGAGCGCGTTGTCGGCGCCGAACAGCAGTCGCTGGAACGCTTCGCTGGCGACGTTGGCCGGCTGCTTCTTGCTGTGCTCGATGCCTTGCTTGGTCTGGGCTTTCAGGCGCTGGAAATCGCTTTCCAGAAATGCCGGATTGAACAGCCGCTCAGCGGCGAGCTTCAGCGTTTCGTCAAGATTCTTGCTCAGCGATTGCACGCTCAGCGTGGTGTAGCTTACGCCGGCACTGACGCTGACGCTGCTGCCGAGCTTTTCCAGCGCCAGGCTGAAGGCCTCGTTGCTGTAGTTTTTGCTGCTTTCATTCAGCATTGCAGCGGTCAGGTTGGCGAGGCCCAGCTTTTCCACTGGCACGTCGCGGGCACCGATTTTCATGTCGATGTTCAGCGCGACGGTCGGTGTTTCGTCGTACTCCGCACCGTAGACCTTGATGCCGTTGGCCAGCGAAGCTGTCCACGTTGCCGGCAACTGCACGGCCGGGTTGGCCTGGGCCACCGGCTTCTGGCTGCGATCAAAATTGTCGCTGGCGCGGCGGTACTGCAGATCGCTTTCTTTGGTCTCGGCATATTCCGGCAGCTTGCGCTCCGGCCGTTGCCAGTTGTCCGGCGTGCCCAGCAGCGCCTTGGCGCCATTCGGGATCACGCGCATGATGACGGCTGCCTTGCCTTTGACGTATTGGTTATACACCCGCATGACATCGTCTTTGCTGACCTTGGTGTAGGCCGCGATGTCCTGCTGGATGTAATTGGCATTGCCGGTGAAGGTTTCGTAGAACGCGAGCTGGCTGACTTTGCCCTGAATGCTCTGCAAACCGAACACGGCCTGCGATTCCAGCTTGGCTTTGGCCTTGATCAGATCGTCATCGGCGACGCCGCGCTGCTCAAACTCGACCAGCGTGTCGCGGACGATCTTTTCCAGATCGGCCATGGTCTTGCCTTGCAGCAGCGCCGGATTCGGCAACGCCATCAAACTGAAGGTACAGGCCAGTTCCTGGCAGCCGTGCTGGGCATTGGTCTGCACAGCGATCTGGTTCTTGACCAGATTCTTGTACAGCAGCGAGGTCTTGCCCTGACCGATGATTTCGGCCAGTACATCCAGCGCCGGTTCGTCGGCATGACGGGCATGCACAGTCGGGTAGGCGAGGTACAGCAGCGGCAAATGCACGTTGTCTTCCAGCGAGATGTAGCGGTTCTCGCTCAGCATCGCCGGTTGCTTGGCGGCATCTTCCACGTCCGGTCCGCGCGGAATCGAACCAAAGTACTTGTTGACCCAGGCCAGGGTCTGTTCGACATTGACGTCACCGCCAATGGTCAGCACGGCGTTGTTCGGGCCGTACCAGCGCAGGAAGAATTTTTTCAGGTCATTGACGTTGACCCGGTTCAGATCCTCGATAAAGCCAATCACCGGCCACGAGTACGGATGACCTGCCGGATACAGCGCTTCGGCAACGCGCTCACCCAAACGGCCATACGGCGCGTTGTCGACGCGCTGGCCGCGTTCGTTCTTGACGGTCTCGCGCTGCACTTCGAATTTCTGCTGGGTGACGGCATCAAGCAGGAAGCCCATGCGATCGGCTTCCAGCCACAGCATCGTTTCGAGCTGGTTGGCCGGCACGGTCTGGAAATAGTTGGTGCGGTCGCTGTTGGTGGTGCCATTCAGCGTGCCGCCGGATTCGGAGACGATCTTGAAATGCTGTTCGTCGCCGACGTGTTCCGACCCCTGGAACATCATGTGTTCAAAGAAGTGCGCAAACCCCGATTTGCCGAGTTCTTCCCGTGCCGAACCGACGTGATAGGTGACATCGACGTGCACCATCGGATCGGAATGATCTTCCTGAATGATCACGGTCAGGCCGTTGGCCAGCCGGTATTTCTCATACGGGATCACCAGCTCGTCGCCTTGGCGGCTGATTTTTTCGACAAAGCTGACGCCTTCCGGCAGTTTGCGTTCCGGCAACGAGGGCTGCGAGGCGCAGGCCGCGAGCAAAATCGACAGCGCCATGGCGCTGGCAACGGGTTTGAACATCGGGTTCTCCTTTTTTGACACACATGCGGCGCAGCCCGGAGGGGCCGCGCCGCAAACGGCTGACGCCATACCCGTCAACCGACCGCGCAGGGTCGGTGATCGAGCGGGAGGGATCAAGCGTGGGGATGTAACAGCATCTGAATAAGCCGCTACAAAACGCTACATAAGACGGACGTCAACGCAGCAGCGCGGACAGATCGGGGCCTTGCAGCAGCGTCAGCGGCAGCTTGTGCCGGAACTGCAGGGCCGGCTCGCTGCCGAGCAGCGTCAGTGTGTTACCGCGGCGTTTCAGCGCGCTGCCTTCGCGCAGGGCAATGACAGTTTTCGACGGATTGGCGGCGAGAAATTCCTGCAGCCGCTGTTCGCGGGTTTCACCGTGGAAATTCGGCGGGACAAAATCGCTGTAATGCGGATTGATCTGGAACGGCAGCAGACTCAGTGCGGCGAAACTTTCCGGCTCGACAATCGGCATGTCGTTGGTGGTGCAAATGGTTGGCGCGGCGATGTTCGAACCGGCACTCCAGCCGACATACGGCACACCGGCCAGCACGCGCTCGCGGATCAGATCGAGCAGCTTCCAGTCGTAAAGCGTTTTCAGCAGATGAAAGGTATTGCCGCCACCGACTGCAATGGCCTGCGCGTCGCGCACTGCCTGCTGGGCATTGCTGGCGCGGTGGACGCCGCTGACGCGCACGCCAACCGGTGCCAGCGCATCCTGCACCCGCTGCAGGTACTCGTCCCAATCGATGGTCACACCGGCGAACGGCACGAACAACAGCTCACGTGCACCAACGTGCTCGGCAATCCACTGGCGGGAGTTTTCCAGATAGCCACTGTTGTTGGCGCGGGATGACGAGAGCAGCAGGAGATTCGGGGCAGTCATCGTAAACTCTCTTTAACGCATATCGGCAAACCGGAAGAGGGCGCCATGATACGAACCCTGACCCTGCAACCCAAGCGGCAAGGCCTGTGATGCACAGAGATGTGCGAATGCCGCGAGCGCAGGATGCGCGTGAGCGGCCAGCTTGCGACCCACAGGGATGTGGGGAGTGTCGCAAGGGCGCACGGAGCGCCCGCGACCTGATTCAGGAAAACGCCGACCCGACCGCACGCTCGGATCTGGAACGCTGGTTAAACCGTTTGGTGCCGGAGAATGACTCGCTTTATCAGCACTCGCTGGAAGGCGCCGACGACATGCCGGCCCACACGACCCACAGGGATGTGGGAAGTGTCGCAAAGGCGCCGGGAGCGCCTGCGACGCAAGGCAGCGCTGACCGCGGTCAGCCTTTCGATTCCTGTTGTGGACGGCCGGCTGGCTCTGGGTACTTGGCAGGGGATCTACCTGTGGGAACACCGGCACCAGCCGGGCCGGCGCGAGGTGGTGGTGCATTTGGCGGGCTGATTCTGTGCGGTCGGCAGGTTCAGCCTTTCGTCTGGCCTTGACCCTCACCTCAGCATTCACCCTCTCCCCAACCCCTCTCCCCTCAAGGGAGAGGGGCTTGTTCGGTGCTCTTTTCCATCGCGAGCACGATGGCTCTGGATGGACACCGGTCTCGGGGAAAGCTGCGATCCGGTTCCCTCCCCCTTGAGGGGGGAGGGCTAGGGAGAGGGTGAATCCTCCTGTCTGCACCGCCCCGGCAGCAATGCCCCCACGACTTCCCCCAGCCAAGCCCCTTATAATCCCGAGCCTTCGCCAGCGGTTTCGCGCCAAGGCTCGAAACCCGCCGAAAGGCCCCCATTTCCAGCGGCTGACCACGCTCCGCCGCCTCAACACGCAGGAACCTCCATGTTCGGCAACCTTTCCGACCGTTTGAACGCCGCCCTGAAAAAGCTCTCGGGCCAGGGCCGCATCACCGAAGACAACGTCAAAGACACGCTGCGCGAAGTGCGCATGGCGCTGCTCGAAGCCGATGTCGCGCTGCCGGTAGTCAAAGATTTCATCGCCAAAGTCAAAGACCGCGCGGTCGGCACTGAAGTGATGACCAGCCTGACGCCCGGTCAGGCCTTCATCAAAATCGTCCGCGATGAACTGGTCGCGGCGATGGGCGAGCACAACGACGAACTCAATCTCGCCGTACAACCACCGGCCGTGATCCTGATGGCCGGTCTGCAAGGCGCCGGTAAAACCACCAGCGCCGGCAAACTCGCCAAACTGCTGAAAGAGCGGCACAAGAAATCGGTGCTGCTGGTGTCCGCCGACGTCTACCGCCCGGCCGCGATCAAACAGCTCGAAACGCTGGCACAACAAGTTGGCGTGCATTTCTTCCCGAGCGCGGTTGGCCAGGATCCGGTCAAGATCGCCAAAGACGCGGTTGAAGAGGCCAAGCGCCGCATTTACGACGTGGTGATCGTCGACACCGCCGGCCGCCTGCACGTCGACAGTGAAATGATGGACGAGGCCAAGCGCATTCACGCGGCTGTCAACCCCATCGAAACGCTGTTCGTCGTCGACAGCATGACCGGCCAGGACGCCGCCAACACCGCCAAAGCCTTCAACGAAGCGCTGCCGCTGACCGGCGTCATCTTGACCAAGGCCGACGGCGATGCCCGCGGCGGTGCCGCGCTGTCCATCCGCACCATCACCGGCAAACCGATCAAGTTCATCGGTGTCGCCGAAAAGCTCGACGGCCTGGAACCGTTCCACCCGGACCGTATCGCCAGCCGCATTCTCGGCATGGGCGATGTGCTCTCGCTTATCGAACAAGTCGAGCGCGAAGTCGACAAGGACAAAGCCGAAGCGTTTGCCAAGAAGCTCAAGAAAGGCAAAGGTTTCGATCTGGAAGATTTCCGCGACCAGCTGCGCCAGATGAAAAAAATGGGCGGTCTGACCTCGATGATGGAAAAAATGCCCGGCTTCGGCCAGATCCCGGAAGCCGCCAAGTCGCAAGTCAACGACCGCGAACTGCTGCGCCTCGAAGCCATCATCAACTCAATGACCCCGGCCGAACGCGCCAAGCCGGATCTGATCAAAGGCTCGCGCAAACGCCGCATCGCGCTCGGCTCCGGCATGCAGGTGCAGGACGTCAACAAGCTCTTGAAGCAATACGATCAGATGAACGAGATGATGAAGAAGTTGTCGTCAAAGGGCGGCATGATGAAGCTGATGCGCAGCATGGGTGGGAAGATGCCGCCGGGGATGATGCCGAAGCGGTGATTATTCAAATAAGAAGGTGAGCAATGCGTTTAATTTGCGGGATCATTCTTTTAACACTTATACAGGCATGTGCCTCCACGGCGGACAAACATACGAAGGAAGCTGAAAAGCCTTCTGCTGCCAGTCAACCGTCGGCGACTCTGAGTCCCAGATATCCTGCCTATGCGGTAGCGAACGGTATTGAGGGGTATGCTTGTTTCATTTTCACAATCAAAGCGGATGGCTCAGTCGCTGATCCAAAGGTTTATGATTCGAAACCGGAAGGGGTGTTTGAAGTAGAGGCAACGCGGGCTATTTCAAAATGGAAGTTCAGACCTTCAAAGGTGGATGGTGTACCGGTGGACACGCCAAATGCAAAATATTGCTTGGACTTTAAACTTTCCGAAGATTAAACCCATGTAACCCTGGTCGTTGCGAAGTAATGACCAGGGTTTTCTTTTGACTCCTTCTCGGTTTCATCATTCCTCACGATTACCACCATTGCCGGGTCTCGCCCCGGCGGGCGACCTACTTTCTCTTGCTCGTGCAAGAGAAAGTAGGCAAAGAGAACACGCCCCAGCGCGCCAGGTTCGTTCTGTGGCTTCGGAGACTCCGCCCGTCGCTTCGGCATTATCGGCAACGGGCACGCATTGATGCGGCGTCCTGCCTTATCAATGCTGCGCTGGCTGTCCCTGCCAGCGCACCCAGCCGCTAACGCCGAAGCGACGGCTGGCGCGAATGGGGCCCCGGGTTGTAGCTGGGGGCGGTTGCTTCGGCTTTTCAGTTTTCTCTCGTCATCCCCGCGAAGGCGGGGATCCAGTGTCGTTTCAACATTTAAAGTCACTGGGTTCCCGCCTGCGCGGGAACGACGGTGCTTTGTTTTCTTTGCGCGCAGCGTGCCTTTGACGTTTCCGCCGTCTGACGAGCCGACGACCGAAGGAA
>JBMOMZ010000042.1:0-1653 GCA_049324755.1 Pseudomonadota bacterium
AGCACCGCTGCCGAGGCGCAAAACAGCAGCGACAGCGTAGTGCGCGACCTGACCTTCATCAGAATGCTGCTGAACAGATACAGCAACAGGTCGCGCAGGAAATAGATGCCGGCAACCATGAATACCAACAGCAGGATCACTGACAGGTTGGCACTGATTTCGCGGTAGACGGTTTCGCTGTCCACCAGCCCGAGCAGCAAGGCCTGCATCGCCAGCAAGCCGCCGGGCTGCAGTGGATAGCATTTCAGCGCAAGTGCCAGGGTGAGGATGAATTCGGACAGCAGCAACCAGCCGGCCACGAAGGGGCCGGCGCTGAACAGCACGAGGGGGTTAATCAAGAGGAAACAGAGAACTGTTGCCTTGTACCAGTTGGGCGAATGCCCGAGGAACGAGCGGAAAAATACCGATGACCAGAGACGGACGTTGTTCAAGCGGAGGTTCCTTGCTTTGCGGCAGGGCCGGGAGCCTGCGCCGCTACCTGTTTACCTTACCGGTACGCGATTAACAGGGGCAATACGCATCACTGCTGCCGGGGACGCAATGCCTGAAAATGCTGGCGCTCGGCCACGAACGGCGGGCGTGGAGGTTGGCCGCAATAGGGGGCTTTCGGCAGATTCTCCGTGCTGTTGTAGACGAAAAACAGGTTGCTGCGCGGCCACGGGCTGATGTTGTTGCCGGAGCCGTGCAGTGTGTTGCTGTCGAAAACAATCACGGTGCCAGCATGGCCGATTGCGGTGCTGATGCCATCGCCGGCCAGCGACGCGATAAGTGTTTCGTCCGGGATTCCGACGTGCTGTTCGCGCAATGAGCTGCGAAAGTGGTTCGCCGGCGTGGGCTCGGGGCATGACAGAAACCAGCGATGCGAGCCAGGTACAAGCAGCAACGGGCCGTTGGCCGGCGTGTTGTCGGTCAGCAGTATCGACATACTGAGGGTGCGCATGGCCGGGATGCCATCCTCTGCATGCCAGGTTTCGAAGTCCGAGTGCCAGTTGAAGCCGCCGCCGCGAAACGCCGGCTTGTAGTTGATACGTGACTGATGAACATAGACTGCGCTGTCCAGCAGGAACTCGGCGATGTCCAACAGGCGGTCGTCGCGCAGCAGGCCGTCGATCACCTTGCTGTGTTGTTGTGGTTGGAACAGTGAACGCAGGTCGTTGCTGTTGCTCTCACGTATTGCTGAATCCAGTCCGAGAAGCTTGCGGTCAGCCTGCAGGCGGGCCGCTTCTGCTTGCAGAATCTCGACATCGTGGCCCGAGAGCAGCTCGGGTAGCAGAAGGAATCCCCGGTCGCGCCACTGGCGGCACTGCAGGGGCGTCAACGGGGCGTTGGCGTGCCAGTCGTGCCAGAGGACCGGCTCTTCGCGGCGCAGCACTGCAGGCTTGCCGCCATGGCGGGTTGGATAGCGATCGTCAGCGTTCATGTGGAAATCTCGACATCATGCGGAAAAATCCCTCGCGATTATCTCGGCGCCACGCAGGATCATCTCGATGGCATAGGTGCCGGTGCGCCGCGCGTCTCCAGCAGGGCCAGCGTTCCGGAAAAGACCGAGCGCACGCCGATCAGCAGGAAGACGATGCCGCCGAAAATCAGAAACGAGGCGAAGCGAACGTTGAAAACTTGCGTAAACAAACGGTCGCCAAGGACGGCGAAACT
>JBMOMZ010000043.1:0-1527 GCA_049324755.1 Pseudomonadota bacterium
GCAGATACAAGCCGGCGCTCAGCAGTGCTGAGCGGATCAGATTGCTTTGAAACGACGTGCGCGTGCGTTGACGCGTCATGATAATTCCCTCCGCAGTGGACGGCGTGCGAGCCGAATCCGGGTTGAGCAACAGGGGCTGGATAGCCACTGCCAAGGGTGCGATGTCCGCTGCGGAGGAATGGGACTATTCAAACCGGATTGCGTACTTTCCTATCAGCCAGACCAGAACGTGAACGCCGTGGCGAGCGCTGGCGTTGCACAGCGCGGAGGTTTGCGTACCTCAATCACCGTAGCGCTGCTGGCGCAGCCATTTGGTCGCGATCCATTTTTCGCCGGCGATGACCGGTAGGCCGGCGTGTAGCGATAACGGGTCGACCTGACTGAACGGGCCGGTGTAAGCGAAGTACACCGCACAGCCTTGGCGCGGCAGCACCGACAAGCCGACATCGGGAAACGCGGTGGCGCCGCCTTGTTCGACATCGTTCAGGTACATCACCAAGGTCGCGACCCGTTGCCCGCCAATTGCCATATGCGCGGCACTGCCGGGATCAGCTGGCGGAAAGAAATCAAAATGCGGCCGGTACTCACCTCCGGGGCGATAGCGCAGGATCTGAATGCCTTCGCCATTTTCGACCGGCCAGTTCATCAGCCGGCCCAGCCGGGCGTCGATGCGTTTGATCAGTGGGTGTTCGCCGCGCTGAAACGAGGTGCCTTCGCTGGTGCGTTCGGCAATCACATCGGCCTTGCCGGTTTGCTTGTTGATGGCGGTTGAGCGCTCCAGCTTGTGTCGCGACAGCTGTATCAACTCTTCGCACTCTTCAGCGCTGAGCACGTTCTCGAACACCGCCAGATCGGGCCGGACCAGCCGGGTGATCAGCCGCGCTTCGATATCGCCGAGATCGATGCGGTTGCCGCTGGCCAATCGCGTACTCAGAAATGGTTGCGCGGTGCTTGGCCTCTCAGAACTGACTGCAACCGAATTGGGCTCCAGGGTGTTGACCAAAGCGCGTGCCGCCACCAGCGCATCGACGCCGCCGCTGATCATCGCTTCCAGAATGGTTCGGTGACTGCAACCGCGCGCCAGATTGTGCTGCAACCAGGCGCGCCAGTCGGCGCTCAGGCCGTCATGGTTTAGCGTCTCGCTCATCGCCACCACCTTATCGCCTTCAAGTCATCGCCATCTCGTACGTTCGCGATAGCGGCACCGCTGTTAAAAAGGCGCGCCGCCGCTAGCCGAGCTCTGCTCGGAAACGGGTTCTACCACGCGCACCGTATCGGCACCAGCCAGCGGAGCCGAGCGCGATAGAAAAGTACTGAAACTGGTGTGAATAGTCTTGGTTTGGACCGGCTGCGACTCGGCAGTATGCCGGCTAGTTTTGCGCCGAGGCGATCCGCCTATGGCGCCTGTTCGCACCGAGGAATGAGCCATGTCTGCACACCGAACTAAACCCGTTTTCCGCATCAACACGCCAGGCTTCCGCACCAATTTGATCCGCTCGGCATTGCTGAGCGCCGGTCTCTATCTGT
>JBMOMZ010000044.1:0-110218 GCA_049324755.1 Pseudomonadota bacterium
CGGTTCAATCGTCGGTTTGATTTGCAGGCGATGGTGCCGCGATTGCTGGTGGCTTGTGTCGCTGGTACGCCGATGACGGAAAATCAGCTTCGATTCAATGATGTGGATCGACGCTAATCAGGTAATCATATGAGTGTCGTTCAGATAGATGTATGGGATCCGACAAACGGCCCAAAGATATTTGATAGCCTAAACTCAAGACAAGAACCAATGACTATCGGTGATCTTGTCAGGAACGAAATATTTTCTCGCGTTGCCGATGAGCATCCTGACGTTATTGAACGCGTGGACTCAGACTCATGGCAGCCGTTCTATAAAAAATTCGACCAAGGCGGTAAGAATCTTTTTGACGGCTACTTTTTCCCGTACGGCTTAATTAAGCGGCCAAGCCTGAAAAAGTCAGAAGTCTACGCGTCGCTCAGAAAAGACTGGGATGGACAAAAAGACCCGCAAGTTATTATTGATGAGCTGGCTGAATATCAAGATGCTTTCATTGATATCAAATGCGGAAGCAATATATCTGGAAACGATAGCGAGTTTTCTGATGCACTATATAAACTATATGAGACAGGCTTGCCAAGCTCCACATATCCTTTTCTAATGCAGCTTTGCAAGGCTGCTAAAGTCGGAGCGGTTGACTTAACGTCAGCGACGGCGGTTATAAAAGTAATTGAGTCATTTCTTGTGAGACGGGCGGTTTGTGGCCATGAACCAACAGGATTGCATGCTGTTTTCAAGAAGCTGTGGTCTGATTGTTCAGGGAGCATATCAGCTGAGCGAGTTGCGAAGGAAATTGCGAAGCACAAGACAGTTGTCTGGCCATCGAATGAGGAAGTTAAAGCGGCAATTGTTAGCAGAAGTCTTGATGGTGCCGGAATTACGCGTTATTTCATACTTGAGTATGATCGGAGCTTGAAGGGAGATATTCCCAGAAATGTGCCATGGATCGAGCATATATTGCCGGAAAATCCTGATGATGAATGGTTCACTGTATTTACAGCAGAACAGCACAAAGAATTAAAGGGTCGGTTAGCAAACCTAATTCCATTGAGTGGTGAAATGAACAGGTCTCTAGGTAATTCTGCCTACTCAAAGAAAAGAACCCGATATCTTGAGGATTCAATGTTCAAGAGTGCCAGAGTTTTTGCGTCAGAAAATGATGCCTGGAACCCTGTTGCGCTAGAAAGAAGATCGCAGGAACTTGCAGATTGGGCTGTTTCTCGTTGGCCGCATAGTAAGCTTTGAACGGAAACGATGAGGTATCGTAGATCCGAATCCGCGTGGAGACATCGGATGAATGTAGCATCTGACGTCTCTCAGCTTTTGCATTTGTTTTGGCCGCAGGACCGTAGGTTGGGCTGAGGCACGAAGCCCAACATCTTTCGGCTCCTGCCATTGCCGGTTCGCGCACCGGCGGGCGCCTCACTTTTGTAAAGCACATCCCTGTGCTTTACCCCATTGGGGCTGCCGCGCAAATCCGCATCCTGCGGATTTGTCTTGCTCGTGCAAGAAAAGTAAGCAAAAGAACACGCCCCACGCCCCACGCCCCACGCCCCACGCGCAAGCGTCGCTTCGTTGCTTCGGCTGACACCGCCCGTCGCTTCGGCGTTGTCGGCTACGGGCACGCATTGATGCGGCGTCCTGCCTTATCAATGCTGCGCTGGCTGTCCCTGCCAGCGCACCCGGCCGCCAACACCGAATCGCCGGCTGGCGCGAATGGGGGCCCAGGGTTCTAGCGGAGTCGGTGGCTCCGGCATTTTCTTAATCTTTCTCGTCATCCCCGCGAAGGCGGGGATCCAGTGACTTCTTCCGGGAGTAAAGACACTGGATTCCCGCCTGCGCGGGAACGACGGAGCTTTGTTTTCTCTGTCTTTTCTTTGCGCGAAGCGTGCTCTTGCCTTTCCTGCCGTCTGACGAGCCGACGACCGAAGGAAGTGCAAAGCTCAACGTAATGGAGGCTGGGTTAATCGTCATACCGGCGAAAGCCGGTATCCATTTATCTTCATGATAAAGTCAAATTGGATTCCGGCTTTCGCCGGAATGACGGGAATGTTTGTTTTCTTTGCGCGAAGCGTGCTTTTGCCTTTCCCGCCGTCTGACGAGCTGACGACCGAAGGAAGTGCAAAGCTCAGCGGAATGGAGGCTGGGTTAACAGCCCGGAGCGTAGCGAAGGGGCGAGGCAGGAAGCCGAAGCCTTTTGTGACTGCACAAGGATGTGCTGTCACAAAAGCCCCAGCTGGAATGGAGTAGCGCAGGGAACCGCTAAAGCGGTTTCATCGTTTTAGCGGCGAGGGCGAACGCGGAAATCAGCACAGTGCCAGTACACTGTGCGCCGCGTGAGCGGGCTGAGCACTGCGAAGCCCTGGGTGACAGGCAATGTTCTTTGGCGACTTTCTTGCGCCAAGACAAATCTGCAGGGAGCAGATTTGCGCGCAAGCCCCGAAGGGGTAAAGCGCAGGGATGCGCTTTACCAAGTCACTCGCCCGCCGGGGCGAGACCCGGCAAATTATCCGGCTTCAAGGCTGTAGAGTGAAACGAACGGGCTGTGCGACAACTACCCCCTCCCGTCCTCCCCCTTCACAGGGGGAGGAGATCTCGTAGGTGCGATTAGCACAGCGTAATCGGACGAATGCAGAACCATAGGTCCTTGAGCTGACCGAGGTACAAAGCCAAATATCTCTCGACTTCCACCATTGCCGGTTTGCGCACCGGAGAACCATCCGGCTGATGCGGGTCAACTCAACGTGCAACGCACTACCGTGGCTAGAACCGCTCCCACCGGAACACACCCACCGCACACAAGCCGCTAGAATGACAGCACGCCACCCATACCCATCAATCTGATCTCCGCGCTCATGCCGCTCACCGCCTACCATCACGCCATCGAAACGCAGGGCTTTGCCGCCGATGCGGCACAGGAACGGGCTGCGCACAGGCTGCAGCAATGCCATGACGCGCTGATGCAAACGTCCGAGCCGGTTGCTGGTGTTTATCTGTGGGGGCCGGTTGGCCGTGGCAAAACCTGGTTGATGGATGCGTTTTATCGGCGCTTGCAGGCAAGTGCGGTGCCGGTGCGGCGGCAGCATTTTCATCACTTCATGCGTTGGGTGCATCAGCGCCTGTTTGCGCTGACCGGCACCGCCGAGCCGTTGGCAAGTCTGGCGCGCGAGCTGCGTAGCGAGGCGCGGGTCTTGTGCTTTGATGAGTTGCAGATCAGCGATATCGGCGATGCGATGATCCTTGGCGGTTTGTTACAGGCCTTGTTTGAGCAGGGGCTGGTGTTGATCGCGACGTCCAATCAGCCTCCGTCGGAGCTGTATGCCAACGGCTTCAACCGGGAGCGGCTGTTGCCTGCCATTGCGGCCATTGAGCGGCACATGCAGATCGTCAGTGTCGATGGCGGCCAGGATCACCGCCTGCATCCGGGGCAGGCGATACGGCGCTATTGGTTGCGTGACGAAGCAGGCGAGATGGCGCTGGCGTTTGCGCAGTTTGAGCAGGAAGCGCATGTTTCTGCGCAAAGGCGCAGCGGGCAATGGGCAACAACGGCAGAAGCCAAGCTGTCACGCCATTATGAGCTGGGTCATCTCCAGCTGCCCGTGGTGCGGCGCAGTGCCGGTGCGATCTGGTTTCGTTTTGCCGATCTTTGCGAACAGCCATTGGCGGCACTCGATTTCATCGCGCTCTGTGAGCAGTTTTCTGCCGTCTTTTTGAGTGAGGTGCCTAACCTGAGCGGGCAGCAACGGGCCGGACGCATCGCCCGCGGCACCGAGGATGCGGCCGAGCGCGTGGTCGCCGGTGATCGCGAGTTGCCGGCGCTTTCCATTCATGACGACAGCGTGCGCCGGTTTATCGCGCTGGTGGATGAGTGTTACGACCGGCGCATTCCCTTGTTCATCGAAGCCGAGGTGCCGCTCAACCGGCTTTACACCGACGGTTACCTGCAGTTTCCGTTTCGCCGCACGTTGAGCCGCTTGCAGGAAATGCAGCTGGCGCGCTATGGCGCGTCAGCCGCATAACGGCGGAAGAGCAGCGGCAAACCGTCGCAATGCGCTGTCAGTAAGGCGTGCCGTCTTTGTGGGAGAACACCCAGGCGCCGTTGATGAATTCGGCTTTCAGATCGTCATCCGGATAAAACACGGTATCGCCCGCGCTGCGATCACCCACTTCGAGATACAACACGTCTTCGCTGCCTTCATTGATCAGGCAATGGCCGTTGCCGGTGCCGGCCTTGAAGCCGGCACACATGCCCGGCTCCAGTTGCGTTTTGCCGGCATCGGTCAGCAGGGTCGGGCGGCCGGCAATGATGTAGATGAACTCATCCTGTTTGCTGTGGGCATGGCGTAAGGCCGAGCTGCCGCCGGGCGCGATGCGGGTCAGGTTGACGCCGAAGTTGCTCAGGCCAAAGCGGTCGCCGAGAATCCGCTTTTCCCGGCCGGCCATGCGTGAGGCAAACGGCTCCGGGTAGATCGACGGTTTGGCGCGCGGCGGCACGGCCAGCGCATGCACGGCGACAGGTGACGGTGTAGGCGAGTTGTCCGACATGATGAGCTCCTATTCGGTCAGCGTGTGCATGGTAACGCCTGCGACGCCGTCGTGCAGGCAGGCAATGCCGCCGGAAGCTGCTATAACGATTCCAACCGTAATGGCTATGGGGCGACCGATGAAGCTCAACCACCGATGGTTATGGCTTGCCTGTGCAGGCATTGCCCTGGCGCAAGCCACCGAACAGAAACCCGATGCGTGGTCGAGTGCTTCGGTGGTCACGACACCGACTGCAAAGCCGGCGCTCGACTGGCTGGTTGGCCGCTGGTGCCTGCAACGCGGTGACACCGTGATTGAGGAAACCTGGTTGCCGGCGAGGGGCGATATCTGGTTTGCCGTTACCCGTTCGGTGCGAGACGAGGTGACCACGGATTTCGAGTTTATCCGTATCGCGCTGCAGGATGGTGCATGGTCATTTCTCGCCCAACCGCAGGGCAAGCCGGCAACCGCGTTTGCCCGGACCGCTGGCGGTGACAACTGGATTCGCTTCGAAAATCCGCAACACGATTTTCCAACCCGGATCGAGTATCGCCGTGAAGGCGATAACTTGACGGCCACCATCTACGGCCCTGATGAAAAGGGCGCGGGGCAGAACAGGGAAAAAGCGATTCGTTATCCCTATCAGCGCTGTGAGCTGCTGCCGCCGTAAACTAACATCACACGGATGCCAGCGTGCTTTCCGGTCAGTACTGCCACAACCACCAGCTGGTTGCCGCACCGAGCAGCAGACAGATCAGCAGCCGCCAACCACCGACCATCATCGGTGCGGCATCGGTTGCCACGATGCGGGTGCCGGTGATCATCGGCGGCACCAGCCGTTCTTTCTTGACCAGTGCGTAGAAAATGATCGCGGCTATGTGCAAGGCAATCGCCACCAGCAGCAGATCAAAGTTCAGTTCATGCCAGTCATGCAGCGCGTCGCTGATGTCTTCGCCCACCAGCGAGTAAAACGGCGCTTCGAAGCTGATGTCGTCGTAGTTGAACAGCCCGGACAGGGTTTGCGCCAGCAACAGCGCGAGCAGCACCACGACCATCCAGCCGCCGGCCGGATTGTGGCCGATGCTCGGGGCATCGGCGCTGCTGGGTGCCAGCAGTTTGCGCAGATACGCGAGCACAGTCCTGGGGGAGCGGACGAAGTGGCGGAAGCGTGCGGTGTCACTGCCGAGCACGCCCCAGAGCAAACGGAAGACCAGCAGACCGAGCACGATAAAGCCAAGCCGTGCGTGCCAGACAATCGGCTCGAGATACCAGCCGCGCGCGTTGGCCCATTCGCTGATCGCATCACTTTCTTCGACCAGCAGCCAGCTCGCGGGGATCAGCAGCACCAGTGACCAGTGAAACAGGCGTATGCCGATGTCCCAGATTTTGATGGGGCGGGGCGTTTGCATGGGCGGTGTTCCGTCGCAGTGATTTCTCAAGCGTAGTTGTCGTTTTCAAACCGTGACTTACGGTAATGTACGACGCGAAAAGCATACCCCGTCCAACTCCCCCTTGACAGGGGGAGGGGAAAAACAAACGGGGCCGAAAGGCCCCGTTTGTTTTTTGCATGATGCAATCATGCTCGCCATGTCTGGAATGGCTTACTGTACTGCCATTTCTTTCAACAGGTTGTCGGCCTTGTCGACCACTTTCATGACCCACAGCATGTAACGCAGATCGACGGCGATGGTGCGGGTGGTGGCGGTGTTGAAATCCCAGTCCGAGATCACCGAATCGAGCGTGCCGTCAAAGGCGAGGCCGACCAGTTCAGCGCGGCTGTTCAGCACCGGCGAACCCGAGTTGCCACCGGTGATGTCGAGCGTGGCCAGGAAGTTGACCGGTACGGAGTCGAGGCTCGGCTCGTAGTACTTGTCGAACTGCTTGGCTTTGATCAGATCAACCTGCTTCTGGGTCGCATCGAACTCGCCTTCGCCGGTGTGCTTGGCGGTGATGCCGCGCAGCGTGGTGAAGGCCGTCCAGGCGGTGCCATCGGCATTGCCGGCGGTGCGGCCAGCGACTTTACCGTAGGTCACGCGCAGCGTGCTGTTGGCATCCGGATACACGGCTTCGCCTTTGCTGTTCTTGAAGGCGATCAGGGCCTTCATGTAGTTGGCATAGGCTTGCTGGATCTTGCCGCCGAGTTCCTTGTCGCGGTTCTCGCGTGCTTCGTCATCGGCGTACAGCGCGATCGCGGCCTTGACGAAGCTGTCATCGCTGGCTTTGAACGCCGCAACATCACGCTCCAGCCAGGCCAGACGCTCGGCTTTGTCGGCGAGTTTGCTGCCGGCGTAGAGCTTGTCGAGCTGCGCTTTGATGGCGGCGGCATCCATACCGGCTTTCAGACCGAGCGCCGACAGGAACGCGGCATTCTGTTCCTTCACTGGCAGTGCCAGGTATTGCTGCAGGAAGTGCAGGGACAGCGCCTTGTCGACTTGCTCGTCGTAGCGCTTGTCGATGGCATCGAGGCCTTGCTTGATGCGCGGCCAGTCGCGTTCCTGGTAACCCGATTTGCGTTCCATGTCCGGCTTGGCCTTTTCATTGGCCAGTTTGTACAGGGTGCGGGCGGTACCGAGGAAGCGCGGCGAGGCGTAGTTCATCAGGAACTCGCGCTGGGTGATGGCGTCACGCTCGGCGATCAGTTTTTCGGCGGTAGCAACGTCATTGCCGAACTGCTTCTTGCGCGCCTTGTCAGCATTGATCCAGGCTTTCAGATCTTTCATCTGCTGCTGTTTGCGCGCCAGGAAATCGCTGCCCTTGTAGCTGTCGAGCATGCCCTGACGGTTCTTGTAGTAATTGTTGACGCTGGCGACGGTCGAGGCGTACTTGATCTCGGCATCTTTGCGGTCTTTGGTTTCTTTCGCAATGATGTCGAGCACTTCGCCCGAGGCTTTGACAAAGGCCGGGTAGTTCCAGCCGAAGGTGAATTCCACTTCCGACGGCAGCCGGTGGCGGTTGGTGCGGCCCGGGTAACCGGTGACCATGACGAAATCGCCTTCCTTGACGCCTTCGCTGGCCAGACGCAGGTAGTGTTTCGGCACGTACGGCACGTTGTCGGCGCTGAAGTCGGCCGGCTTGCCGTCTTTGCCGACGTAAGCACGGTAGAAGCTGTAATCGCCGGTGTGGCGTGGCCACATCCAGTTGTCGGTGTCGCCGCCGAACTTGCCGATGCCTTCGGCCGGGGCGTGCACCAAACGGACGTCGCGAATTTCCATCTGCTTGATCAGATAGAACTCCAGACCGCCGTAGAAGCTGTAGACATTGCAGCGGTGGCCGCTGTCTTTCTCGCATTCGGCGACCAGTGCTTTTTCGTTGGTTTCCATTGCATCGACGCGCTTCTTGCCGGCCAGCTTGGCGGTTTTGCTGTCGATGATCTGGTCGCTGACTTCCTGCACGTCAACGGTGACATACACGCGGCTGCCCGGCGCGGCCGGCAGTTCTTCGTTCAGCGATTTGGCCAGGAAACCGTCCTTGATCAGATTCTTCTCGGCGGTCGAGTTGTACTGGATGCTGCCGTAGGCGCAGTGGTGGTTGGTGACAACCAGACCTTGCGGCGATACGAACGAAGCGGTGCAACCACCGAGGCTGATGATGGCGCCCATCGGAAATTCGGTCAGCTGGGTCAGCGTGGCCGGGTCGAGTTCGAGGCCGGTGGCTTTCAGATCGTCAGCGATCTGCGGCAGCTGTTTCGGCATCCACATGCCTTCACTGGCGAAGGCGGCACCGGCACTGACGGCAAGCGCCAGAACCGAAACCTTGATCAGTTTCTTGTTCACAAAACGTCCCCTGAAGCGTGTGCGGCCATAGGCCGGAAAAAAGCGCTGGGAGTTTACCGGACCAAGCCTGGCGGCGCCTTGATCGACACACTTTGTTGCATTCCCTGCCGCCAGCGCTACATGACTGGTAGGAGCAGTGGCGCAGGCTTTCCGTCAGTGGGACTATGGCCCGGCGATGGCAGCGGACGAAGCCGTTCGGCTGGTCGAATTCTCACCGCCCGACCGGGTGAAGGCCGGAGCGCGGAACGGTTCAGCGCGCCGTCCAGCCACCATCGACGGTGATGGTCTGGCCGGTGATGTTGCGCGCCACCGGGCTCATCAGGAAGGCGCAGATGCCGGCGAGTTCCTCAAGGCTGATGAACACGCCTTTCGGCATCGGTTTGAGCATGATTTCGCTGACCACCTGTTCTGCGCTCATCTGGTATTCGGCAGCGGTGGCGGCGATCTGCTTGTCGACCAGCGGGGTTTTGACGTAGGTGGGGCAGACCGTGTTGATGGTGATGTCAGTGTCGGCGGTTTCCAGCGCGATCACTTTCGAGAAGCCGAGCAGACCGTGCTTGGCGGCAACGTAGGCCGATTTGAACGGCGACGCCACCAGTGAATGAATGGAGCCGATATTGATGATGCGGCCAAAGCCGCGCTCGCGCATGCCGAGCAGTACCGCCTGGGTCATCCGGGTGGCGCCGGTCAGCATGATGTCGATGAGCTGGGCCCACTTGTCCATCGGAAACTGTTCCAGCCGCGCGACATGCTGGATGCCGGCGTTGTTGATCAGGACATCGATGTGAGGTTCGGCCTGCATCAAGCGCTGAATGTCGCCATCCTGGGTGACATCCAGCGGATAGGCGAGTACGCGCCCGGCCGGGAACTCCGCCGCCAGCGTTGTCACTGCCGCAAGGCTCAGATCGGTGGCGATGACGGTATGGCCGGCCTGTGCCAGCTCGCGGGCGATACCTTCGCCGATGCCGCTGCCGGCGCCGGTGATCAAAACGCGCAATGCCATGATGTCGGTTCGTTCGCTGCTCGGGAGTGGCTGCCACCATAGCGGTGCGCGCCGGTCTTGTCCGTCCCACCAAAGTGCTATTGGCCGCGTCGCGCTGCCGTATTATCAAGCGGATGGATTCTTTTATAACGCGAGCCCGCCATGCCAACTATGCTTCGGACAGCTGTTGTGATGTCTCTTGCCGTGCTGCTCGGCGCTTGCGCCGGCACGGCTCTGAAAACCTCCGGCACGAAGGAGTCCGGCATGACCGAGGTGAGCGGCGCCGCCAGCGTTGTTTCAATCCACCACTACGATGGCCGCAGCAATGATCTGCTCAGCGCCGGTCTCGGTCTTGCCGGCATTCAGTCGGCGACGCCGCCCGACGCGCAACCGGATGATGCCGAGGCGGTGCGTCGTCGCGCGATCTACATGCACTATCGCGGACTCATTGATCGCAGCGATGGTGGTGGTTTTGGTCGCCTGTATGGCACCGCCTTGGCCAACGGCATCGCCGGTACCGAGATTGTCGCGATGATTCCGTGGCGTGCGCAGCGGTTCGCCGCCGTGCTGCAAATTCCAGATCAGTTTGATCGCGACCACCCCTGTCTGGTGATGGCGCCTGCCAGCGGTTCACGCAATGCCTACGGTGCTTTGCCGATCGTCGGTGAGTGGGCGTTACCGCGAGGTTGTGCGCTGTTGTTGCACGACAAGGGCGTTGGCGCCGGCGTTGCCAGCGCGACGCTCGGGCTCAATGCCCGCGGTCAGGTCGTGCCGCTGGCCGACGCCATGTGGCGACCGAAGGCCGGGTCATTGCTGCATGCAAATGAGCCAGCGGAAGCCGCGTTCCGCCATTTGCATGATGGCGCTGGTGCTGAAGCCGATTGGGGCCGGATGAGTTTGGCGGCACTGCATTGGGCCATCGGGATGCTGCAAGCGCAGCAGCCGGCAACGCATCGCTATCGCAAGCCGGCACTGACGGTGATCGCAGCCGGGGTGTCCAATGGTGGCGCCGCTGCGCTGCGTGCCGCCGAAGCCGATGCCGAAAATCTGATCGATGCCGTTGTGGCAGGTGAACCCAATATCACGCCGCGCGCGCTGCAGCCGGTGCAAGTGGGTAACGGTGCCGTCATGCAGGTTGGCGTAGCGGCGTTGCGACAGTTTCCGGAAGTGGGGCTGCTGTTGCCGTGTGCAGTTGCCAGCAATCCGTTGTTGCCGCCAGCCGGCCAACTGCAGGTGCGCCAGCATTGCGCCTGGTTGCGTCAGCAAGGCATGTTGATGGCGGTCGATGACAACGCGCTGGCGCAGGAATCCGCGCAGCGCATTCGTGCGCTCGGCTTGCCGGATTCGGTATTTGCGCTGGCTCCCGTCACCTTGTCGCTCGGCATGTATCAAAGCCTGCTGGCGACTTATGCCAATGCGGCCGCCGGTTCACCGCAGCCGGCACTGTGCGGTATTCGCGCCGTGCCGAGCCAGGGAGCTCTGGATGCCGACACCTTGTCGCGGCAATACACTGATGGCAGTGGTTTGCCGCCACAAGATTGGCTCGGTGCCGGCGCCGAGAAAATGGCCGGCCTGACCCCGGCGCAGCAATGGTGCTTGCGCCAAACCATTCACGACAGTCCGCTGGTGCAACAGGCTCTGGCGCAGCAAACCGGCAGCGGTCAGCTCGGTGGTCGGCCGGTCATCATCGTGCATGGCCGTGACGATGCCTTGATCGCGGTGCAACACAGCAGTCGGCCGTACTTTGCCTTGTTGCAGCAACAGGGCGAAACCCAGGCGCGCTATCTGGAGATCCTGAACGCGCATCACTTTGATGCATTCAATGCCTTGCCGGGCTATGACCGCCTGTTCGTGCCCATCCATCGGTATTTTTTGCACGCCATGGATGCGATGTGGGCACACCTGAAAAACGGCGCGGCGTTACCGGTGTCGCAGGTGGTTCGCACCACGCCGCGCGCCGTCAATGCGGGGGTGACCGAAGCGTTGTTGGAGCGGCATGTGCCAGCTTGGTTGGCAGAACCGGCGCCTGGCGAGGCGATACGCTGGCAAGATGGCGTGTTGTATATTCCGCAGTGAGCCTGTCTTCCGTCCGCAAGCGAGTGGCGCCATGTCGTTTCGATTTTTGATTGCCGATGATCATCCGCTGTTCCGGGCGGCGCTGCGTCAGGCGTTGACGGCAGTTGCCAGCGACGCGGTCATTGAAGAAGCCGAATCGCTGACACAGGCAAGCAGTCGCCTGCAAGCCGAACCGGATGTGGATCTGGTGCTGCTTGATTTGGGCTTGCCGGACAGCCAGGGCTTCACCGGTTTGATGCGGCTGCGACACCAGTTTCCGTCGGTGGGAGTTGCCATTGTCTCCGGCCAGGAAGATGCGGTGGTCATGCGTCAGGCCATTGCCCTTGGCGCGGTTGCCTACATTCCCAAATCGGAAGCGCTGCCGTCGATTGTCGAGGCCATTCGCACCGCACTTGCCGGTCACACCTGGCTGCCGCCGGCGGCCAGCGAAATCGGCAGTCAGCTAGCCGGGGCCGATCTGGCCGAACGCATCGCCTCGTTGTCACCGCAGCAATACCGGGTGCTGTGCATGGTGGCAGACGGCAAGCTGAACAAGCAGATTGCCGCTGAGCTCGACATACAGGAAACCACCATCAAGCAACACGTCTCGGCCATCTTGCGCAAACTGGGTTTGATCAATCGCACCCAGGCCGGTGTGTTGCTGCGTTCGCTGCAGCAGGGTGGGCGGTTGCAGGCCTGAGCACCGCACAATTCTCACCATCATTTATTGATGAGCACGCTTGCGCGACTATCGTGCGGACGTGAGGCGCACCGCATCAGCTCGGTTCGGTGGCCAACTGCTCGCTGCGCAACTTTTGCAACAAGCCGCGCAAGGCGAGCGGCTTGACCGGTTTGGCGAGGAGGGTGCCGCCGAGTTGTTGCACGCGGGCATGAACCTCGGGGTCGCGGCTGGCGGTCAATACGATCAGCGGTGGTCGCGGCATCGGCAGTTGCAGCCAGGCCGAGACGCCATCGTCATCGTGATCGAGCTGGTAATCGGCGAGCACGATATCCGGAGCGGCCGCTTGTTGCTGCAGAAACTCAGCGCGGTCTTTCGCGGTTGACACGTCACAACCCCAGCTGGTCAGCAGGCTTGCGAGTGCGCTCAACATCGCCGGTTCGTTATCGAGGCAGCACACCCGCAGGCCGGCGAACGGGAGATCATTGCGCGGTGTTCGCCGCTCTTCCGGTGCGCTGGTTCGGGCTTCGGCCCGTTCGACCAGCAACCGGAAGCAACTGCCGCGACCGGGCTCCGAGCGGACTTCGATCACGGATTGCAATGCTTTGGCGAGGCGCTGCGAAATCGCCAGACCGAGACCGTGGCCGGCAGTCGTGGTCAACGCCGGATCGTGCAGGCGTTGGAACTCTTCGAAGATTTTCTCGCGGTGCTCTGCAGCAATGCCAATACCGGTGTCGTGCACTTCCAGTCGCAGCTGCGGGCCGTGCCGGCGGACGCCGACCACGATGCGGCCATGCGGGGTGTAGCGAATGGCGTTGCTGATCAGGTTTTGCAGGATACGGCGCAGCATGCGCGGGTCGGTGTGCACCCAGGTGTGAGTAGGGTGGATATGCAGTTCCAGTCCCTGCTGCCGTGCCGGTACGGCAAACTCTGCGGCTAACGGTTGCAAAATGCGATCAAGCGCGACGGCCTGATATTGCGGCTGCAACACGCCGGCGTCGAGTTTGGACAGATCGAGCAGGGTCTTCAGCAACTCTTCGGTGCTGTGCAGCGATTGATTCAGTTGACTCAGCAAGGCCTGCTGTTCACTGTCGCTCAGTTTTTCGCCGAGTGCGCCGGCAAACAGCAAGGCGGCATTCAGCGGTTGCACCAGATCATGGCTTGCGGCCGCCAGAAAGCGGGTTTTGTCGGCGTCGGCCTGCTCGGCTTTCTGCTTGGCGATGGCGAGTGCGGCATTGGTTTGCGCCAGTTCCCGGGTCCGCTGCTGCACCCGTTGTTCGAGTTGATCGTTGCTTTGCCTCAGTGCTTCGGCAATTTGCTTGTGTTCGGTAATGTCGCTGTAGCTGGTGACATAGCCACCGCCCGGCATCGGCAGCCCGTGGATCTCCAGTACGCGGCCATCATGCAGGCGGCGCTCGGTGTGGTGCGGTTTGCCCATGCGCAAATGGGCGAGCCGACGCTCGACAAACAGCGCAATCCCTTCCTGACGCTGTTCGCGTTCGGCATTGCGTGACAGCACGTCGGCGATAGGACGGCCGACATAGAGAAAATCGCCGGGCAGATTGAACAGCTCGACGTAGCGCGGATTCCAGGCCACGACGCGCAGATCACGATCAACCACGATGACGCCCTGGTTCAGGGTGTCGAGCGTGGCCGACAGCAAGCCCTGATTGAATTGCAGCACCGCGGATGCTTCATCGACCAGCTGGACCACATCTTCCAGCGGCATGTCGCGGCCGCGCAGTGCCGCGGTCAGCACCACCCGTGCCGATGACGCACCGATCACCCCGGTCAGTTCGCGTTGGGCAAAACCGAGCCAGCGTTGATCAGCGCGCACGGCGAGCGTGTCCAACCCGCGCTCATGTGCCTCCTGCAGGAAGCGGCCGAGCGCGGCGCTTTCACCCAGAAAGCGGCCGACAATGCGGGCGAGATCAGCAACGGCCACCGGCGTCAGTTCCGGCCAGCCGGCCGTGTCTTCGTGACGGCCAATCGCATCGACAAAGCGTTTGGCTTGCAGCCGTTCCAGCACATCCTGACGTGATGCAAGCGAAACGCCGACATACAGCAAGGCGTTGAGCAGCAGACTGAATAACGCGCCGTGGGTCAGTACATCCCAGTGGCTGACACCGAGCAGCGCCGTCGGTCGTAGCCAGGCGATGCCGGCGGGTCCGTGATGCAACCAGTCGGCATTGAGCCAACCGGCCGTGATGAGTTCCGGCACCACCAGCGTCCACCACCAGACCAGCCAGCCGCCGATCAAACCGGCGAGCGCGCCATGACGATTGCCGGTGCGCCAATACATGGCACCGAGCAGTGCCGGCATGAACTGGGCAACTGCAACGAATGACACCAGACCGATGGCAGCCAGTTCCTGTTGGGTGACGACCAACCGGTAATAGGCAAAGGCAAACAGCAGCACACCGATGATGAGCGCACGGCGCAGCCAGAGCAGGGCGCGGTTGAACTGCCAGGGTTCGCGCGGACCGGACCATTTCAGCAACAGCGGCACGAAAATCGTGTGTGACACCATCGTCGACAGTGCGACGCTGGCAACGATGACCATGCTGGTCGCGGCCGCCAGCCCGCCAATGAACGCGAGCAGCGCAAACCCCGGTTGGTTCAGTGCCATCGGCAGGTTGAGCACGTAAGTATCGGGCGCGACGGTGCCGCGCAGCATGGCCTCGCCGGCCAAGGTCAGCGGCAGCAGAAAGAGGCCGAGCAGGATCAGATAGAGCGGATACCAGCGCCGCGCCGTGGGCAGATCTCGTGAGGTGCTGTGCTCCACCACGGTAACGTGAAACTGACGCGGCAAACAGAGCATGGCAAAGCCACCGAGCAAGGCCTGCACGAGGTAGGCGAGCATGCTGTTGTCGGCGCGCGCGGGCACTTGCCGGGTAAACCAGTCGCCCATGTCGGCATGTTGCCAGGCGAGCAAACCGACGGCGGCCAGCGCCAACAGTTTCAGCACCGATTCAAACGCGATCGCCAGCATCAGGCCCGGTTGCTGTTCGCTGGCGGCCGTATGGCGAGCACCAAAGAATGCGGTGAATGCCGCCATCACCAGCGTCACATGCAGCGCGGTGTCTTGCCACCAGTCGATGTTGTCACGGCTGCCGGTGCGGGTCAGCAGGTCGTAGCTGAAGGCAACGGCTTTCAACTGCAGTGCGATATACGGAATGATGCCGATCAAGGCGATGAGCGTAACCACTGCGGCAATGGCATGCGAGCGGCCATAGCGCGCTGCGAGCAGATCGGCGAGCGAAGACAGGTTCTGTTCTTTCGCCAGCCGGATCAGTTTATGGATGACGCGCCAGCCAAACACGAACAGGAAAATCGCGCCGAGATAAGTTGGCGGAAACCACCAACCGGTCGAGGCCATCTGACCGACCGAGCCGTAGAACGTCCAGGTGGTGCAATACACGCCGAGTGCCAGCATGTAGACCCACGGGTGCCAGTGCAGCCAGCGCTGCCGGCCATCGCTGCGGTTGGCGAGCCGATCACCGGCGACGGCAACGGCAAACAACGCCGCCACCCAGGCCAAGGCCAGCAGTGCCATCACCCCGTGTCCGATCATTTCAACCTGCATGCGCGCTCACATCCTGCGCAGCAGGCTAAAGCATGAACAGCAGGATCGCCAGTACGGTACCCAGCAAAGGCACGACGACCGTCATCGCGGCGACCGACGCATAGGCGCGGGCATGGGTTTCCTTGCAGATGGCGCGGATGGTGGTGACGACGTAACCGTTATGCGGCAGGGAGTCGAGTGCGCCCGATGACAGTGCCACCACCCGGTGCAACGCCTCCGGATCGACGCCTTGTGCCATGTAATGCGGCGCCAGCAGTGGCAGCGCAATCGCCTGGCCGCCGGAAGCCGAACCGGTCAGGCCGGCGATGAGGGTAACCGCGATTGCGGCGCTGATCAGCGGCGAGCCGGGCAGTGACGTCAGCGCGGCGACGGCGTCCTGAAAGCCATCGGTCTGTTTGGCGACGGCGCCAAAGCCTACCACCGCCGCCGTATTGGCGATGGCGATCAGCGCACCAATGGCGCCATCGGATAGCGCTTGCCCGGGCTTGCGCAGGTATTTCCAGTTCAGCAGCGCCGTGGTGAGCACACCGCCGCCAAGCGCGAGCACAAGCGCGGATTCCTTCAGGCTGTCGTGCAGCCAAAACGAGATCACCAATACGACCAGCAGCGGAATGATGCCGAACAGGGGCTTCGGCAACGTGCTCGGATTCAGCGGCATTGGATCATCGTCGCGAGCGACAAAGCGTTCGCCGCGCGCGACATCAGCGGCGATCATCCGGGTGAGCCACCAGTAGCCAAACAGCGCCATGAACAGCGCGCAAACGAGGCTGACTTCCCAACCGGCATAGGGTGTGGTGTTCAGATACGGAATCGGAATCCAGTTCTGGATCTCGGGTGAGCCGGCCGAGGTCATCGTGAAGGTGACGGAACCGAAACCGAGCGTCGCCGGAATGAAACGGCGCGGCAGATCGGCCTGTTTGAACAGGCTGAGCGCCATTGGGTAGACCGAGAATGCGACGACAAACAAACTGACGCCACCGTAAGTCAACACCGCGCAGGCGAGAATGACGGCGAGCGCTGCGCGCTTCATGCCAAACCGGGTGACCAATGCGGCAGCAACGCTGTCGGCGGCACCGCTGTCTTCCATCATCTTGCCGAACAAGGCGCCGAGCAGGAACATGAAGAACCAGTTGGCGACAAAACCGGAAAAGCCCTGCATGTAACTGCCAAGCCAGTTGGCATTGCCGTCGGCCAGCTGGGGAAACAGCGGCAGCTGACTGGTCGTGGCGACAACCAGCGCACACAGCGGCGCGGCCAGCAACAGATTCCAGTTGCGCAAGGTCAGCCAGATCAGCAGACCCAGTCCCAGCAATACTCCAATCAGACTCATCGCGCTCAGTTTCCGCCGTCATTTGGTCGGCGAGTATTGGCGGCGCAGGCGGGGCTGACCATCCTACCATCGTACAGATGAGAGTCTTGACCGTAGCGTGTAAGGTCTGCGACAACCGATGCAGACCTGCCTCATTCACAGGTTGGCGTCGATTTCGAGAAGAATGAAAGCAAACCCGAGCCGCGGCCCACCGCAGCACCATCATAACGACGCAACAAGTGAAGAACGGAGTGTTGCCATGCAGCAAAAACAAAATCCGACCCGCCTGTCAGCCTTGACGCTGGCGATTCTGTCCTCGTTCTGTGCGCTGCCGGTGCTGGCCGAGCAGGACGCTCAGCAGCCGCCGCAGACAAAGCGTGATGCCAGCGCCGAAGTGCTCGAAGTAACCGCACGGCGGGTTGGTGAGCGGATTCAAGATGTGCCGGTGGCGGTGACCGCGCTGTCTGAGCAGAAGTTGGCGGACATGGGGGCCCAAACCATTGTCGATATCGAGCGCACGGTTCCGAACCTGACGGTCAATGCCAGCCGCGCGACCAATTCGACTATCACGGCGTACCTGCGTGGCATCGGCCAGAACGATCCGCTCTGGGGATATGAGCCGGGCGTCGCGGTTTATATCGATGATGTCTACATGGCACGCCCGCAGGGCGGCGTACTCGACATTCTCGACATCCAGCGCGTTGAAGTGCTGCGTGGTCCGCAGGGTACGCTGTATGGCAAGAACACCATCGGCGGCGCGATCAAATACATCACCCGTGAGCTGCCGGATTATACCCGCGGCTATGTCGAAGCCGCGGTGGGTGCGTACAACCAGCGTGACCTCAAGGCGGGTGTTTCGACGCCATTGGTCGATGACACGCTTTATCTCGGTGTGTCGGCGGCGCGACTGACCCGCGACGGTTTCGGCGAAGTGAAAGGCGATTCGCCGTATGCCGGCGATGACATGTCAGACAAGGACATCACGGCAGCGCGGGTCAACCTGACCTGGAAGCCGAGCGAGAACCTGTCGGTGAAACTGGTCGCCGACGACATTCAGGATGACTCGAATTCCCGAGGTGGTCAGCGTCTCGCTGCCAGTGGTCTGAATGATTACCAGCCACTCGATGATCGCTATGACAGCCGTCAGAATCTGGACCCGGACAACAATGAAGTCAGCACCTCCGGTCAGGCCTTGACCATCAACTGGAAACTCAGCGACGCCTGGCAATTCAAGTCGGTAACCGCGGCGCGCGAAGGTGATACCGTCAGTGATATCGATTTTGACCAGCTGAATCGGCCCAGCTTTGATGTGCTGGCGGTGTACGAGGATGAGCAACGCTCGCAGGAATTCCAACTGACCTACGACGGACAGGCGTTGAATTTCGTATCGGGTCTCTATTTTTTTGACGGCGAAGCCTGTGGTGCATTTTTGAATGTGCTTGGTCTGGTCGGCATCAGCCAGGAAACGTCGGGCTGTGTTGATACCAGAAGTCAATCGATTTACGCCCAGGCGAGCTATCAGTGGACGGAGGCGTGGTCATTCACGCTCGGTGGCCGCTTGGATCAGGACAAAAAGGACGCCGATGTCCGCCTGCGCCGCTTCCTTGGTCTTGATGATACCGGGCCGGTCCTGTTCGACGGTGGCTTCAGCGGTGACGAAACCTTTGATGAATTCTCGCCGCGTCTTGGCGTGGAGTACAAGATTGACCGCGACATGATGGTTTATGCCTCGTATGCCCACGGCTTCAAGAGCGGTGGCTTCAACATGCGCGGCAACATCCTGATCGATCCAAACGCCGGCGCGCCGTTTGATCCGGAAACGGTCGATACGCTGGAGTTGGGCCTGAAAGGTTCCTGGTTTGACAATCGCCTGACCGGCTACTTTGCCGTGTTCGATCAGCAGTACGAGGATAAACAGGTAACCGTTGGCGCCACCGTCGGTGTCACCCCGGTGCAACGGGTACTCAACGCCGCCGATGCCGACGCCCGCGGTTTTGAGATGGAGTTGGCGGCCAGGCTGACTGACAGCCTGACGCTGAATCTGGTCTATGGCTATCTCGACGCCGAGTACAACGAGTTCATCTATGCGATTACTTCGGATGGTGAGCAGACCGATATTTCCGATACCGCGCCCTTCATCAATGCGCCGGAGCAGCAATACACGGTTGGCCTCAGCTATGAGCTGGATGTCGGTATCGGTCAACTGTTGCTGATGGCCGATTACAGCTATCGCGACGACACCTACATTTTCGAAACACCAACTGCGGTTGATCAGGAAGCCTATTCTCTGTACAACGCCTCAGCCGTGCTGTACGTCGACAACAGTAACTGGCGGTTCGCACTGCATGGTCGCAACCTTGGCGATGAGGAATACCGGACCGGCGGCTACAATTTTTCCGGTGTGGTATTTGATAACACCATTACCGGGTTCTATGGTGATCCCAAAACGTGGACGCTGTCCGCGATGTACAGCTTCTGATCCGAGTCTCCCCTGGATGCGCACCGGCTGTGTCGACGCACCGTTAGGTTGTCGCAGGGTTGGCCGCCGGCATGCCGGCGGCCTTTTTCGTTTCCGCTGGAATGGATGAGGAATATCCGATGCGCGTTCAACTGTTTTTGTTTGCACTGGCCGCGGTGCTGGCGTCCGGCGTGACGCAGGCCGAAACGCCATTGCCCAAGCTGAATCTTGCCAGCGACATCACGGTGTCGGGATTGTCGTCCGGTGGCTATATGGCGAACCAGTTTCATCTGGCGCATGCCGAGCAGGTACGTGGCGTCGGTATTCTTGCCGGCGGTCCCTATGATTGCGCCGACAACAGCCTGGCCACCGCGCTGGCGCGCTGCGTTGGAAAAGCCGAGCCAGCGGTGGATGTGATGGCACTGCTGAGCAAGGCAAAGCAACGGGCCGCCGCCGGTGCGCTGGCACCGGTTGACCGCTGGACTCGTGCGCGGGTGTGGTTGTTTCACGGCAACAAGGACGTCACGGTGGCGCGTAGGGTTGCCGACCAATTGGCGACGTTCTATCAGGCCATCGTACCGCCAGAGCAGATCCATTACGTGACCGATATTGATGCTGCCCACAGCATGCCGACACGCACGAAGGGCAGCAGCTGCACACTGTCCGAATCACCGTTCATCAGTGCCTGCCAATACGATGCGGCCGGGGCGTTGCTGAATTTTCTGCTCGGGCCGTTGCAACCCGCTGTCAGCAAGACCTCCGGCGCCGTGCTCGGTTTTGATCAAAGCCTTTACGCGCCGAATGGCGACAACACGCTGGCCGATACCGGCTATCTGTATCTGCCGGCAGCATGTGCTGCAGGTGAGCCGTGCCGACTGCATATTGCTTTTCATGGTTGCCAGCAAAACGCCGAGGCCATCGGTGAACGTTTTGTGCGCGACGCTGGCTACAACGAATGGGCGGACAGCAACAATCTGGTTGTGCTGTATCCGCAGACAACGTCATCCATGCTGCCACTGAACCCGAAAGGCTGCTGGGACTGGTGGGGCTATACCGGCGCGGACTATGCGACGCGAAAAGGCAATCAAATTGCAGCGGTGGCAGCGATGGTTACGGCTTTACGCCGGTAGCGGACAAGTTTTCTCAGCCGAAACAAAAAGGGCCTTGCGGCCCTTTTTGTTTTGCTGCCAAACGGCTCAATCGAAGGTCATTTCCGGTACATGCGCGGGGATGACCAGCTCACCTTCGGTCTTGGCTTTGATTTCTTCGACCGAGACACCCGGTGCGCGTTCAAGCAGGTGGAATTTGCCGTCACGGATTTCGATGACGGCCAAATCCGTCACCACCTTCTTGATGCACTTGACGCCGGTCAGCGGCAGCGAGCATTGCTTCAAGAGCTTCGAAGCGCCGGATTTATCGGCGTGGGTCATGGTGACGACGATATTCTGGGCGCCGGCGACCAGATCCATCGCGCCGCCCATGCCCTTGACCAGTTTGCCCGGCACCATCCACGAGGCGATGTTGCCGTTGACGTCCACTTCGAACGCACCGAGCACGGTCAGATCGACATGGCCGCCGCGGATCATCGCGAAGCTTTCGGCCGACGAGAAGAACGCCGCACCGGTGACGGTCGTCACGGTTTGTTTGCCGGCGTTGATGAGGTCGGCGTCGATCTCGGCCTCGGTCGGGAACGGGCCCATGCCGAGCAGGCCGTTTTCCGATTGCAGCATCACCTGCATGCCTTTCGGTACATAGTTGGCTACCAGGGTCGGAATGCCGATACCGAGGTTGACGTAGTAACCATCGCGCAGCTCTTTGGCGACGCGCATGGCAATTTGATCACGATTCAGAGCCATGTCGTTCTCCTCAAGCCTTGCGGACGGTGCGCTGTTCGATGCGCTTTTCGAAATGGGTGCCCTTGATCACGCGGTGCACATAGATGCCCGGCGTGTGGATGTATTGCGGGTCCAGTTCGCCCGGCTCGACGATCTCTTCGACTTCGGCAACGGTGATGCGGCCGGCGGTCGCCATCATCGGGTTGAAGTTCATCGCGGTCTTGCGGAACACGAGGTTGCCGTAACGGTCCGCCTTCCAGGCTTTGACCAGCGAGAAGTCGGAGGTCAGCGAGCGCTCGAGCACGTAATCGCGGCCATCGAAATTGGCGGTCGGTTTGCCTTCGGCAACCTTGGTGCCGTACCCGGTTGCGGTGTAGAAAGCCGGGATGCCGGCGCCGCCTGCTCGGCATTTTTCCGCCAGCGTGCCTTGCGGGGTCAGAATCACTTCCATCTCGCCAGACAGCAGCAGCTGTTCAAACAGCGCATTCTCGCCAACATAGGAGGCGATCATGGTTTTGATCTGACGCTTCTCCAGCCACAGCCCGAGACCGAAACCATCGACACCGGCGTTGTTCGAGATAACCGTCAGGCCCTTGGTACCCATCTCATAAACTTTCTTGATGAGACCTTCCGGAATCCCGCACAGACCAAAACCGCCGACCATCACGGTCATGCCGTCCTTGAATCCGGCGAGTGCCTCATCGTAGGAATGTACTACCTTGTCGAAGCCAGCCATTGCCTTCCTCTCAACTGAACGTCTTGCGCTGTGCCCGCAGCGGGCAGGGCAGCGCGCCATTGTAATTGCTGTGTTGCCGTTAGGCAGTAGTGCGAAAGTCGGTGTTCTAAATGATCCCCTCCTTTTAAGGAGGGGTTTAGGGGTGGTTGCGGAATTTGGAAACGAGTCACTCGATTCGTATGCCGCATCCCGTGCTGAGCCGAACCACCCCCAGCCCCACCCAGCCAAGCCCAGAGGGCTTGGCGCTTCGCGGGAGAACAGTGCACTAGCACTGTTCTCTATTCCCGCTTCGCCCTTGACAAGGAGGGGAGTAAAAACAATTAGCTTGCTGCTGCCTTCGCCCGTTTCTTCAACGTCGCCAGCGCTACTTTCGAACTCGGCTCACGCCCCAGCGCTGCGCTGATGAATGCGCCGGCATCAATCAGCTTGTCGAGATCGATGCCGTGTTCGATGCCGAGACCGTTGAGCAGATAAACCACATCTTCGGTAGCGACGTTGCCGCTGGCACCGGCGGCGTAGGGGCAGCCACCAAGACCGGCAGTCGAGCTGTCGACCGTCGCGACGCCCATTTCCAGCACGGCATAGAGGTTGCCGACCGCTTGCGCATAGGTGTCATGGAAATGGGCGGCGAGTTTGTCGATCGGCACGTGTTTGGCCACGGCTTCGACCATGCGTTTGGCTTTGACCGGCGTGCCGGCTCCGATGGTGTCGCCAAGCGAAATTTCGTAGCAGCCCATCTGGAACAGCTTGTCGGCAACCCAGGCCACGGCTTCCGGTTTGATCTCGCCTTCGTACGGGCAGCCCAGCACGCAGGAGACATACCCGCGCACTTTGACATTCGCGGCTTTGGCCGCCGCCATGACCGGTTCGAAGCGTTCGAGACTTTCAGCTATCGAGCAGTTGATGTTCTTCTGCGAAAAGCTTTCCGAGGCAGCGCCAAACACTGCCACTTCCTGCGCGCCGGCAGCGAGTGCGGCTTCAAAGCCTTTCAGGTTCGGTGTCAGCACCGGATACGACACACCCGGTTTGCGCCGGATGCGGGCCATCACCTCGGCGGCATCGGCCATCTGCGGCACCCATTTCGGCGAGACAAAGCTGGTGGCTTCAACGACTGAGAGACCTGCATCAGCCAAACGATTGATCAGCTCGACCTTGATCTCGGTCGGCACAATGGTCTTTTCGTTTTGCAGGCCATCACGCGGGCCGACATCGACGATCTTGACGAATTTTGGCAGAGCCATTCTGCTTTCCTTGTTTTTGTAGGAGCGGGCTTGCCCGCGATTATTTGACTATGCTCGGTCTGAAGCAATCGCGGGCAAGCCCGCTCCTACAGGGACGTTCATTCCTTGCGCGCGAACCGCACCAGTTCCGCACCATCGGCGACCAAATCACCCTGCGCATACAGCACGTCGGCTATCTCGCCATCGGCCGGGGCGCGGATGGTGTGCTCCATCTTCATCGCTTCCAGCACCAGCAGGGCTTGGCCGCGCGTGACCTTGTCACCTTTCTTGACTTGCACGGCGATGATCGTGCCCGGCATCGGTGCGGTCAGTGCCGGTACGCCGCCGGCTGAATCGGCATTGGCATCAACTGCTTTCAGCCAGAGCTTGCGGGTCCAGCCGTGACCGATCAGCGTCAGTTGCTGGCCTTGCTGCGTCTGCTGTTGCACGACGCGCACCTGTTGTTTCTTGCCGCCGATATTCACCGCCAGCAGGTGATCGGGCAGGGCGGTAACCGAGGCATTCAGGCTTTCGCCATTGATTGCAACCGCAAAGCCGTCGTTGCGGAACTGGATGACCACCTTGTGTTCCGGCCCTTGCTCGGTTTCAAGGAAATGCAGGGCATGATGGTTGTCTTCATTCAACCGCCAGCCTGAAACCTGATTCCACGGCGAGTAGCGGTCGGCATGGCAACGCGCCAGCTGTTCGGCATGGCGAAGTTGCTCGGCAACGATGTGCAGCGCCGCGATCGCCAGCTCTTCATTGGTCAGCGCCGGCGCGGCCGGGAACAGCACGTCGTTGTGACGCTTGATGAAACCGGTATCGACATTGCCGGCAATGAATTCCGGGTGCGAGGCCAGTGCGTGCAGGAACTTGATGTTGTGGGTCAGACCGACAATTTCGTATTCGGCCAGCGCGCCGCGCAGGCGGGCGAGGGCACGCTCGCGGCTTTCGTCCCAGACGATCAGCTTGGCGATCATCGGGTCGTAATACATGCTGACGCTGTCGCCTTCGCGCACGCCGGTGTCGATGCGGACATTGGCATTCGGTTCCGGCTGACGCAGATGCACGAGTTTGCCGATCGACGGCAGGAAGTCATTGTCCGGATCTTCGGCGTAAATGCGCGCCTCAAAAGCGTGGCCGTTGATGCGCAGTTCGTCCTGCGCTTTCGGCAGTTTCTCGCCGTTGGCAACACGCAGCTGCCACTCGACCAGATCCTGACCGGTGATGAGTTCGGTGACCGGATGCTCGACCTGCAGACGGGTGTTCATTTCCATGAAATAGAACGAACCGTCTTCGTCGTACAGAAATTCGCAGGTACCGGCGCCGACATAGCCGACGGCCTTGGCAGCACGCACGGCGGCTTCGCCCATCGCTTTGCGGATTTCCGGCTTCATCAGCGGCGCCGGCGCTTCTTCAATCACTTTCTGGTGCCGGCGCTGAACCGAGCAGTCACGCTCGAACAGGTACACGGCGTTGCCGTGCTTGTCGGCAAACACCTGGATTTCGACGTGACGCGGTTTGGTCAGATATTTTTCGACCAGCACCCGGTCATCACCGAACGAGGCTTTGGCTTCGCGCTGACAGGAGGCGAGGTTCTCGGCGAACTCGTCTGCCTTGAACACCATCCGCATGCCTTTGCCACCGCCACCGGCGGTCGCCTTGATCAACACCGGGTAACCGATGTCATCAGCGGCTTTCTGCAATACGGCGAGCGATTGATCGGCGCCGTGATAGCTCTTGACCAGCGGCACGCCGGCCGGCCCCATGATTTCCTTGGCACCGGCTTTGGAACCCATCGCGCGAATCGCCGAGGCCGGTGGGCCGATGAATTCGATACCCGCTTGCGCGCATTTCTCGGCAAAATCGGCGTTCTCGGACAGGAAGCCGTAACCCGGGTGTACCGCCTGGGCGCCGCTCTTCTTGGCCACCTCAATGATCTTGTCCGCGAGCAGATAGCTCTCGCGTGCCGGTGCGGCGCCGATGTGATAGGCCTCATCGGCCATCGCAACGTGCATGGAGTTGGCATCGGCATCGGAGTACACCGCGACGCAGCGTATGCCGAGCCGGTGCGCCGTGCGGATCACGCGGCAAGCGATTTCACCGCGGTTGGCAATCAGGATTTTTTCGAACATTTTGTATTCTTGTCCAAATGAAGAACTGCACGAGTTCAATGATGCTTTTCTACGTCACTCCGGCGAAAGCCGGAGTCCATCTTCGCTATCAAAAATGGATGCCGGCATTCGCCGGTATGACGGGCCCCTGATTCAGTGTGTTAGGTATCCAGTTCGGTGCTTTCTTTCACATCCCAATTCGGCGCCCGCTTTTCCAGGAAAGCGGTGATGCCTTCGCGACCTTCGGCCGAGGCACGGATGTCGGCAATTTTCTGTGCCGTGAAGCGCACCAGATCCTCATCGATCGGCTGATGGGCAACACGGGCAATCAACTTCTTGGCTTCCTGCACGGCCTTCGGGCCGTTTGCCAGCAACGCGGTGATCAGCTTGTCAGCTTCGGCATCAAGTTGCTCCGGTGCGTACAGGTCATGCACCAGACCCAGACGCAGCGCGGTGTTGGCATCAAAGCGTTCCGCCGTCACGAAGTAGCGCTTGGCTGCGCGCTCACCGATGGCGGCAATGACGTAAGGCGAAATGACCGACGGGATCAGGCCGAGTTTGACTTCCGACAGACAGAAGCTGGCCGTGTTGGCGGCGAGCGCAATGTCGCAGCAGGCAACGAGGCCGACCCCGCCGCCAAACGCTGCGCCCTGCACGACGCCAACGGTCGGTTTTTTCATCTGGCCGAGCGATTGCATCAGCGTGGCAAGGCCGAGCGAGTCCTGGTAGTTCTGCTGCCAGGAATAGGTGGCCATGCGCTTCATCCAGTTCAGATCGGCGCCGGCGGAAAAGCTCTTGCCGGTCGAGCGCAGCACGACGACGCGGACGCTGTCGTCCCGACCGAACGCCTGCAGCACCTCGGTCATTTCCCGGATCAGCACGTCATCAAAAGCGTTGTGCAAGTCCGGCCGGTTCAGCGTAACCGTGCCGACGCCGCGTTCGTCCTTGCTAACCAGAATGGTGGTGGTTTCCATCATTGTTTTCTCCACGCTGTGCTTCGCCAGATATTCTTTCTGCTGATTGCATCCTGCAGCTTACATTCTGAAGACGCCGAACTTGGTCGGTTCGATCGGGGCATTCAGGGCGGCGGACAAACCGAGGCCGAGCACCATGCGGGTATCGGCCGGATCGATGATGCCGTCATCCCACAACCGTGCGCTGGCGTAGTAGGGGTGACCCTGGGTTTCGTATTGCTCGCGGATTGGCGCCTTGAACGCTTCCTGCTCTTCTACTGGCCAGACTTTGCCTTCTTTCTCGAAGTTGTCGAGCTTGACCTGCGCCAGCACGTTCGCGGCTTGTTCACCGCCCATCACCGAGATGCGGGCGTTCGGCCACATCCACATGAAGCGCGGACTGTAAGCACGGCCACACATGCCGTAGTTGCCGGCGCCAAACGAGCCGCCGATGATCACGGTGAATTTTGGCACCTTGGCGCAGGCGACCGCGGTCACCATCTTGGCGCCGTTCTTGGCAATGCCGCTTTGCTCGTACTTTTTACCGACCATGAAGCCGGTGATGTTCTGCAGGAACACCAGCGGAATGCCGCGCTGTGCGCACAACTCGATGAAGTGCGCGCCTTTCAGCGCCGACTCCGAGAACAGGATGCCGTTGTTGGCAACGATGCCGACCGGATAACCAAAGATATGGGCGAAACCACAGACCAGCGTGGTGCCGTACAGTGGCTTGAACTCATCCAGCTCGGAGCCGTCGACGATGCGGGCGATGACTTCGCGGATATCAAACGGCTTCTTGCTGTCGGTCGGGATGACGCCGTAGATCTCTTCCGGGGCATACAGCGGCGCGCGCGGCTCTTTCAGTGCCAGCGGAATGTTCTTGACTGTGTTGAGGTTTGACACGATCTGACGCGCCAACTGCAGCGCATGTTGATCGTTCTGGGCGTAATGGTCAGTCACACCAGAAGTGCGGCAGTGGGTGTCGGCGCCACCGAGTTCTTCGGCGCTGACCACTTCACCGGTTGCGGCTTTTACCAGCGGCGGGCCGCCGAGGAAAATGGTGCCCTGGTTGCGGACGATGATCGACTCATCGGCCATCGCCGGCACGTACGCACCGCCCGCCGTGCAGGAACCCATGACCACGGCGATTTGCGGAATGCCATCGGCCGACATGGTCGCCTGGTTGAAGAAAATGCGGCCGAAATGTTCCTTGTCCGGGAACACTTCATCTTGTTGCGGCAGGTTGGCGCCGCCGGAATCCACCAAGTAGATGCAGGGCAGGCGGTTTTCGCGCGCCACTTCCTGCGCACGCAGATGTTTTTTGACGGTCAGCGGAAAGTAGGTGCCGCCTTTGACGGTGGCATCGTTGCAGACAATCATGCACTCGCGGCCGGCGACCCGGCCGATACCGCAGATGATGCCAGCAGCAGGAACAGACGTGCCGTACATGTCCCAGGCGGCGAACTGCGACAACTCCAGGAAGGGTGATCCGATATCAAGCAGCTGGCGCACGCGATCACGCGGCAGCAGCTTGCCGCGCGCGGTGTGCTTTTCATTGGCCTTGGCACCACCGCCGTCGGCGATGATTTTCATTTTGGCACGCAGATCGTCAACCAGCGCCTGCATCGCTTCGGCATTGGCCTTGAACTCCGCGCTGCGCGGATTGGTTTGGGATTGAATGACTGGCATCTATATTTCGCCTTTCTTATTTATTCGCCGTTCCCGCAAAGGCGGGAATCCAGTTTGTTGGTTCTTTGTGGGAGCGGGCTTGCCCGCGTTTTCGGTTATCGATAATCGCGGGCAAGCCCGCTCCCACATGAATGCTTAGCTCACCAGCGCCCGGGCAATCACCAGCTTCTGCACTTCGCTGGTGCCTTCGTAGATCTGGCATACGCGGGCATCGCGATAATACTTCTCGACCGGGAAATCGGACAGGTAACCGTAGCCGCCGTGGACCTGAATCGCCGCCGAACAGGCGCGTTCCGCTGCCTGGCTGGCGAACAGCTTGGCCATCGAGGCCTCTTTCAGGCAGGGCTGGCCGGCTTCACGCAGCATGGCTGCCTGAATATAGAGCAAACGGGCCGCTTCGATCTCGGTGGCGACATCGGCCAGCGAGAACGCAACGGCCTGATGCTGCATCAGCTCCTTGCCGAAAGCCTTGCGCTCCTGCGCGTATTTGAGCCCGGCTTCCAGCGCGGCGCGGGCGATGCCGACGGATTGGGCGGCAATGCCGATGCGACCGCCTTCGAGGTTGGACAGGGCGATCTTGTAACCTTCGCCTTCCTTGCCAAGCAGGTTGGCAGCCGGAATGCGGCAATTCTCGAACACGATCTGGCAGGTGTCGGAGGCGTGCTGGCCGAGTTTTTCTTCGATGCGCGCGACCTGATAACCGGGCGTATTGGTCGGGACGATAAAGGCGCTGATGCCTTTCTTGCCGGCAGCCGGATCGGTCACGGCAAAGACAATCGCAACGCCGGCATTCTTGCCGGAGGTGATGAACTGCTTGCAGCCATTCAGCACGTAAAAATCACCGTCGCGAAGCGCGCGGGTTTTCAGATCGGCCGCATCGGAGCCGGCGTGCGGTTCAGTCAGGCAGAACGCGCCGAGGTAATCGCCGCGTGCCATGGGTTTGAGGAATTTTTCTTTCTGTTCGTCATTGCCGAAGTTCAGGATCGGCATGCAGCCGACCGAATTGGTGACGCTGACGATGGTGCCGGTGGCGGCATCTCCGGCGGAAATTTCTTCCAGCACCAGCGCGGCGGCGACGTAGCCGATGTTCGAGCCGCCCCATTGTTCCGGCACGGTCATGCCGAGGAAGCCGAGCTCGCCGAGACCCTTGATGGCGTCGTGCGGGAATTGCGCGTCACGATCCCACTGGGCGGCAAACGGAACGATGCGTTCCTGGACGAACCCGCGCGCCATGTCGCGGATCATGCGTTGTTCTTCGGTCAGCAACATAATCTCTTCCTGAATGCCATCGCCACGGCGATGACTGACTACGCTCTTGGCTGCGCAGATTCCGCTCAGCACTTAAAACAGCCATGCCCGCAAGGGCGGGCATTGGTTCAGTATGTGGAGCATTGGCTCCGAGTCGTATTCGTCATACCGGCGAAAGCCGGTATCCATCTGGCAGTAAAACTGGCCCCCGGCTTTCGCCGGGGTGACAAGCACTGCAAATAATCTGATTAAACCAGCTCAATCGCCATCGCCGTCGCTTCGCCGCCACCGATGCACAGACTGGCAACGCCGCGCTTCTTGTTCTGCCGACGCAGCGCGCCGATCAGTGTGACAACGAGGCGGGCACCCGATGCGCCGATCGGATGACCGAGTGCGCAGGCGCCGCCGTTGACGTTGACCTTGTCATGCGACAGGCCGAGATCTTTCATCGCCGCCATCGCGACCACGGCGAAGGCTTCGTTGATTTCGTACAGGTCCACGTCCTTGTCGCTCCAGCCGGTTTTGGCAAACAGCGCCTGAATGGCGCCTACCGGTGCGGTGGTGAACTGGGCCGGCTGACGGGCGTGGCCCGAATGGCCGACGATTTTCGCCAGCGGCTTCAGACCGCGCTTCTGTGCTTCGCTCTGGCGCATCAGCACCAGCGCGGCGGAGCCGTCGGAAATCGACGACGAGTTGGCGGCGGTGACGGTGCCGTCTTTGGCGAATGCCGGTTTCAGAGTCGGGATCTTGTCGATCTTGGCATTGCCCGGTTGCTCGTCCACTTTCACCAGCGTTTCGCCGGCTTTGCTGGCAATGGCGACCGGCGCGATTTCCCATTCAAACGCGCCATCGGCGATCGCTTTCTGGGCGCGTACGGTCGAGGTGATCGCGTATTCGTCCTGCTGCTGGCGGGTGAAGCCGTAAGCCTTGGCGGTTTCTTCGGCGAAGGTGCCCATCAGACGACCTTTGTCGTAGGCATCTTCAAGACCGTCAAAGAACATGTGATCGAGCACCTGGCCGTGACCAAGGCGCATGCCGCCGCGTGCTTTTGGCAGCAGATAGGGCGCATTGGTCATGCTTTCCATACCGCCGGCGACCATGACGTCGTTGCTGCCAACGGCGATCAAGTCATGCGCCAGCATCAGCGCTTTCATGCCCGAGCCGCAGACTTTCGAGATGGTGGTGCAAGGCACCGATTGCGGCAGGCCGGCACCGAGCGCCGCCTGACGGGCAGGGGCCTGACCGAGGCCGGCATGCAGCACGCAGCCCATCAACACTTCCTGGACATCTTCCGGTTTCAGGCCGGCACGCTCAACCGCCGCCTTGATCGAGACTGCACCCAGCTCCGGTGCAGTCAGACTGCTCAGGGCGCCTTGAAAACCGCCCATGGCGGTACGGGCAACGGAAACGATGACAACCGGATCGTGCGACATGGTGAAAGCTCCATTTTGGGTTCAAACGCCCGGACTGGCGGCGGGCGGACGGAAAACAGTGGTTCGATATTGTCCGCCATTTGTGGCGGAACGGTGAATCCGACTTGTGCCGGATTCACCGTTGGCGCGTTTTGCGCTAGCAAGCGCGCTGGTTATTCCCGAGAACGGTTACATCGTCTCTTTGAACCGTTCGCGGCCGATCAGCATGCGGCGCATCTCGCTGGTGCCAGCGCCGATTTGGCTACGGCCGCCGCGTTCCCTACGCGGCTTAACATGCGCTACGCGCAGTTAGCCTCCGTCCAATCGGCGCGAGCGCGTAGCTTACATCGTCTCTTTGAACAGCTCTCGACCGATCAGCATGCGGCGGATTTCACTTGTTCCGGCGCCGATTTCATACAGCTTGGCATCGCGCAGCAGGCGGCCGGTCGAGTACTCGTTGATATAGCCGTTGCCGCCGAGGATCTGGATGGCATCGAGTGCCATCTGGGTGGCTTTTTCTGCCGCATACAGAATGACGCCAGCAGCGTCCTTGCGGGTGGTCTCGCCACGGTCGCAGGCCTTGGCGACGGTGTAAACGTAAGCGCGGCAGGCGTTCAGCGTGGTGTACATGTCGGCGACCTTGCCTTGGATCAGCTGGAATTCGCCGATGGCCTGGCCGAACTGCTTGCGCTCATGGATATATGGCACCACGACGTCCAAGCAGGCCTGCATGATACCGAGCGGGCCGGCTGACAGCACGACGCGCTCGTAATCGAGGCCGCTCATCAGCACTTTGACGCCTTCGTTGAGCTTGCCAAGGATATTGGCTTCCGGCACTTCGCAATCAATGAACACCAGCTCGCAGGTGTCAGAACCACGCATGCCGAGCTTGTCGAGCTTTTGCGCCGTGCTGAAACCTTTCATGCCTTTTTCAATGATGAAGGCGGTGATGCCTTTCGGGCCGGCGTTGACGTCGGTCTTGGCGTAGACGACCAGGGTGTCGGCGTGCGGGCCGTTGGTGATCCACATCTTGTTGCCGTTCAGCACATAGACGTCGCCTTTTTTCTCGGCGCGCAGCTTCATGCTGACCACATCGGAACCGGCGCCCGGCTCGGACATCGCCAGCGCACCGACATGCTCGCCGCTGATCAGCTTCGGCAGGTATTTGGCGCGCTGGGCGTCATTGCCGTTCTTGCGGATCTGGTTGACACACAGATTCGAATGCGCGCCGTAGGCAAGGCCGACCGAGGCCGAAGCACGGCTGATCTCTTCCATCGCGACCACGTGCTCCAGATAGCCCATGCCGGCGCCGCCCCATTTTTCCTCGACGGTGATGCCGAGCACACCGAGCTCGCCGAGTTTGCGCCACAGCGGCATCGGGAAGGCATTGTTGTGATCGACTTCCGCTGCGATCGGGGCGATTTCCTTTTCGGCAAACGCGCGAACCGATTCCCGAATCATGTCGGCGGTGTCACCGAGGGCAAAATTGAGAGTGGGGTACATGGCTTGCAAATGCTCCTGGCGTGAAGTCCGGTAGCTGATGCGTGGTCAGCTGCGTGGGTTGTCGGTGGTGATACGGTTTTCGATGGCGTCCAGTTCGGCCAGCATGTGGTCGATGTCCGCTTTCTGTTGCTGCAGCTGGGCACGGCGACGGGCAAGCTTGGCGCGCAACACCTGGGCCTGCAGCTCTTCGCCTTGCGGCAAGTCGTAGAGATCGATGATTTCGCGGATCTCGGCCAGCGAAAATCCAACACTCTTGCCGCGCAAGATCAGTGCGACGCGCACCCGATCCCGATTGCTGTAGATGCGTTGCTGACCGGCTCGCTGCGGTGACAGCAGGCCTTCATCCTCGTAGTGACGCAGCGACCGGGGCGTGACATCGAACTCGCGGGCCAAATCGGTAATGGAGAACGTCTGATTCATGGAGGCCAACCTGCAGCAGAGGCGAAGAGGGTAACCGAGGTTTACGTTAACGTAAAGGTAACCCGACCTGTTCCGACCAGCAAGAGAGCATGCGGCAAGTGCTTGAATCTTGGTGAGTCAACGCTATCGCCAGGTCTCGGGTGATTCAACAAAAACACAACTAAAACAATTAATTACACTGTATTTTTAAAGCCGTTTTCAGGTGATGCTTGAGCTTCTCCTTATGCCGTTTTTGTCGTTGCGGCGGGTTGGGGCCTGTACTACGGTTAGGTCAGGAAACGGCTGCTTGCGGGCGGCTTTGCCCGGGCGTCGCTTCCGTTTTCTGGCTGAACAGTGAGGTGAGCATCATGAAGAGACAAAAGCGTGATCGCATGAGCCGTGCCCATACCCGGGGCTATCAGGCGGGGCTTGAGGGCAAGTCGAAAGAAGCCTGTCCTTACGCCACGAATGATGTCCGCGAGCATTGGATGGGAGGCTGGCGCGAAGCGCGCATGAGTCTCAATGGTGAAAATCTGCTCTGATCGGCAGGAATCTGTATCTCCAGTCACCTTGACGCGGCCTTCGGGCCGCGTTTTTTCTGTTTGAAGACTTCATCGGCTGAAAACCTTCCGGTATCCTTCCCGCCCCGCGCTCCGGAGAGATGGCAGAGCGGTTGAATGCACCGGTCTTGAAAACCGGCAACGGCGTAAGTCGTTCGTGGGTTCGAATCCCACTCTCTCCGCCACGCCCTTCCTCGTCCCGCCATCGTACGTCCTCTCAATCGTTGTCGAGACTCATTCTCGAATCGCTCGCAAGCCGCGAAACCGTCTGTGCAGAATCTGAGCAAGCCGTCCGTTCGGTTGCCGGTTGCCTGAGAAAATCGCTGCTAGGTGCAAAGAAAACTGACAGCAGACTTGTGCTTGTCACCTTTGTCGCGCCGCAGTAACGTAGCCGAACCGGTCGGCCGGTCCTCCGCACGAACAAGACCCAAACGCCGACCGGTTTTCGATTCGATTGTCCAATCGGCCAGGGGAGACAAGCGGTGATCAAAGTGCTGTTGGCAGACGATCACGATTTGGTGCGGACGGGGGTCAAGCGCCTGCTGGAAGACGCAGGCGATATCAAGGTGGTCGGCGAAGCCGCATCCGGCGAAGACGCGATCAAGCTGGCGCGTGAGTTGAAGCCGCAAGTGGTGCTGATGGATGCCAATATGCCGGGCATCGGCGGTCTGGAAGCGACCAAGCGCATCCTGCGGCAAGTGCCGGAAGCCAAAATCATTGCGCTGACCGTGCATGGCGATGAGCCGTTTCCTTCCAAGTTTTTGCAGGCCGGTGCGCATGGTTACCTGACCAAGGGCGCCGATGTGCAGGAGATGGTGCGGGCCATTCGTCAGGTGGCCGGTGGTCGCCGTTATATCGCGGCGGATGTCGCGCAGCAGATGGCGCTGCGTCAGGTCACGGACGACAGTGACAGCCCATTTGAAACCTTGTCCGAGCGGGAAACCCAAGTGATGTTGATGGTCACTCAGGGCTGCAAGGTGCAGGACATCGCCGACAAACTCTGTCTGTCGCCGAAAACGGTCAACAGTTATCGTTATCGCCTGTTTGAGAAACTGAAAGTCACGAGCGATGTCGAGCTGACCCATTTGGCGATTCGCCACGGCGTGGTGCAAACCCAGTCCAGCTGATCAATGTGGTACTGTCCGATCTCGCCGAAACCAGCGCTTTCCAGCGCTGGTTCTGTTTTGAGCCTTGCCTGCGGCTGACGGCATGGCCTTCGAGCTTGCCGAATTCAAAATGACTGACACCATTCCTGTTAATGCCACAGCCGAAAAGGGCCTGCTTATCCATGAGCCAGAGCGGCTGTCCGAGACGCTGAAGCTGCTCAGCACCGAGCCCGGTGTTTATCGGATGTTGGCGCTTAACGGCGAGGTGCTGTACGTCGGCAAGGCCAAGAATCTCAAGAAGCGGGTCAGCAGCTATTTTCGTCGCGAGCACGACAGCATCAAGACCGAGGTATTGGTCAATCAGATTGCCGATATCCATGTCACGCTGACCCATTCGGAAAGCGAAGCGCTGGTGCTGGAGTACAATCTGATTCAGGAGTTCCAGCCACGTTTCAACATCCTGCTGCGTGACGACAAGTCCTATCCTTACGTGTTTCTGTCTGGCGAGACTTACCCGCGGCTGGCCATTCATCGTGGTCCGCGCAAAGAAAAAGGCCGCTATTTTGGCCCGTTTCCGAGTGCGGGCGCGGTCCGGCAAAGTTTGTTGCTGCTGCAGAAGCTGTTTCGGGTCCGCCAGTGTGAAAACAGCTATTTTGCCAACCGGACACGGCCGTGCCTGCAGTATCAGATCGGCCGTTGTACTGCACCTTGTGTCGGTTATGTCACGCCAGAAGAATACGATCGCGATGTCCGCCTGACCGCAATGTTTTATGAGGGCCGCAATCAGGACGTGATTGCCGAACTTGCCAAGCAGATGGAACAGGCGGCGGCCGACCTGCAGTTCGAGAAAGCGGCTCAGCTGCGCGATCAAATCGCCCAGTTGCGCCGCGTGCTGGACCGGCAGCGGGTATCGGCCGACAGCGGTGATGTCGATGTGGTTGCCGGCGTGATCGAGAAGGGTCTGGCCTGCGTGTATGTGCTCTATGTCCGCGACGGCCGCGTCAGTGGCAGCCATTGCGTGATGCCGGAGCTGCCGGCCGGTGCCGATGTCGATGATTTGATCGACGCCTTCCTGAACCAGTTCTATCTGGCCGAACGCGATATTCCGCGCGAGATCATCCATAACGCCAGCGAGTTTGACGGTGAATCGCTGACCGCTTTGTTGGAGCAGCGGGCGGGGCGCAAATTACGCATCGCCAATTCCGTACGCGGCGATCGTGCCGCGTGGCTGCAGATGGCGATCAAGAACGCCCAGAACAGCATCGCCAGCCGCTTTGCCCAACAAGCGGAAGGGCAGAAGCGCGGCGAGCAGATGCGGGATCTGTTCGGTCTCGATGTGGTGCCACAGCGCTTCGAGTGCTTTGACATCAGCCACACCATGGGTGAGCAGACGGTGGCTTCCTGCGTGGTGTTTGATCTGAATGGCCCGCGCAAAAGCGATTATCGCCGCTTCAACATCGAGGGCATCACCGGCGGCGACGATTACGCGGCGATGTATCAGGCCCTGTCGCGCCGCTACGCGCGGCTCAAACGCGGCGAGGGCCAGTTGCCCGACGTCTTGTTCATCGACGGTGGTCCTGGTCAGCTGGCGCAGGCCGAGAAAATTCTGGATGAACTGCAAATCGACAATGTGCTCGCGGTCGGCATCAGCAAGGGTCCGGATCGGCGCGCCGGTCAGGAAGAGTTGCATTTGTCGGGACGGGCGGCGCCGCTGCAACTGCCGCCGGATGCCAGCCTGCTGCACTTCATCCAGCACATCCGCGACGAAGCCCACCGGTTTGCCATCACCGGCCATCGGGCGCGGCGGGAGAAAAAACGCAGCCGCTCGCCGCTGGAAGGCATCGATGGCGTCGGTCCGCAGCGTCGCCGCGAATTGCTGCGCCGGTTTGGCGGCCTGCAGGAGTTGATGAAGGCCAGCGTGGACGACATCGCGGCTGTGCCGGGTATCAGCCGGACCCTGGCCGAGCGCATTCACACCGCGCTGCATCCGGGATAAGTGATGCCAGCATCGGTGCCGGCGGGGCGGCGTAAGGAGCGCGTGCGGCGTCACAAGCTTTTGCCGGGCCGAACTGGCATACTGCGCGCCATCCTCAAGCCGCGTTTGACCAAGCCGCGTTAGACGGCCAACCGGACCTGTATGACCATCCCCAATATTCTGACCTTGATCCGAATCGCCCTGATCCCGGCCTTCGTGGTCTGCTTCTACTTGCCCTGGAAATGGCACTACTTGGCCAGTGCCGCCATTTTTGCGCTGGCGGGTTTCACCGACTGGCTGGACGGGTTTGTCGCCCGTCGGCTCGGCCAAACCTCGCCGCTCGGCGCCTTTCTGGACCCGGTCGCTGACAAGCTGATGGTGGCGGTCGCGCTGGTGCTGCTGGTCGAGCGCCACGCCAGCCCGTGGCTGGCGGTGCCGGCGTTCGTGATCATCTCCCGCGAAATCACCATTTCAGCGCTGCGTGAGTGGATGGCCGAGCTGGGCAACCGGGCCGCGGTCAAGGTGTCGGTGATTGGCAAAATCAAGACAGCGTGCCAGATGTTGGCCATTGTGGTACTGCTGGCCAACCCGCCCGGCTGGGACAATCCATGGGTCCAGCTGGGTCATGTCTTGCTGGATGTCGCGGTCGTGTTCACGCTCTGGTCGATGGTGATCTACCTGCGCGCCGCGTGGCCGACATTGCGCGCAAACGCTGGAAAATAAAGCTGTTTATGCTTTGACCAAGTTGAAAAAATCCTTTCATCTTGGCTTGACAGGGGTCCGGCAACCAGTAAAATGCGCCCCGCATTGCGGGAATAGCTCAGTTGGTAGAGCACGACCTTGCCAAGGTCGGGGTCGCGAGTTCGAGTCTCGTTTCCCGCTCCAGAATTTTGCAGTCAGGTAACAAACCTCGGCGTCGAGACAGGCATCAAGTCCAGCCGGGGTTTTTTGTTTCAGCGCGGCAGCATGCCGAATGGAAACAAAAGCAGTGCTTTGATGTAGCGCGATGTGAGAACATCGTGCGCCACGGCGGGGTGGCAGAGTGGTCATGCAGCGGACTGCAAATCCGTGGACGCCGGTTCGATTCCGACCTCCGCCTCCAAATTTGTAAGCGCCTCTGGCGTAGCCTGTTGCAAGCAACAGGCAGCAGTAGAAGAAACGTTTTGCGGGAATAGCTCAGTTGGTAGAGCACGACCTTGCCAAGGTCGGGGTCGCGAGTTCGAGTCTCGTTTCCCGCTCCAGTAAAAACAAAGCCCCGTTCGCGGGGCTTTGTTGTTTCTCGAGCACGCGTTGTTTCTGAATCATGCGTTTCCGGACGACATGCTGTCAGGGCATCACATGGTGTTGCCGCAAGTGACGGTCGTTCTGCAGTGTCGGTAGCGTCGGCATGATTGCTGTACCGTCGTAGCCTGATTACACTGCGCCGCATGCCCGGGTGGCGAAATAGGTAGACGCAACGGACTTAAAATCCGTCGGCACCGTAAAAGGGCCGTACCGGTTCGATTCCGGTCCCGGGCACCACTCTTGTTATGCCACTGCGGTTTTCGTCTTAAGCCCGCTTTGCGGCACGAGCACGCCGTGCGCCAGCGTGCTCAACCCCTTACCAAATCCACCGTTTCCAGAATGCGCAATTCGCGTTCGCGATCATCGTGTTCATCTTCCAGATCGTCACGTTCGCGCCGCAGTTTGCGCCGGGCCTCGTCGCTTAAATCTTTCTTGGCCAGTTCGCTGTCGATTTCCGCAATGCGCCGATCGATACGCTCCAGTGCCTGCTCGATTTCCCAAATCGTGTAACCGTAGCGGTACTGGCGCAGAAACTCACCCGCCAGATCGGCCGGACAGACGTTGTGATAGGTCGCGCCACTGCGGCCGACAGTGACGCCGTTTTCCGGCGTGCAATAGCTGAGCAGCCCTTCGTCACGGCCGGCCCGATAGCGATCGCCATCGATACTGATCCCGAATTCGGCGCAGGCTTCCCGATGACTGCTGAGCCGTGACAGCGGTGCGCCATTCTGGCCATCGACCAAACCGACACCGTACCAGTCGCCACTGCGGCATTCGGTTTCCGACAGGCTGGCACAACCACCGAGCAGCAGAGCCATCAGGGCGAACAGGGGTTTCATGCAGATTGTCCTTGTCTTGTGTTTACCAACAGATTATTGGCCTTGATGCCATACCATGGCATCAGGACGCAAAGCAGGCAGTAAAAAAAACCACTGAAGGGCCCGTATTGTGCCGGCACGATCAGCAAATACAACAGGGATAGCCATGCCGGCAGCGTCTGCAGAAGAAAACTGTTGCGTTCGAGCCGGGCTTCCAGCTGATCTGCGGTGTCCAGCTGCAGTTCTGCCGCCTTGCGCAGCGCATGCTGATAGAGCAGTGCCTGCCAGCTGCACATGGCAATAAACCCGATGGCATAAATGACGAACAGGCTGTTGATGGCCTGCAAGCCGATGCCTGACATCGGCAGTTGGAAAAAGCCACCACTGATCCAGTGGAACAAGCTGCCAAAAACGATCCGCAGCGGGTAAACAAAGACCAGGACCGTACACACCAACGCGGAGGTCAACAGGATGGTCGGCATGTCACAGAGGCAGTAGCGCTGACTCCAGCGCATATGGCCATACCAGAACATCAGCAACAGCGCGGCACTGGCGATAAAGGCGGGGATCGACTTCAGGGCCTGTATGAATTCATCAAAGCTGGTCGGCACGTTGTCGCCGGCGATCACCAGCAGTGTCAGTGAAAAGGCGAACGCGGCATCGGTGAAGGCTTCCAGCCGGGTCGACTGGCGTGCGGGCTTTTGAACCGTCATGGTGGGCTCCCTGCTTGGGCGAATGCCGGTAAATGACGACGACAATCTAGCAGAGCTTCGGCAGTACAGGTACTGCAGCGCGAGCTGACCCGGATCAAGAGCCGGGCCGAGTCGCCACACTAGCATGACGGCATGAACCCGCTCGCCGACCATGCTGACAGCCTCGCCGACCTGCGCCAGCAGATCGACCTGATTGACAGCCGCATACTGCAATTGCTGGCCCAGCGCCAGCAGCTGGTGCTGCAGATCGCGGCGCACAAAAGCGGTCCGCAGGCCGTGCCGGCTTACGACCGTCTGCTGCCAATGCTGGCGGCACGCGGTGAGCGGGCGGCGGCGCTGGGGCTGGACCGCGATTTCATCGTTCGACTGTTTCAGCAGATTGCGCATCAGGCCATGGCGATGCAACAGGCTGTCATGGCTGCCAAGCAGCCATCGGCGCCAGCGGAGCTGCCGCTGGTCTACAGCTGTTCGGGTTGTTCCAGCTCGGCGCAGCTGGCCAATGATCTGGCACTGGCGCTGGATCGCGAGCAGCTCGCCGAAATGTCGTGCATCGCCGGTGTTGGTGGGGATGTGCCAGCCTTGGTCAAGACCGCAAAATCCGGCCGCCCGATCCTGGTGATAGACGGTTGTTCGCGGGTTTGTGCCAAACGCAGTCTCGAACGACACGGCATTGCCGCGAATCAACATGTCGTGCTCAGCAAGTGGGGTGCGAAGAAGACTTTGCACCGGCACTATCAGGCCGAAGAGTTGCTGATTGCCAAGGCGCGTCTGCAAAACTGTCTGACGGTGCTGCAAACGCCGCAACGCACTGCGGCGGCGGCGTCGGAGTGCCTACATGCAACAGCAACCACCGAACAAGGGATAGTGCAGGAGTGAAAGCAATGAATGCCGTATTGGCGAACCTGCAGCAGTTACCTGCTGTCGATGCACTGGCAAGGCGCTGTCTGCGGAAACTGCCGGCCGTAGGGCGCTGGCTGCCACCGCCTTTGCTGGAACGGTTGGTCACCCGCTTGCTGAATGACATGCTGCAGGAACGTGTGCGCAGTGGCGCACTCAGCGAACTCGACAACCGCTGGTTGGCCATTGATTGCACCGACTGGCCATATCCAATCCGGATCAGCCGCAGCGGCCATCGTTTGCAAGCCAGCTGTCAGCGTGGCGCAATCGACGCCAGCATCCGTGGCGATCTGCAATCCTTCCTGATCCTGCTGCGCCAGGAGCGCGATCCCGACACGCTGTTCTTTCAGCGCAAGCTGGTGATGCAGGGTGATACCGAGCTCGCGCTGGCGGTGAAAAATTTTCTCGACACGCTGGAACCGGAGCAGATGCCGGCCGCGCTGCGTTGGCTGCTGGTGCGCGCGTGATTGCCTGCATGCCGACGCAGGCTAACTGACTGGCAGCACCCGGATCATGCCGGGTGCGCCATACCAATAGCCATCACAATCGGTGTCGGCACCACGGGCTTTCTCAAAAGCGGTTCCGCCCTGTATGGCATCGGCGAGTGTTTGCACTCTCTCAAGAAATGCTTGTGAGTGAGGGCTGAACCGGAACGCGTGGACGCCGCGCTGCTGCATGTCCTGCCAGGCATGACGCAGATCCAGGCAGCGGCCGGATTGGGTCTGGATACCATTGATGGTGAACAGGCGATCGCCGTCCTGACTGTAAACCGGCATGCCATCACTGTCTTCAATACAGCGAAACTCACAGCGATCCTTCGGCAGATCATGGTGCCGGGCCGTGAAACAGCGTGCTGAATGGGCAAGCGGCATCAGGCCATAGCCGAACACCTCCAGCTCCGGTAGCGGTTCATCGGACAGTGCCAATGCTTCCTGTTGCAGCAGCTGCAACTGCTCGCGCGACAGCTCCAGCGGCAGCACCCAGCGCTGCAGGCCATTCTGCTGCAGAAAGCGCAGGGCACGGCCATTGTAGAGATTGATATGCGGTCCGGTGACGAACGGCAAACCACGTTCGCTGCAGAATTGCACCGCCGCCATGTCATTGGCTTCAACCAGAAACTCGCCGTTGTTGCAGGCACGCTCAACGGTTGCGAGTTCCGACTGCGCTTCAATCAGTGTCAGTGTCGACAGCACCACCTGTTTGCCGCCGGCTTTCAGCTCGCGCGCCAGATCCAGCCATTCGCTCAGGCGCAGACTGCGGCGTTTGCTGCAAACCACTTCGCCGAGATAAACCGTATGCACCGGCATGTTGGCCAGTTGTTGATAGAAGCTCAGCAGTCGGGCTTTGTCCCAGTAGTACAGCACCGGGCCAATGGTCAGTTGCAACGGGTTGGGGCTGGTCATGCTGTAGTGCTTCCGGTCGAGTGTGCGTTGGCTTGTTGTGGTTCTGGTTCTGGTTCTGGTTCTGGCGGCGCCAGGAATTTCATTGCCAGGCGCGGTGATAAGCGCCAAATGTGGTTTGCGCGCCTTCGGACAGATCGGCCAGGGTCTGCTGCCACTCGGTCGCCGGTGTGAACTCGCTGGCCGTTGCGGCGGCATCAATGGCCTGACGCCAGATCCGCGCCACTTGTGCCACGTAGGCCGGGCTGCGCTGGCGGCCTTCGATCTTGATTGCCTTGATGCCGATGCGGCTCAGCTCCGGCAAGAGATCGAGCGTATTCAGGCTGACCGGTTCTTCCAGCGCGTGATAGCGCTTGCCGTTGACCACAAAGCGGCCTTTGCACAGCGTCGGATAGCCGGCGCGTTCACCGGGAGCAAAGCGATCGATCAGGCTGCCATTGAGTCGTGATTCGAGTACGCCGTTGCTTTGTTCGTCCCAGCGGACGAACTTGGCCGGCGAACAGGCGCCGCAGGTGTTCGGCGCTTCGCCGGTAACGTAGGACGACAACTGGCAACGGCCTTCGGCCATGATGCACAGCGAACCAAAACCGAACACTTCAATGGCGCAGGGCGATGCCGCTGCCACTGCGCGCACTTGCGCCAGCGACAACACGCGCGGCAACACGGCGCGGGCAATGCCGAAATGCCGGTGATAAAACGACAGACTTGCCTGACTGGTTGCTGAGGCCTGCACCGACAGATGCAGTGGCAGGTTCGGGTGGCGCTTTGCGGCGTAATCGAGCACGGCGATGTCGGCAGCGATCAGCGCATCGGCGCCCAATGCAGCGGCCTGATCGACGGCGCGCTGCCAGCGTGACCAACCGCCAGCCTGGGCATAGGTGTTGATGGCGATGAACAGTTTGCGACCGAGCCGGCGAATCAAGGCGATGGCCTGCTGCAGATCGGCATCGGTGAAATTCAGGCCGGCGAAATGGCGGGCATTGGTGTCGTCCTTGAACCCGACATAGACCGCATCGGCGCCGTTTTCGATCGCCGCTTTCAGCGATGGCAGATTGCCGGCCGGGCAGACCAATTCCATGCCGTTCTCCCTTTTTATGTCAGCCATTGCACAGCGCCTGCCATTGCCGATTGGCGTCGGCATCGCCGTTGCGAGCCTTGATAAACAGATTCAGCATCCGGATTTCCGGGCTTTGAAACGCGGCATCGGCCGGGCAGGGCACTTCCAGCAAGGTCAGCCCGCTGTGGCGCTCGATGGCAGCGCGAAACTGGGTTTGGAATGCGGCGACGGTTTCGCAGCGATAGGCTTGACCACCGTAAGCCCGAATGACGGCGCCGACATCGAACTCGCGGTCCGAACAGTGATAGATCGGGCCGTCGCCGGATTTGCCGAGATCGAAAATATTGTTGCGCATGTACAGAATCAGCAGCGGCAGCTTTTCTTTCTGGACATGAATGAGTTCATTGAGCTGGAAGTGAAAGCCGCCGTCACCGGTCAGCAGAATCACCCGGTCACTTGCGCGTCCGCTCTTGTCCTGCTGCGCTTTGACATGCTCAGCCGCCGCCCGCGCATACGGCAGGCTGGTGCCCATCGCCGCATACCATGGATTGGCGAGCCAGCTGCGGCCCAGCTGACTGGCGCGTGTCTGCAGGCCGCAACTCGCGAAGAAGGAATTGCCAACCTCCGGCACATAGACATAAGTGTGTTCACTGTCTTGTGCTTGCAGCGCATTGAGCACCTCGGCGAGATTGTGAAAGGCAAGCGGCTCGTCCGGTGCCGGCAGTTGTGGATTGGCCGCGGGTGCGGGCGGCTTTGCCCGATAGCTTGCCGGCAACACCGCGGCGAGTTTTTCCAGCAGCACCAGCAGATCCTGCTCCTGCGGCAACGTGCTCTTGACCGTGGTGCGGTTCGGGATCTGGACAATGCGATGCGTGCCGGTCTGGAACGCATGACCGGTATCCTGGCTGAAGACGCTGGTGCCGAAATCGAGCACGTAATCCGCTTGCGTGTCGATGTAATGGCGTCGGGCGCTGGCGGTGAACGCGCCGTTATAGCCGCCGAGGCAAAGCGGATCGAAATCGTCGAACAGGCCTTTGGCAAACCAGCTTGTGGCATACGGGATCTGATGGCGCTGGCAGAAGGCCTGCAAGGCGTGGCGCAGTGGCAGGTTCAGCTTCACTTGTTCGCCGATATAAATGAGCGGCGCCTTGGCTTGCTGCAATTTGCTGGCGATGGTGGCGGCGATCAGTTCCGCGCCGGCGAGCATCATCGGGCTGGCCGGCTCTGCCGCGCAGGATGACGGCAAGTCCAGTGCCTGGGTCTTGGCGAACACCAGATCGCGCGGGATCTCGATGAACACCGGCTCGCGTTTCAGCCAGGCATGACGGACCAGCTCATAGAAATGATAAGCCGCGACATTCGGCTGGCCCGGATGGCGAGCGCCCTGCAAGCGTTCAGCGCGTATGCCCAAACCGGCGAATGCCCGCAACGCCGCGTCATAATCGGCGCGCCAGGCACCGCTCGGATGCACGGTGTGGTGGATGGCATTGCGGTGTACTTCGGCTTCGCCGGGCGCGCCGGACAAAAACACCACCGGCAGGCTTTCGGTTTTGGCCAGCGCGGCAGCGCTGACGCAAGGCAGGCTGCCGACCGTGTAAGTGGTCAGGCAAAAACCGATGCCGCTGATCTCGGCATCACCGCAGGCACAGAAGCTGGCATGCATTTCATTGCTGGCCGGCAGCACCTGCAAGGAGGTATCGAAGGCGGCGATCAGATTGGCGGCAAAATCGCCACCGACACCGTAAATGCGCTCGGCTCCAAAGTGCTTGAGCACGGCAACCATGGCTTCGCCCAGCGTAGGCAACTGACGGAAGTATTCGGTGCCGAAATTGGCTTCATCAAGACTGTGAGTCATTGCGGTACCCGCAGGTGCGGCCACGTCGGCAATGGGAGCTTCATTGTCTGGTGGAAATTCGCTGCCGATGTTGACTCGGGTCAAGTCTCAGCACGCCATTCCCAACCAAAGTACAAGGAAACCTTAAGGAAATTGCCGCTATGCTCATGACCACACAACAGGTCCGGAGGAAAGACGTATGAATCGAAAGGGTATTACGGGATTGACCCGCCTTGCACTCAGCCTCTGCATGGGCGCGTTAGCCAGTTCGGTTTCGCTCACCAGCTTTGCCGCTGAAGTGCCGGAGCATCATCATGACCGTGCGGCTGAACCGTCGCTCAAACTCAATGCCGGCAAACGTTGGGAAACCGATGCGCCACTGCGCGAAGCGATGATGCGGATTCGGCAAGCGATGCACGGCACCGAAGCGCTGCAGAAGGCGCAAGGCTTTGGTGCGACGCAGGCGACGGCGTTGGCACAAACGATACGCGACAGCGTTGCCTATATGGTGGCGAACTGTCAGCTGCCACCGGATGCCGATGCCACGCTGCACGTGCTGATTGGCCGGCTTGCGACCGCTGCCGATCAGCTCGGCCAAGGTGAAAAGCGCGCGGAAGCCTTGCTTGCCATTCATGACACGCTGCAGCTGTACCCGCAGTACTTCGACCATACCGGTTGGACCGGTCCGGTGCATGCACATTGAAGTGGAGTCGTGTTGCAGACCTCAACCTTCCGGTCGGCGTGAACTTGCCGTTTCCGGCCCATTCACCACAGCCAAAACAAATGCAGCCAGCCGCTGAGCCACGGCAGGCTGCCGAGGGCGAGCATCAGCAGTACGGCGCCACGGCGCATGACGCTCAACTCATCAAGCAAATGCCAGAGCAGATAGGCGGGCCAGAAATAGGCGAGCAATAACAGCGAACTACGCATAGCCGTCAGATACGGCACCTGAATGCCACTGGCGGCAAGCTGGCTGACCGTCATCATCGATAACCCGAGAAACAGGCTGAGGCCTGCCATCGGGGTCAGAGTTTCAAGCAAGCGGCAGGCGACCTCGCGATGGCTGCGACCGACGGCGAGACGCGCTGCAATACGAGTGGCGAGATCAACACTGCCGCCGATCACCAGCGCGGCGACTGTCAGATAAATCAACAGGCAGAGGCCATCGAGCCAGTTGAACACGTCATTGGCCGACGGGTAGCGCGTCAGCAGCCACCATGCCGGTGAATCCTGCAACAGCCACCACCATTCTTGCTTGACGGCAATGCCGGCCAGAAACTGCTTCAATTGCACCAACCATGGACTGACGGACCACTGAAAGGCGCCGCTGGCAAGCCCGAGCATGCCGTACAACAGCAAACGATGATGCCATGGCGTCAGCGCCCGGTTGCCGCGCAGGATTTCTTCATGCGGCGATCGCCAGGCCAGTTCAACCGCATCGCGATGGCCGCTGCAGCGCATGCATTGATGACATTCGGCCATGCTGTCGAGCTGACGAACATTGAGCAGCGGCGGGCACAGCACCGGCGCTTGCTGCAATGATTTGTTGGCATCCCAGCGCGCGGTATCAACGCGCAGCACCAGTGGCGACAATCGTGACAGCACGGCAAAAACACCGGTTACCGGACACAGATAGCGACACCAGATGCGCCGGTCTTTGCCCCAGAAAAATGCCACCAGCATCGCCGCGCCGGTCGAACCACCGAGGATCAGCAGCGCCGGTCTGGCGTAGTCGTAGACTGACACCAATTGGCCATAAATCGTGGTCAACAGAAACGCGACAAAAGGCCAACCTGGCCACTTGAACCAGTTCGGTATCGGTTTCAGATTGCGCGAACGGTGGCTGACCCATTCGCTCAAGCTGCCCTCAGGACAGAAAATGCCGCACCAGAGACGGCCAAACAGCAGCACCGACAGGATGACGAACGGCCACCAGACACCCCAGAACAGAAACTGGGCGAAACGCACGAGGTTATCGTGCAGGCGCGCCTGCTCCGGCGGCAGCGGCAACCAGGCCGGCACGATCAACAGCAGCAGATAAAGCAGCACAAACAGCCATTGCACACACTGAATCGGCCGACGATTGCGCTGCAAGGCATGACCCAGACGGGCCAGCCACGTAGCACGCGGCGGAGCGGCGGGCGGACCCGGTTCCAGTTTGAAACGAGCGATCAGTTCAGCCATGCACGTAACCCAGTCATCGAAATCGCTTTTTGTCCGACAAAGGAGCAGCAGCAATCGTGCGGTCGCCAGCCGGTATTGCTGTGGCTGCGGGAAAAGTGAATACCGGCTTTCGCCGGTATGACAACGACAGCTTTGCGCCGGCGTCGGCGGCGCAATGGCTCTTCATTCAATTACTCAACTTAATAGCTCCACGACAGGCGCAGACTGAATACATCCTGATCGTCATGCGCGGCATTGGCGGCGGCATCGGCTACACGCTGCCAATGCAGCGACAACTGACAGTTGCCGTTGTAGTGATAGCGGTAGTAGAGCTCCAGCAGGTATTCGGCGGCCCCGGGTTGGTAGCCGTAGTCGGGGAGTGCCGCAGCTTGAGCGCGAAAATCGCGACTGCTGCGCAGCCTGGCGTAACCAAGCCCGAGTTTGTCGCTGGCACGCGACCACGATTCGCCGTTCCACTCCACACCGACCGCCAGTGCGCGATCAAACGGCAGGTTCTGACCCTGGCCACGGCTGTAGCGGGCAAACGCCAGCCAGTCGGAGCCCAGCTTCTGATCGGCACTGATGGCCCAGCCACGTTGCGCGGCCTGTTGGTCCGCAATGAAAGTTGGACCGGCTTCGTTGTCGAACCGATACAACCGGTAATTGCCAGTCTGACCCCAGAACCGGGTGTTCCACTCCAGCTGCACCAGCTGCAGCGATTCGTCGCGCGCGGAGCCGAAATTGGCATCTTCACCGGCGGCAAAATGGCCGTACGACAGTTGCCATTGTTCATTGCCGAGATCGTAGCGATAGGCAAGACGGAGGCCGGGCGTCGAACCATAGGCATCGGTGCCGATTTGCGCCGCCACCGGATTGTCCAGCAAGGCGTTGTGCACCAACGGTGCTGCCAGGAACTGGCTGGCTTCATCATTGGCGCCGGCATTTTGATCGAAGAACACAAACGGATCGATCTTGCCGATATTGGCTTGCAGGTGATGGCGCGATTTGCCCGCAGTCAACGGCAGATCGAGTTGGTACCAGGCTTCGGTCAGTGTCAGCGCCGCATCTTCCGGTTGGCTGGTGCCACCCAGTTGAAAGGCGCTGGCGTTGAGGCCGCTGAAGCTGCTTGGCAATTCATCCGGTGCCGGGCTTTGGCCGGCGCGCACATGCAAGAATAGCGAACCGCTGGCGCGGCCACTGTCACCCGCCGGCACGCTCAGCGCCGCGTCGAGTCGGTAATTGTCATAGCGCGAATCGGCATCATCGGCGCGCCACCACTGGCTGACGTAGAGCAGATCGATGCCGGCTTCCACTTCGCCGATGGCTTCGATGCGTCGCGCCGCTTGCTTCAGGCTGCCGGTGTTCATTTCCAGCGCTTTCAGCCGGGTTATCAGATCCGGCTCGCGTTCACTGAGCCGATCCGACGCCAGCGCGTCCTGTTCGGCTTGCTCCTGCTGTTCGAGTTTTTCAATGCGCTGTCTGAGCGCTGCAATTTCTTCAGCGGTTGCCGGCTCGGCTGCATGGGCGAGGCTCGCTGCCGCCAGCAAGCTTGGCAGCAAGGCCACCCGGAACATGGTCAATCGGCCTGTCATGATCAGTAACCACCTTTCTTGCCAATACCGGCAAAAACAAAGCGGTAACTGACTTCAAAGGGTTTGAACCAGGGCCGCACGCCAGTCAGGCGATCCGTGTGGCGGCCAAAGTGATGGTGACCGTTGGTGCTCGGCGGTGCGACAAAGAAAGTCAGCGTGTATTCGCCCGGACCATCGAGTTTGACGTTGTCACCGTAATGCGGACCGTCCGATGCCACCATCGGCATTAGTTCGCCTTCAATGACTTTCTCGCTGCCGCTTTTGACCAGCCGGTAGCGGCCGTTCAGATAGGGCAGCCAGGTATCCGCTTCGAAACCATTCGGGTTGTCGTCGGTAGCGTGTATGTCCATTTCGAGATGGATATCGGCTTGCTCAGCCGGCAGCATCATGCCGTCCGGCTCCATCACCACCGGCTGCAGGTAAACGGCGGCGATTTCCATGCCGTGCCGATACTGCGGCTGGCCAATGGGGTACTCGACGGCGAAGCTGTTGCTGGCAAACACGGCCATGGTGGTGGCAAAACAAAGGCGGCGAAGCATCAGTAGTCTCCATTACTTGACTGAGAATGATTCGCATTATGCCTTGGCGTGGCATCGAGCCTTTGACCTGCATCAACTGCGCTGTGGATTGCGAAGCATGGACGGTGTCCGCACCGGCGAACCTTGGGGTGGCGCCGTACTTGCCCAGCGCCGCAGCGTGGGCGCCATCTTGGCCAGACTCGTTGGCATGCAGGACGGCGACAATGACGGCGTCGCTGATTAGGCAAATTGCACCAGGCGCGGTGGCTGGCTCAGTCGCGCAAACAGAATTGCGCAAACAAGGGCGCGACTTCCTGTTGCACGAATTCGCGATCCGATTCGGTCCAGTTGTTGACCGGCAGGCGGCGCGCCAGTCCTTGCCGGGTATGGCAAATCTGCACGGCCCAGTGGCTCACGCCGGTCTGGCGTAGCTGGGTCGCGAGCGTCAACAGCCGGGCCCGTGACAGCAGGTGCCAGTGCACCGTGGTCCGCACTTCATAGGCGATATCGCGTTGCAGCAGCAGCTCCAGACTCTGCCAGGCGCGGCTGCCGGAGCCGGGCGTAACGGTCAGCAGATCGTAGTGCTCGGGCAGTTCTTTCAAATCGAAGCCGACCCAATCGCACAGTGGCAACAACTGTTTCAATCGATCCGGATAGGCGCCGCCGGTATGCAGACCGAGCTTGAAGCCCATGGCTTTCAGCTCCGCAGCGGCGTTGAGGCTGGCCGACTGCGCCGTCGGTTCACCGCCACTCAGCACCACGGCATCGAGCAGGCCGCGACGCTGTTCAAGATGGCGGCGAACTTCGTCCCAGCGAAACGGCGTTTCCGCACGCGCGTCGAGCAGATGGTCGTTCTGGCAATAGGCACAGCGCCACGGACAGCCTTGGCAAAAGATCACCGCAGCGAGTTCGCCGGGATAATCGATGGTGGTCAGTGGCGTATAGCCACCGATGCGCAAGGCGGTGTCGGTCATGGTTTTGATTCGAAGGCAGGAGCGGAGTGCGTTGTCATTTCGACTTTCCCCCTCACCCCAACCCCTCTCCCTCGAGGGGAGAGGGGCTGATACGACGGTGATCAGTTGTAATGACCGCAGCATTTCTCGACGAAATGCTGGCGTTCGCGATGTTCGCTTTTCTTGCCGAGGTTGAACTCGGCAACCGGGCGGTGATAACCCATGACCCGGGTCCAGACTTCGCAGCGGGTTCTTTCTTCCGGTTTCAGTTCATTGACGGTCATTGTGTGCTCCTTGTTTTAACCTGGGTAAAGACTCAACAGAGATACAGACGCCTTTGCCAACTTCATCCCGCTGACGCGGGGTCAACGAGGCCTGCCGCTCAGGCGAGGCAGGCGGCTTCGTTGCGCTTTTTCTGCAGCAATGCTTCGTCGCATTTCGGGCAGAATTCGTGTTCACCGGCCAGGTAACCGTGCACCGGGCAGATCGAGAAAGTCGGGGTGATGGTGATGTACGGCAGCCGGAAGTTTTCCAGCGAGCGGCGCACCAGTTTCTTGCAGGCATCGGCCGACGAGATCTTCTCGCTCATGTACAGGTGCAGCACGGTGCCGCCGGTGTACTTGCATTGCAGTGCATCCTGCCGCACCAGCGCCTCGAAGGCGTCGTTGGTGAAACCTACCGGCAGCTGCGACGAGTTGGTGTAGTAGGGCTGCTGCGGCGAACCCGCCTGCAGAATGTCCGGGAAGCGCTTCTGATCTTCCTTGGCAAAACGATAGGTTGTGCCTTCGGCCGGCGTAGCTTCGAGGTTGTACAGATTGCCGGTGCGCTCCTGATACTCGGTCATCCGGGCGCGCACGTGGTCGAGCAGGCGCAGCGCCAGCTGATGGCCGCGGTCGTCGGTGATGTCATACTCATCACCGCTGAAGTTGCGGATCATCTCGTTGATGCCGTTGACGCCGATGGTCGAGAAATGATTGCGCAGCGTGCCGAGGTAGCGCTTGGTGTACGGATACAGGCCCATGTCGATGAACTGCTGGATGACCTTGCGTTTGATCTCCAGCGATTCGCTGGCCAGATCCATCAGTTCATCAAGCCGGGCCAGCAGACCGGCTTCGTTGCCTTTGTAGAGATAACCGAGCCGGGCGCAGTTGACGGTGACCACGCCGACCGAACCGGTTTGCTCGGCCGAACCGAACAGGCCGTTGCCGCGCTTGAGCAGCTCCCGCAGATCGAGCTGCAAGCGGCAGCACATCGAGCGGATCTGGTTTGGCTTCATGTCCGAGTTGATGAAGTTCTGGAAGTAGGGCAGGCCATACTTGGCGGTCATCTCGAACAAGCGGGTCGCGTTCTCGGAATCCCAATCGAAATCTTCGGTGATGTTGTAGGTCGGGATCGGGAAGGTGAAGACCCGGCCCTTGGCATCGCCCTTGGTCATGATCTCGATATAGGCGCGATTGATCAGATCCATTTCCGGTTTCAGGTCGCCGTAAGTGAACGGCATTTCCTCACCGGCAATCAGCGGGATCTGATCGCGCAAGTCTTCCGGACAGACCCAGTCGAAGGTCAAATTGGTGAACGGCGTCTGGGTGCCCCAGCGCGATGGCACGTTCAGGTTGTAGATGAGTTCCTGAATGCACTGCTTGATCGCGTCATAGCTCATGTCGTCCTTGCGGACGAACGGCGCCATGTAGGTGTCGAACGACGAGAATGCCTGTGCACCGGCCCATTCATTCTGCAAGGTGCCGAGGAAATTGACGATCTGGCCGACCGCGCTCGACATGTGCTTTGGTGGCGCCGCTTCGACTTTGCCCGGCACACCGTTCAGGCCTTCCTGCAACAAGGTGCGCAGCGACCAGCCGGCGCAGTAGCCGGACAGCATGTCGAGATCGTGAACATGAATATCGGCTTCCCGGTGCGCGATACCGATCTCCGGCGGGTAGACATGGTTGAGCCAGTAATTGGCGATGACCTTGCCGGAGGTATTCAGAATCAAACCGCCGAGCGAATAACCCTGGTTGGCATTGGCGTTGACGCGCCAGTCATTGCGGGTCAGGTATTCGTTGATCGATTTCTCGACCTGCACGACGGTATTGCGGTCAGCCCGCAGGCGCGCGCGCTGTTCGCGGTAGACAATATAGGCACGCGCGGTGGCGAGAAAGTCATTGCCGATCAGCACCTGTTCGACGATGTCCTGCACCTGCTCGACCGTCGGAATATCACCGGCTTTGTAGCGATGCGCGATGACCTTCAGGGCATCGTTGGTCAGCTCGTCGGCCTGGGTTTCGTCGTACTCGCCGGTGGCACGGCCGGCCTTGGCGAGCGCATTGCGAATCAGCACGGCGTTGAAGTCGGAAAGGCGGCCGTCACGCTTGCGGATCAGCCGCGGCAGTTCATGTTGCTGAATCATCTCGGGCACTCCCTGTTGTGGTTGTTGGGTGGTGTTAACCACTAAATCTTGTGGAGAGCTTACGCCGCCATCACCATCGCTGGTTGATCGAGGTCAACTGAAAGGGCGTTCGCCAAGTACGCCAGTGAGCTATCGCGAACGCGTTGGCGTCCACCCGGATACAACCAAAAGAAAACGGCGAATGCTGCTGGCGCAACATTCGCCGTCGAGATCCCGTTTTGATTTTCTGCGGCATGGCGGGCGCACAAAACGGGAGCAAACTTGGCAAAAATCAAAGACCGGGGGAGGGCGCGTGTACGACCGGTGGCGTGGTGTTGCCGCTATCATTCGGCAGCGGCAAGCCCACTCGTTGCCGAATGGCCAGCACCGATTGCCAGAGCGCCTCCTGGTCCTGATGGGACAACACCAGCTCAATCAGATCCGATAGCCGCTGCTGCTCGTACGATTGCAGGGTACGGAATTCTTCATAGAGCTGCCGGGATTCAGCGCGAAACCTCGGCCAGTCACGGTTGATCATGGCACCGTTCAGCTTGCCGATGGCGTGACGAATGCGGCCGTGCGCGGCGCGCAGCATGACGATGTCAGGGCATTTCTGCTCGCGCTCGATCAACGGAAACAGCAATTCGTCTTCGATGCAGAGATGGGCGTCGGTGTGCCGGTGCATGCGCCGCAGCACCGACAGACAGGCAGACTCCTGACGGTCGGGAGCACATTCGGCCAGCCACTGTAGCAGCTGCAACAGCGATTGATGATCACGGTGCAACCAGATCTGCAAGCTCTGCATGACTACCTGCCTCCGCGTGATTTTGCGCAGTCTGCAGTGACTGACGGCGCGCCACATTGCGCCGGATCAAATGATACGGATGACAACTGAGGCGATTGTTTGATCTGGGCGTAGAAGAAAAGGCCGCGCATGGCGGCCTTTTCTTCTTTCTGCCCTTCACTCGCCAGATGCCGACAACGCATGGAGCGAGAACGAGCGGCGGATTACTCGATGGCTGCTGCCGGTTGACCTGCAGCGACGCGGCGTGCGCGGGCTTTCCAGGCCAGGCCGAACACGAACAGGGCCAGCACGAAGGCGCCGAGCGAGAACACGATGTCGCCAGGGACCCGCAACCAGACCAGCGTTTCCATCACGGTGCTGTGGATGATTTCCGGCGAGCGGGCATACCAGTAACCGACATCGATGCTGGCAACGGCCTGGTAAATGCCTGCCGGCACCAAGGTCATGAACACCATGCCGACCAGACCGAAGTTCAGCAGCCAGAAGGTGCCTTTCAACATCTTCTCGTTCCATTCGATGTTGGCGGCCAGGCCGCGCAGGCAGAACAGCATCAGGCCGATGCCGAGCATGCCGTAGACACCGAACAGGGCCGCGTGACCATGAGCTGCAGTGGAGTTCAGACCCTGCACGTAGTACAGCGAGATCGGCGGGTTGATGAAGAAGCCGAGCAGACCGGCACCAACCAGGTTCCAGAACGCGACCGCGACGAAGAACAGGATCGGCCAGCGGTACTTGGCAACCCACGGCGCTGCCTTGGTGTGGCGATAGGTTTCATAGGCTTCGAAACCGACCAGCGCAAGCGGCACCACTTCCAGCGCGCTGAACATCGCGCCGACGGCAATGATCGAAGTCGGCGCACCGGTGAAGTACAGGTGGTGCAGCGTGCCGAGAATGCCGCCGAACAGGAATACCGTGGTGGCAAACAACACCGCACTGCTGGCGCTCTTGGCACGCACCAGACCGAGCCGGACGAAGATCAGCGAGATGGCAGCGGTGGCGAACACTTCGAAGAAGCCTTCGACCCACAGGTGCACGACCCACCAGCGGAAGTATTCGATCATCGCGAGGTGCGTGTGCTTGCCCCAGGTCAGGCCGGCACCGTAGAACAGACCGATCGCAACCGTGGACAGGAACACCAGGCCAATCAGCGGCCGTTGCTCGTTGCCAGCGGCGGATTTGTCGGTCAGTGCCGGCCACAGTCCGCGACCGACCAGGAACAACCAGAACATCAGACCGATGAACAGCAGGATCTGCCAGAAGCGACCGAGATCAACAAACTCATAGCCCTGGTGACCGAACCAGAAGTTCATGTCCGGATGCAGTTTCTGCATCACACCGAACCATTCACCGACAAACGAACCGACCACGACAATCAGCAGTGCACCGAACAAGGCGTTGACGCCGAGTTTCTGATACTTCGGCTCTTTGCCGGACAGCGCTGGCGCCAGATACAAACCGGTGGCAAGCCAGGCGGTCGCGATCCAGAAAATGCCGAGCTGGGTGTGCCAGGTGCGCACCAGCGAGTAGGGAATGATGTCAGCGAGCGGAATGCCGTAGAACTCGTGGCCTTCAACCGCGTAGTGCGCGGTGATGCCGCCGAGGATGATCTGGGCGACGAACAGCGCGGCAACGGTGATGAAGTATTTGCCGGTTGCGCGCATCGATTCGGTCGGCTTCAAGCCGCCGAGCGGATCGGCTTTCGGTGCTTCCAGGTGTTCTTCCTGCTTGGTTTTGCTGTGGTACCAGACCAGCAGACCAATACCGCCAATCAGCAGAATCACGCTGGCGATTGACCACAACACCGCACCCGAAGTCGGCTTGTTGTTGATCAAAGGCTCGTGCGGCCAGTTCGAGGTATACGTGATGTCATTGCCCGGGCGATTGGTGCTGGCCGCCCACGACGTCCAGAAGAAGAACCCAGTCATGGCTTGCCGGTATTCGGCATTCGGCACCGGGTTGTTGCGGATGGCGTATTGCTCGCGCAGCGATTCGGTGGCTTTGTCGTCGCTGAACACCGAGACGTAATGCGCCGCGACCTGCTTGATCGCTTCCGCCCGATCCGAGGCAACCGTGATGGTTTGGCTCGCCGGATCATAGGTATTGGTGCGCATGGCCTCGACCAGTCGTGCTTTCAACGCGCCTTGTGCACCAGCGCCGAGCGCATTGAACTCGCTGCCGAACTCGGCCTTGGCCCAGATGTCGAGCAGGGCGGTGGCTTCACGGTGCAGCCAGTCGGCCGACCAGTCCGGCGCGACATAGCCGCCGTGGCCCCAGACCGAGCCAGTCTGTTGGCCGCCGATGGTTTGCCAGACCTGGCGACCGAGGTCGAGATCCGCGCGGGTGTACAGCGTTTCGCCGGTGGTGCTGACCACCTTTTCCGGCATGGGTGGGGCTTCGCGGTAGATTTCGCCGCCCAGATAAATCAGGACGCCGAAACTGACAACGAACATCAGGGCGAAGTACAACCCGAGTCGTTTGATGTTGTGCATACGGGATCTCCCGAGGCTGTTTATGAAACGTTTGGGCCTGTGTTTCGGGCCGGTCCAGTCAGGCCTGGCTGGCCGGACCTGTCCATGCGGGCTACTGGGCTTCCGACCGGTTGGGGTTCGGGTTGGAAGTTAACATTCACGTTAAATGAATCTTTAAAAAGATGCAATACAGATGTATCTTTATCGACAAGACGTTTGCGCCACATCAAACCGGGCGCGGGAGTGAGACCTGATGCGGATTACCCAGTACACCGATTACGCCCTGCGGGTGCTGATCTACCTCGGCCTGGAAGCCGACAAGCGGTCGACCATCGGCGAGATCGCCGAGCGTTACGTCATCTCGCGCAGTCACTTGATGAAGGTGGTCAACCAGCTGGTGCAGGAGGGCTTTGTCGAGGGGGTGCGCGGCAAGGGTGGCGGCATCCGGCTGGCGAGGCCTGCCGAGCAGATCCGCATTGGCGATGTGGTGCGCAAGATTGAGCCGGATCTGGCGATTGTTGAATGCTTCGGTCCCGGCAACCAATGCGTGATCACGCCGGCCTGCGATCTGAAGCGGGCGCTGTACGAGGCGCTGCAGGCCTTTCTGAAAGTGCTCGACGGTTACACCCTGGCCGACTTCCTGAAGCACCAGCGCCAGCCGCTGCGGCAGCTGCTGCAGCTGGAGGTAGTCGAAGTCTGAGTGGCCCGGCGGCGGCCGGCAAAAGTGGCATTCGACGCTGCGCGCTGATTTTCGGTACGATGACGACAGTGCGCGACGGCCACATTCGTCGTGCAATCGTTATTCCGCTCACGCCCGGCCAGGACCAGTTTCCGCATGACCATTCGCGTTGCCATCAATGGCTTCGGTCGCATCGGCCGCAGCATTCTGCGTTCGCTGTACGAACACGCACACCGCCGTGATATCCAGGTTGTCGCCATCAACGAGTTGGCCGATGCCGCCGCCGTTGAACACCTGCTGCGCTACGACAGCAGCCACGGCCGTTTCGCCGTGCCGGTTGCCCGTGACGGTGAATGGCTGACCGTGGCCGGCGACAAGATCCGCTTGCTGCGCCAACCGGATGCGGCACAGTTGCCTTGGCGCGAACTCGATGTCGATGTGGTGCTGGAATGCACCGGCACGCTGCACAACCATGAGGAATTGAGCCGGCACCTGAGCGCTGGCGCCAAGAAAGTGCTGCTCAGCCAACCGGGCGGCAATGATCTCGATCTGACCGTGATTTACGGTGTCAATCACACGGCACTGACGGCCGCGCACCGGATTGTTTCGGCTGGTTCCTGCACGACCAACTGTGTCGTTCCGGTGATCGACAGTCTGGACAAGGTGTTCGGCATCGAGGGTGGTGCCATCACCACCATTCATGCCTCGATGCACGATCAGAATGTCATCGACGCTTTTCATCCGGATTTTCGTCGGGCGCGCGCCGCCAGCCAGTCGATCATTCCGGTCGATACCAAGCTGGCGCGCGGCATCGAACGCATCCTGCCGAAGTTCACCAACTGTTTTGAAGCGATCGCGGTGCGGGTGCCAACGACCAATGTCACGGCAATGGATGTCAGTCTGACCATGCGTCGTGACGTCGCCGCCGGTGAAATCAACGCCGCGCTGCGCGCGGTCGCGCATGACGGCCTGCGTGACATTCTGGCCTATACCGAGGAACCGCTGGTTTCGATTGACTTCAACCACGACCCGCACTCCTGCATCGTCGACGGTTCGCTGACCCGGGTCAGTCACAAGCGGCTGGTCAAAACGTTGCTCTGGTGCGACAACGAGTGGGGCTTTGCCAACCGCATGCTGGACGTGGCCCGGATCATGGCCAGGCAGTGATCTGGTCGCCGCGGACAGCTGTCCTTCCCAATAGATTCACAATAGATACATCTTTTTGACCGCGATCAAGCCAAAGCGGACCGCTCAGGCAGACACTCTCCATAACGAAAACTCTCGTTAACCCCAAGGAGAATGTCATGCGTCGCGCCACCTTCTCGGCTGTGCTGGCTTTGCCACTGCTCTGGTCCGCACTCGCCAACGCCGGTCTGCCGGTCGAAAAAGCGGTATTGGCGGAAGCTCCGCACGTACCAGCCCCCATCACCCGCAAGCACAACGCCAAAGTGGTGGTGCACCTTGAAACCAAGGAAGTCGTCAAACGCATGGCGGATGGCGTCGATTACACCTTCTGGACCTTTGGCGGCAACGTGCCGGGCAGCTTTATCCGCATCAAGGAAGGCGATGAGGTGGAATTCCACCTTGCGAACCACCCCAGCAGCAAAATGCCGCACAACATCGACCTGCATGCGGTAACCGGTCCCGGTGGTGGCGCCGCCGCTTCGTTCACGGCACCGGGCCACAGCTCGCAGTTCAGCTTCAAGGCGCTGAATCCGGGCCTGTATGTCTATCACTGCGCAACTGCGCCGGTCGGCATGCACATCGCCAACGGCATGTACGGCCTGATCCTGGTCGAGCCGAAAGAAGGCCTGCCGAAAGTCGACAAAGAGTTCTACGTGATGCAGGGTGACTTCTACACCAAAGGCGCTTACGGCGAAGCCGGCCTGCAGCCGTTCGACATGGAAAAAGCCATCAAGGAACAGCCGGACTACGTGGTGTTCAACGGTTCGGTCGGCGCGCTGACCGGCGACAACGCAGTCACCGCCGAAGTGGGCGAAACGGTGCGTCTGTATGTCGGCAACGGCGGCCCGAACCTGGTGTCGAGCTTCCACGTGATCGGCGAGATCTTTGATCGCGTGTTCATCGAAGGTGGCACTGCCGTCAACCGCAACGTCGAAACCGAACTGGTGCCGGCCGGCGGCACCGCGATTGTCGATTTCAAGCTGGATGTGCCGGGCACTTTCATCATGGTCGATCACTCGATTTTCCGCGCCTTCAACAAAGGTGCGCTCGGCATGCTGAAAGTCAGCGGTCCGGAAAACAAGACCATCTACTCCGGCAAACAGTCCGACACGGTTTACCTGCCGGAAGGTGGCGCGGTGCAATCGCTGAATGGCGATGTACCGAAGAAAGTCGTCGCGAAAACGCTGGAAGAGCAGGTTGCCGCCGGTCAGCGCGTGTATGACCAGAACTGCGCGGCCTGCCACCAACCGAATGGCGAAGGCATTCCGGCAGCGTTCCCGCCGCTGGCAAAAGCTGACTTCCTGCTGGAGGACAAGCTGCGCGCCATTGGCATCGTGCTGAATGGTCGGCAAGGTGAAATCAAGGTCAACGGCAAGACCTATGTCGGCGCCATGCCGGCGGTCAAGCTGGATGATGAAGCGACTGCCAACGTGGTCAACTACATCCTGAACAGCTGGGGCAACAAGGGCGGCAGCGTCACGGTTGATGATGTCAAGAAAGTCCGCGCCAGCACCAAAGCAGCAGAGGACATTCACTGAGTCAGCAAAGGGTAGCAAGCGTTGTTTCGCGATCCGGTTGATGACAGTTTTCAGTCGTCATCGACCGGTATCGCAACCCGACGCAGTTGATCCGCAACCGGCAAGCGCTGCACGCTTTGTCAGCCTTGCCCGCAGCGCTGGAGTAAGAGCATGGGCGTGAGTGTCAACAGCAGCAGGCTGGCGATCAGCGCCGTGTTGTTCGCGGTCAGTACGGTCAACACCGCCGCCGAGCGCATGAGCATTCCGGCCGGTGAATACCGGCCACTGTTTGCAACCGCCGAACAGGCGCCGACAGTGATAAAACCGTTCTGGCTGGATCGCCTGCCGGTAACCAATGCCGAATTTGCCGCATTTGTTGCCAAGCAGCCGCGCTGGCAACGTGGCCGCATCGCACCGCTGTTTGCCGATTCCCGCTATCTGCAAGCCTGGCAATCCGATGGCGCGGGCCGTTACGCACCACGCCCGGAGGAAGCGCAGGCGCCAGTGACGCATGTTTCCTGGTTTGCGGCCAAGGCGTTCTGCCAGGCACGCGGTGGCCGGTTGCCGACCACGGCGGAATGGGAGTACGTCGCGGCCACGGGCAGCCTCGATCCGCAACTGGATGAAAAGCGCATTCTGTCCTGGTACTCGGCGACCACGCCGGCGATTGCACCAGCGGTTGGCCAGCGCGAACCCAACCGTTATGGCGTGCAGGACATGCACGGCCTGATCTGGGAATGGACGCAGGATTTCAGCAGCTCACTGACCACCGGTGAATCGCGTGGCGACAGCGCGGTCGATAATCAGTTCTTTTGCGGTTCCGCTGCCGCCGGCAGCGCCGACCCGAGTCAGTATGCGGCGTTCATGCGCTATGCCTTGCGCTCGTCACTGCAAGGTCATTACACCGTGATCAATCTCGGTTTTCGCTGTGCCTATGACAATGAGGAAGCCCGATGAAGCGTTTATCTTTGCCCCGAGTCCGGTTGAAAAACTGGCAGCTGGCGCTGGTCTTGAGTTGTGTCGGCGGCTTGGTGCACAGCGGAAGCTTTGCCAACGAAGCGCGGCCGGTTGATCCGTTGCGTGCCGATTCGCTGCCGGCTGATTCGTTGTATCAAAGCGAAACCCATTGGACCAATAGCCGCAATGAGCATGTCATGCTGCCAATGCTGGCCGGCAAGCCGCAGGTGCTGGCTTTCGTTTACAGCCATTGCCTCAGCATGTGTCCGGTGATTGTCGCCGATCTGCAGCGGGTCGAGCAGAAGCTGTCCGCCGACGAGCGGCAACAGGTTCGGTTCACACTGGTGACGCTGGACCCTGACCGTGACACGCCGGAGACGATGGCAAAATTTTTGAGCACCCACAAACTCGCACCGAGCCGTTGGCAATTCCTGCGTGGCAGCGCCGACGACACCCGCGAGCTCGCACTGCTGTTCAATGTCAAATACCGTCAGGAAGGCGAGGAAATTGCCCACTCCAATACCATCAGCGTGCTCGACGACAAGGGGCGGCTGACGCATCAGCGGGTTGGCGTCGGCGGGCTGGATGAAGTCGTGCAGGCGGTACGTCGGGCACTGGCAAAACCCTGAAACGGGTTGGCGATAGGACAGGAAAAGGACGAAAAAAAACCGGGCTCAATGCCCGGTTCCTACTGAATGAAACCGACTCAGCCAGTATGCGCGCAGTTGGTGCCGGCCATTTCGCTGAGCGTTCTCATGTCAAGAATGTCCACTTCCTTGCCATTGGCGACAATCAATTCGGCTTTCTGATACCGGGTAAACAGCCGGCTGACCGTCTCGATAGTGAGGCCAAGGTAATTACCGATGTCGCCACGGGTCATCGGCAGCAGGAAGCGTTGCGCTGAACGGCCGCGACGGGCGTAACGGGTCGACAGGTTGATCAGGAACGCGGCGAGTCGCTCTTCGGCATTCTTCTTGTTCAAGAGCAGCAGCAGCTCCTGATCTTCCAGAATTTCCCGGCTCATCACTTTCAGCAACTGCTGGCGCAGACCCGGAATGCTGCCGGAAAGCTCTTCCAGTTGCTCGAACGGCAGCTCGCACACCATCGTGGTTTCCATGGCCATGGCGAAGCTGGGATGCGATTGCCGATAGACCGCATCGAGGCCGATCACTTCGCCGGCGAGATGGAAGCCGGTGATCTGCTCCTCACCATCCGGTGACACGGTGTAGGTTTTCAGGCTGCCGGCGCGAATGGCAAACAGCGATTGAAAATTTTCGCCGGCACGGAACAGATGCTCGCCACGATGCAACGGTCGGTTGCGCTTGATGATGCTGTCCAGGTGCTCGACTTCGGCTTCGGCCAGGCTGACCGGCAGACAGAGCTGGCTGATACTGCATTGCTGGCAGGAAATTTTCGGCAGTACCGGGCTCGCGACGTCAATGGCGCGCATGGGACCGTGCTCCTTGTGGGCAGTGACAGCTAGAATAGGTTACTCGCGGTGCCGGAGCAACCGCGAGTTGTAGGGAATTATCGACAGTGTTCATCATATCAAGCGGGAATAACGACCTTCCGCCATGTCTGACAGGTAGCGATCGAACGTCGTGCAGATGTTGCGGATCAGCAGCCGGCCCAGCGGCGTCACCTCCATGCCTTCGTCATGCACCAGCAACAAACCATCATCGACGAATTCCTGCAACCGCTCCAGCTCGCGCTTGAAATAGTCACGGAAGACAATGGCAAACTGTTTTTCCAGCTTGGCGAACTCCAGGTGGAAATGACAGATCAGCTGCATGATGACCGCGCGACGGATGCGATCATCCTGATCCAGCTTGACGCCACGCCACAGCGGCAGCTTGTGCTCGTCGAGCATGGAGTAGTACTGCTCCAGATCCTTGACGTTTTGGAAGTAGTAGTCGCCGATCTGGCTGATGGACGATACGCCGAGGCTCAGCAGCTCGCATTCGGCATGGGTGCTGTAGCCCTGGAAATTGCGCTGCAGCTGACCGTTGCGCTGGGCGACGGCCAGTTCGTCATCCGGCTTGGCGAAATGATCCATGCCGATGTGGGCATAGCCGGAGCGGGTCAGGAAACCAACGGTGTATTCCATGATGCGCAGTTTTTCTTCCGGGCTCGGCAGCGCATAAGTCGGAATGGCCTGCTGCGGCTTGAAGTGGGTCGGCAAGTGCGCATAGTTGAAAATCGACAGCCGATCCGGTTGCAGCGTCAGCACCTTCTCCAGCGTGTGCCGGAAGCTTTCTTCGGTCTGGAACGGCAACCCGTAGATCAAATCGATGTTGAGCGAACGGAAGCCATGTGCCCGTGATTGCAGCACCGCCTGTTCGGTCTGTTCGTAGGATTGAATGCGGTTTACCGCGCGCTGCACGCGCTCATCAAAATCCTGCACGCCGAGGCTGACCCGGTTGAAACCGAGTTCGCCGAGGAAGGCCAGCGTATCGGACTGAATCGAGCGCGGATCGATTTCGATGGCGTATTCGCCTTCGTCACGCGGAGCAAAATCAAAATACTGGTGCAAAGTCTTGACCACTGCGGCCATTTCCGGATGGCTCAGGAAGGTCGGTGTGCCGCCGCCCCAGTGCATCTGCTTGACCTTCGGCTTGCGTCCGAGGTTCTTCGCATGCATGGCAATTTCGCGCTTCAGGTATTCGACATAGGTACCGCTCTTGGTGCGATCCTTGGTGACAATCTTGTTGCAGGCGCAGTAATAACAGAGCGTGGCGCAGAACGGCATGTGCAAGTACAACGACAGTGGCGTGTCCGGATTCAGGCTCGCCAGGGCCTTTTGATAATCCTGCACGGTGAAGTCGTTTCGGAACTGCAAGGCGGTCGGATAGGAGGTATAGCGCGGGCCACTGAGGTTATAGCGCGCGATCAGATCGCGGTTGATGGCGGTGGGCGCCTGCTGAATCGGAAAATTCAGGATCATCGTCATGAAGTGGCTCCTGTGGCCAGCGTCGGTTTGGGTCGGATAGCAAGATCCATCACGACCATTGCCCATGATCGAATGGGCAATTGATGCATTCAGAATGAATGTGGCCAGTCTATGACCAAGCAGGCAACTAGGGATTGACCGTGATCAAGCGGCCGGTGCGTGGGCGTGATGGTGGTGTTGATGTGGATCAGCGTTGCCGGGAATGCCCTGCAGGCTCATCGCAGCAACCCAGAGACCAAGACCGATCAGGGCCAGACCGGCGCCGACCCGCAGTGCCGGTGGCAGCGGTTTGCTGCGGCCGCCGGTCATCAACCCGGCGGCGGTGAGTGCCGGCAGGGTACCGAGCCCGAACGCCGCCATGAACAGTGCCGCTTCGTTGGCGTCGGCCCGAGTTGCGGCGGTGGCGAGTGCGCTGTAGACCAGACCGCACGGCAGCAAACCCCAGATCGCGCCAGCGGCCAGGGCCTGGCCGGGATGGCGTATGCTGCGCAGTTTCTGCAGCGCCGGTTGCAGCTTTGGCCACAAGCGGGCGCCGAGCCGTTCCAGCCGGGTCAGCCCGAACCAGAACCGGGCCACATAAAGCCCCATCAGAATCAGCAGCAGGCCGGACAGCAAACGCAGGATCACCGCCAGCCATTGCCAGCCACTGCCCAGCACCGCTGCTTGAACAATTGCACCGAGACCGAGGCCGAGCAGGGTATAGGTGGCGACCCGGCCGATGCTGAAGCCCAGCACCAGCACCGCCCGCTGCCAGAACGGCTGCGACGCGACGCTTTGCGCCAGCAAGGTGACGAAACCGCCACACATCGGCAGGCAATGGCCGGCACTGAACAAGCCAGACAGCGCAGCGGCCAATAGCCAACTGGTTTCGGTCATGGCGTGGGTTTGTCCGAATCGCTTGGTTGCTGGCGCGGTGCCGGCCGCGCAGGCGGCTCATCGTCCATCAGGATGCTGTGACCGGGGCTGTCGAGATCATCAAACTGACCGCGCTTGACCGCCCAGAAAAACAGCCAAATCGACAGCGCCAACACCAGCATGGCAAGCGGGATCAGCAGATAAATGGCGCTCATGCAGCAGACTCAAGCAAAGGGCCGGTGCGCACCGGCTCTGCCGCTGCCGGCGTGGCGCGCAACAAGCGCAGGGAATTGACCGTTACCAGCAGCGACGACAGCGACATGCCTATCGCTGCCTGCCACGGTGTCAGCACGCCGGCAATGGCGGCCGGCAGCGCGACCAGATTGTAAATCAATGCCCAGGCCAGATTCTCGCGCACGATGCGCCGGGTTTGCTTGGCGACCTGCAACGCGCGGGCGATCACGCTCAGCTGGCTTTGCAGCAACACGGCGTCAGCAGCGCGGCGCGCGAAATCGGCACCAGAGCCAATCGCCATCGAGACATCGGCGGCGGCAAGCACCGGCGCGTCGTTGATGCCATCTCCGAGCATCAGCAGCTTGCGGCCTTGCCGTTGCAAGGCTTGCACGTAATCGCGTTTCTGTGCCGGTGATTGCCGGGCGTGTACGGCATCGATGCCGAGCGCCTGCGCGCAGCGCTCGACTGCGGCGTGATGGTCGCCGCTCAGCAAGTGCAGGCGCAGACCGCTCGCGCGCAATTCCCGGCATAACGCGGCCGCATCGCTGCGCAGTTCGTCCTGCAACTGGAATGACGCCAACCAGCCATCATGGTCGGCAAGGGCAATTTCACCGTCCTGTACCGCGGCCTGCGCCGCGAGCGGCAGCCAGCTTTTTTGGCCAAGCCAGTATTGGCGACCGGCAATACTGCCACTGACGCCGAGGCCGGCGGTTTCCATGACCTGGCTGGCAAGACATTGGTTGCTGGCATGCGGATGAAACGCCCGCGCAATGGGATGCGAAGAGTGTTGCTCGAGCGCGGCCGCCAGCGCCAGTACCGATTGCCGATCCTGATCGGCGCGCACACGCACTGCCGTGATTTGCAGGGCGCCGGTGGTCAGTGTGCCGGTTTTGTCGAACACGACATCGGTCAGCGTCGCGAGTTTTTCCAACACTGCGGCCCGGCGCAAGAGAACGCCTTCGCGCAGCAATTGGTGCGTGGCAGCGGCCCATGCCGTTGGCAAGGCCAGCGACAGCGCGCACGGGCAGGTCACCACCAGCACGGCGAGCGTGATGTCAAAGGCGCGGCTCGCATCGATCTGCCACCAACCGGCATAGACCAGCACCGACAGCAACAAGACTGCGGCAACAAACCAGCGCGCGACATTGTCGGCCAGCAACTGCAGCGCCGGCCGCTGCGCCAATGCTTCGTCCTGCAACCGGGTCAGCTGCGCGATGTAAGTGTCGGTGCCGCTGCGGGTTACCGTGAGCTCAAGAGCACCACCGCTGATGCTGCTGCCGGCCAGCACCGCGTCGTGCACTTGCTTGTTGACCAAGGCCGCTTCGCCGGTGAGCAAGCTCTCGTCGGCGCCCGCCGAACCGGACATCACTGCGCCGTCGGCCGGTACCGTTTCGCCGGCCTGCACCAGCATGCGCTCGCCAACGGCCACATCGCTCAGCGCGACCCGTTGCCATTGTTCGTTGCGCCAGATCCGCGCCGTTTGCGGCAGCAGTCGTTGCTGCAAACCGGCGGCGCGCGTCGCCCGTTGCCGGGCCTTCAATTCCAGATAACGACCGAGCAGCAGCAGGAAGGCAAACATGCTGATCGATTCAAAATACACCTGGCCCTCGTGCTGGAGGGTGTTCCAGCCACTCGCCAGAAAGGCCAGCCACATCGCCGCTGCCACCGGCACATCCATATTGAGGCTGCGCAAGCGCAGTGCCGTGATGGCATTGCGGGTAAACGGCTGGCAGCTGTAGAGCAGCACCGGCAATGAAACGAGCAAGGAACTCCAGCGCAGCCACAGCTCATGGGTCTTGTCGAGATCGCCGATGACGCCGAGGTACAAACCGACCGCGTACATCATCGCCTGCATCATGCCAAAGCCGGCGACTGCCAGGCGCTTCAAGAGATCGCGGCCTTCCTGTTCCAGTTGTTGTTCCACCTGATCCGGCGCAAACGGGGTTGCTTGGTAACCAATTCGCTGCAGCTCAGCCAGCAGTTGCCGCAACGGTTGCTGCAGATGATCCCAGCGCAGCACCAAGCGCCGTGCCGACAACTGGATCTGCACATCGCGAACCCCGGGTTGCTGCCGCAAATGCCGCTCCAGCAACCAGCTGCAGGCCGGGCAGTTCAAGCCTTCGACAAACAAGGCGACGCGGCTTTCTTCACCGCGTTCTTCCAGACAGGCCGAAGCACGCGCGCTTTGTTCCAGCGCCGCCAGCAGCTCGGCGGGCACGCCGGCTTCCTGCCGTTTGGCCGGTGCCTGACGGTAGCTGTAATAGCTGCCGAGGCCACTTTGATAAATGGTCTCGGCAACGGCCTGGCAACCGGCACAACAGAATTCGCGGCCGACACCATCCAGCGTCGCCCGAAACGGCGTATCGGTGGGGCAGGCTTCAGCGCAGTGGAAGCAATTCACGACGAACATCCTCGGCGAGCGAACGGCTTGCGGCCGCGACAACATCGCAGTCGATTACAAGACTTCCGGACTCAGTTTGGTTGCGGTTGGCGACTGCCAACGGCCGCGCAAGCGCCAGCTGGCATCGCCCGGCTGCAACTGCACATGCCAGTTCGCATGGCGGGTCAGGTTGGCATCACCGATGTACTGCTGCCCCTGCTGACGGCGCAGCACAATGCGCTGATCGGCCGTGTTGTCAGTGGGGTGGGAGAGTTCGAGCTCCAGCGTTTCCGGCAACACCGGCAGGTCTTCGGCGCTCAGAATGACCATCAGTTTTTGCTCCAACGGCAACAGCATGGCATGCATCCGAAAGCCGGCGGCTTTCTGATCGGCCTGTTGCTGTACGTTGTACGCCAGCCCTTCACGGTAGTAATCGTCCTTGACCATGCTGTCGCCGTGTTTGACGGCGATAAAGACCGTGCTGAGCCCGGCAACCACGGAGGCGGCCGGCAGCAACCACAACAGCAGCCATGGCAGCTTCCACCAGTTCACGCTGGCGGACGATGTGCTGGCCTCAGCGGTTGCGCGGGACGGTTCCGACATTAACGTGCTCCAACATTGGCAGGCTTGATGAAACTGGACGATTCCTCGATCACCAGCGTCGGTTGATCGATGGATTCAATGCGGAAGCGCACCGTGCTGGTGGTTTCCTTGAGTTCGTACGGGTCGATTTCCAAACGGACCGGGATGTTGAGGATCTCGCCGGCCGGGACATCGAATTCCAGATCAGCTTTGACGATCACGGGCGCATCGGCCGATGCCTGCAAGCGGTAGCGATGCGCGACCTGATCCATGTTCATGACTTTGAGCGTGTAGACGTTCTCGATGGTGCCGATTGACGTCGCGGTGTAGAGCCGGCCGCGATCGCGCAGCACATCGACCCGAAGCGGCGTGCGCACCGACAGGGCGTAAACAAACAACGCCATCAGCGTGAACAGCAACACGGCATAAATGACGACGCGCGGCCGCAGCACATGCGTCTCTTTGCCGGTGTCGCGATGCTCGGTGGTGTAGCGAACCAGCCCTTTCGGGTAGTTCATCTTGACCATCACTTCATCGCAGGCGTCGATGCAGGCGGCGCAGGCAATGCAGGCGATCTGCAACCCGTCACGGATGTCGATACCGGTCGGGCAGACGTTCACGCACTGCTTGCAGTCGATGCAGTCACCAAGGCCGTCCTGACCGCGCTCGGCGTCCTTCTTGCGGGCGCCACGCGGTTCGCCGCGCTTTTCATCGTAGGCAATGATCAGGGTGTCTTTGTCGAACATCGCGCCCTGGAAACGGGCGTACGGGCACATGTAGATGCAGACTTGCTCACGCAGCTTGCCGGCGTTGCCGTAGGTGGCAAAGCTGTAGAACAGCACCCAGAACCAGCCCCAGCCGCCGAGCGTGCCGTTGACCATGTCGGTCGACAGTTCACGGATGGGCACGAAGAAGCCGACAAAGGTGTAACCGGTGAATAGCGCAAACACGATCCAGAGCGTGTGCTTGGCGGTTTTCTTGCGGACTTTTTCCCAGGACAGCGGTTGCTTGTCGAGCCGCATGCGGGCGTTGCGATCGCCTTCGGTGATCCGCTCCATCCACATGAAAGCTTTGGTCCAGACCGTTTGCGGACATGCATAGCCGCACCACAGACGGCCGGCCACGGCGGTAAAGAAGAACAAGGCAAGCGCGGCCAGAATCAGCAACCAGGCCAGGAAAATGAAATCCTGCGGCCACAGGGTCAGGCCGAACAGGTGAAACTTGCGCCCCGGCAAATCGAACAGGATGGCCTGGCGGCCATCCCAGGTGAGCCAGGGCGCAAGGTAATACCATCCCAGTAACAGCCACATCGCCGCGGTGCGCAGTTTGGCAAACACACCGCTGACTTTCTTGGCGTAAATTTTCGGCGCCTTGACGTAAAGCTCCTGTACTGGGATGTCACCCGGCATTTACTGCACTCCCATCACTTCCGGTCGGCAGACAGCGACAGCAGGTAAGCCGTCAGCACGTGAATGCGTGCTTCACCGAGCAAGTCACCGTGTGCCGGCATCACGCCGTTGCGACCGTTCTTGATGGTGTCGGCAATGGCAGCGTGGGTGCCACCGTACAACCAGACCTCATCAGTCAGATTGACTGCACCGAGCATCTTGTTGCCTTTGCCATCCAGGCCGTGACAGGCGGCGCAAACGGTATCGAAACTGCTTTTGCCTTGGGCGGCGAGTTGGGCATCGTGCTCACGACCACTCAGTGACAGCACATAGTGACGGACGGCAAGCTGCGCCGATTCTTCCAGCGTGCTGCCGAAGGCCGGCATGATGCCCTGACGACCATAGGTGAGCGTCTGCTTGATGGTGTCCGGTTCGCCACCGTAGATCCAGTCGGCATCGGTCAGGTTCGGAAAGCCCGGCGCTCCTTTGGCGTCGGCACCATGACAGGTCGCACAGTTGTTGCCGAACAAACGTGAGCCAACGGCGAGCGCGGCCGGATCATTACCCAGATCCGCAACCGATTTGGCAAGGAAGCCGGCATATAACGGCGCCACTTGTGCTTCCGCCACTTTCACTTCTTCCGCATGCTGGCCGGTTTGGGTCCAACCCAGAACACCGGGCAGGTGACCAAAGCCGGGGTACAAAACCAGATAGCCGATCGAAAAGAAAATGGTGATGTAGAACAGATACAACCACCAGCGTGGCAACGGCTTGTTGTACTCCTCGATGCCATCGTAACAGTGATTGACTTTGCCGCTGGCGTCTTCATCGGTTTTCAGGTTTTTGGTTTTCACCAGCAACCACCAGCAACCGGCAATGTTCAGCGCCACCAGCGCCATGATGTAGAGACTGACGGTCAGACTCATGATTACCGCTCCCGAGAATCGCTGCTGTTGCCATCGCGCGGTTGGTCATCAAAAACCAGCCGTGCGGCATCATCAAAACGTGCTTTCCGGCGCGGGCTGTATGCCCACCACAACACGCCGAGGAAGATCACCAGCCAGATAACGGTCATGGCGCCACGAAACCAGTTCATGTCCATGGTCAATTACCTCTTGGCCTTGATGATGGTGCCGAGGCCTTGCAGGTAGGCGACGACGGCATCCATTTCGGTTTTGCCGGCGACATCGGCCTTGGCGTTGGCGATTTGCTCGTCGGTATACGGCACGCCGAGCAGGCGCAGTGCTTTCAGCTTGGCGGCGGTGTCTTCACCGGTCAGCACGTTGCTGTTCAGCCACGGGAATGCCGGCATGTTTGACTCCGGCACCACGATGCGCGGATCGGTCAGGTGCACGCGGTGCCATTCATCGGAATAGCGGCCGCCGACACGCGCCAGATCCGGACCCGTGCGCTTCGACCCCCACAGGAACGGATGTTCCCAGACATGCTCGCCGGCCAGCGAGTAGTGGCCGTAGCGCTCGGTTTCGGCGCGGAACGGGCGGATCATCTGGGTGTGGCAGACGTGGCAACCTTCGCGGATGTAGACATCGCGACCTTCCACCTGCAGCGCATTCCACGGCTGCAGACCGGCAACCGGCTCGGTCGTGTCTTTGACGAAGTACAGCGGAACGATCTCGGCCAGGCCACCGAAACTGACCACGATGATGATCAGGATCGCCATCAGGCCGACGTTCTTTTCAACTTTTTCGTGATTCATCGCGTGGGCTCCTCAAGCGGCTTGCAGCGCAGGTTGCTTGGCAGCAGTGGCAGACGGCGAGGTCAGGGTTTTGACCACGTTGTAAACCATGATCAACATGCCGGACAGGAACATCAGGCCGCCGATCAAGCGCACGATGTAATACGGGTATTTGGCCTTCAGGGCTTCAACGAAGGTGTAGGTCAGGGTGCCGTCGGCATTGACCGCGCGCCACATCAGACCTTCCATGACCCCGGCGATCCACATCGAGGCGATGTAGAGCACGACGCCGATCGTGGCAACCCAGAAGTGCCAGCTGATCAGTTTGGTGCTGTACATCTTTTCTTTGCCGAACAGCGTCGGGATCAAGGCGTACATCGAGCCGATGGTGATGAAGGCCACCCAGCCGAGCGCGCCGGAGTGGACGTGACCCACGGTCCATTCGGTGTTGTGCGATAGCGCGTTGACGGTCTTGATCGACATCATCGGACCTTCGAAGGTCGACATCATGTAGAACGACAGCGACACAATCAGGAAGCGGATGATCGGATCCGTGCGCAGTTTGTCCCAGGCACCCGACAGGGTCATCACGCCGTTGATGGCGCCGCCCCAGCTCGGCGCGAGCAGAATCAGCGAGAAGATCATGCCGAGCGATTGTGCCCAGTCGGGCAGGGCGGAGTAGTGCAGATGGTGTGGGCCGGCCCACATGTAAACCGCGATCAGCGCCCAGAAATGCACGACTGACAACCGATACGAATAGACCGGGCGGCCAGCCTGTTTCGGCACAAAGTAATACATCATGCCGAGGAAGCCGGCGGTCAGGAAGAAACCGACCGCGTTGTGGCCGTACCACCACTGCACCATCGCATCGACCGCACCGGGGTAGGCCGAATACGACTTGGTCAAGGAAACCGGCACTGCCGCGCTGTTGATGATATGCAGGATCGCGATGGTCAGAATGTAGGCGCCGAAAAACCAGTTCGCCACATAAATGTGCGAGGTATTGCGCCGACGAATGGTTTCAAAAAACACCACGGCATAGGCCACCCAGACCACCGCAATCAGGATGTCGATTGGCCATTCCAGCTCGGCATATTCCTTGGCCGAGGTGTAACCGAGCGGCAAGCTGATGGCGGCCAGCACAATCACCAGCTGCCAGCCCCAGAACGTAAACGCGGCGAGCTTCGGAAACGCCAGCGGCACGTGACTGGTCCGCTGCACGACCCAGTACGAGGTGGCAAACAACGCACTGCCACCAAAGGCAAAAATCACCGCGTTGGTGTGCAGTGGTCGCAACCGGCCGTAAGACAGCCACGGTACGTTGAAATTGAGTTCCGGCCAGATCAGCTGGGCGGCGATAATCACACCGACCAGCATGCCGACAACCCCCCACACAATTGTGGCAATGGCAAATTGACGCACGACTCGGGTTTCGTACGCGATGCCAGCCGGGATGCTGTTATTCCCCATGGAGCCTCCACATCAGATGGTCAGCGGCACAGGCAGAAGTCGCTGCCGCGCCGTCACGACCGTTTATTGTCCTTACAAATTGTCGAGGTTTAGTGCCAGTTCACGTTTGATGGAGATCAAGGGCCCGGCTGAGAGCAATTGCCTTTGATGTACTTGCTGATCAACAACAGGTTAAAGTAGCCGGCTAAAAGATTCAATATGAATGAATCTTTTAGCCGGCTGCTCATTCTGTGAGCAGTGCTTTTCCGGCCAGGGTAAAACGGAACGTAGCGCCCTTGCCGGGGGCACTCTCTGCCCAGATCCGGCCGCCGTGGCGCTCAACGATGCGCCGGCACAGCGCCAAACCAACACCGGTGCCTTCGAATTCCTCGGCGCGATGCAGTCGCTGGAACACACCAAACAGCTTGTCGGCATAGGCCATGCTGAAGCCGACACCGTTGTCCCGGACCACGTAAACCGTTTCCGCACCATGCTGTTCTGCAAACACCTCGACATGGCGTGGCGAGACACCACGAGTGAACTTGACGGCGTTCGCGAGCAGGTTGAACAGGACCTGTTTCAGCAGGCTGCGGTCGGCCACGCAATCAGGCAATGCAGCCACTTCCGGCCGCCCGATGTCCTCATCGGCGCTGTCCTGCAACTCCTGCCAGATCTGCGCCACCAGTTCGGACATCACGACCGGCTCGCGAACCATCTCGGTACGCGACAGCCGGGAGAAACGCAGCAGATCGTCAATCAGCAGCCCCATGCGTTGACTGGCCGCCATCATCCTGTCCAGATAGCGCTGACCGTCTTCGTCGAGTTTGTCTCGGTAATCGTTGACAAGCGCCGCACCAAAGCCGCTAATGGCCCGTAGTGGTGCCCGCAGATCATGCGAAACTGAATAGCTGAAGCCCTCCAGTTCGCGGTTGGCAATTTCCAGCTCCTCGGTACGGTTGCGCACCCGTTGTTCCAGCTCTTCGTTGAGCTGACGGATTTCCCGCTCGGCACGCTTGCGCGCGGTCAGATCGATGGCGATCACCAGGCGACGCTCGCCAATTCGCTGAACATTGAACTCAACGATGCGGTCGTTACCGTCATGACAACGCACCTGAACTTCCATGGGGTCGAACTGGTCACCGGTGGCGTCGGCTTGCACCAGTCGCTGCTGCCAGTCGCGCATGACTTCGGCACGATAATCCGGGTCCGGATAAGCGAGGCCCCACCAGTCATTTACCGACAGCAGCACATCGCGGCCGTAACCAAACAGTTGGTGAAAGGCCTCGTTCAGCAACAGGATGCTATTGTCGATATCGATAACCGACATCGCGACCGGTGATTGCTCCACCAACAGCCGGAATTGCCGTTCGCTTTCACGCAGCGCACGTTCGGCCAGGATCGGTTCGGTCACATCACGAACAACACCACGAACCACCCGGCTCGGCGGTGTCTCCGAGACAAACAGTTTGCCAACCAGTTGCAGATGGCGTTCACCACGCTCGACATGCTGCCAGCAAAACGTGGTCGTCTCCGTACGCTGATTCTGCAAGATGGCTGCCAGCGTGCTGGTCAGGCAGACCGCGTCGTCCGGCCCGAGCAGCTGCAAAAAACCGTTCCAGCTCGGCAAAAAGTGCTCCGCTGCCAAACCGGTCATCCGGTATACCGCATCGTCCCAGATCATGGCGCCGGTTGCCGGATCCAGTTCCCAGACGCCTTGCTGGGCGGCAGCCAGAGCCAACTGCATGCGCGCCTGCTGTTCGCGCAGGGCGCCTTCACGGCGAATGATGGCCAGCAGCATGCGTTCAAAATCGACTTGCAGCTGTTGAATCTCGTTAGCCGGCAACGGCAAATCAGCACCTTCGCCTGCCGCCATCGTCCGTGCGCGTGCCGCCAGCACGCGGGCCGGTTTGGCGATCAACTGCTCAACAGCGATGAAAAGCAGCGCGGCCATGATGCCGAGTGCGACCATCACAATGGCCAGCACAATCATGTACTGTGGCAGCCGATCCGTTAATGGCGGCAGCCGATAGAATGCGTGTATGTGGCCGAGAATTTCCTGTTCAAAGGTGACCGCCCGGCGCAAATACAGCAGGGAATCCTGTGCCGACTCCGCCGGCCCTTGATTCGACAGCGCCGGGAAACGGAAGTTACCAGCTTCCGGCACAACAAATCGGGCGAACACCTCGCCATCACGACCGGTCACCGCGGCGGCACGAAAGCGCTGATCCAATGCCAGCGTGCGCAACGTCTCCAGTGCCGATTCGCGGTCGCTGAAATCAAGCGCCGCCTGCAGGTTCAGTGACACCACATTCAACTGCGCCGAAACGTCCTGCTGCAAACGATCCTGGTGGGTTCTGGCCTCATAGCCGAGAATGGTCAATGCGACCAAGATGATCGTGACGATCGCGGTCAGCCCGAGCAGGCGGAGCAGGGCGCCGCGCAAACTGACTTGCCGCCACTGCATCACCGCAAGCCCTCGCCGTCGACCGTGTTTTTGCCGTAGACCTTATCGGCGTGACGCAGCAATTTGGAACTGAGCTGCAGCTTTTGCCGGGCAAGATTGGTCAGGCTGACGTCGAAATGTACGGTACCTTCAGCCAGAAAAAGGTGCACCGCGGCACCCTCATCAAGAATGCCGTCGCGTTCCCCAATAACGAGAATCGGATTTTGCTGCGTTTCGGCAATTAGCGCCCGCTGACGTTCAGCCGTGACATTGGTGGACAGGAATAACAAATGGCAACCCGGAGACAGGCCATCGCCGATATCGACAACGTCCACAGCCAGGGCGTGGATCCGCTGTCCACGCAGGCGGGTGCTCAACCAGCCAGCAAGCTCCGGCCGACCGGCAATGCAGAACCGGAAGGGCGAAACCTGCAACGACGCCGCAGGCCATTCACCGTATTTGGCAAAGTTAAACAGAAATGCCGCTTTGACTTCATATTCGCGGCTCATGGCCGCCGGATTGTCGTCAGCCTGAAGGACGGCGGGCACGGCCAACAGCAGCGACAACAACAGACGCAGCGGTTCCCATCGCAGTTTCCAGCCCGTGTAACCACGCCAGCCCATCTAATCCATCTGTCCCGTTGCCAAACGTCCGTTCAAAGCATAGGTGTCTCTGGCAAAAATGCCCGGGTTCGGCACCGATTTTTCCGCCGCAGACGGACCTTGGCGTTCACCAGATGCGGCGGTAGCGTGTTGAGCGGCGCAATTGGCGCTGAAGACATATCAGAACGTCGGGATTTGGCGAGCTAAGGACCTTCATTAGCCCGCGCCCAGCACATCCCATAATGTATATTATGTTAAATAATGGATGCTGGTGAGTTATTTGCGCAATCTGCGTCGCTTGTCCGCGGAAGTAAATTTGTACCTACAAGCGAAGTAAATTTGTCCCACCACCGGTGTCGATACCTCCTCCGAAGCACGACCTGTTCAATAAAAAATCCTCCACGAATTCATGCCCTTACATGCTGTAAAATGACTTAGGCATGCTCCGACCCGCGCGAATTCTTGGATCGCTAAGCCAACATTGTTCGCGAAGTAAATTTGTATCATTACGAAAGACACGCTCCGAAGACTCATGAATTAGGCAAGCTCACCTAATTCCACCTAATTGCTGAGCTACAGATGAAGATTCAAGAAAATCAGCTGGTTAGCTAGCCAAGTGCTCCATTTGTGCGATTGCGACCCGTTGAGAGGTTGATTGATGGAACCCAAAGCCAACTCAACGCAAGACCCGACTGCCATTTTGGCTCAGACGGAGCCGGCGCGGGTCGCGCGCGTTGCCAAAACGTTGTTTCTTGCCATTGCTCGCGAATGGGACTTGAGCATCCCTGAGCAAGCGCAATTGCTTGGCTTTCTGGATACGCCGTCGTTCAGCGAACAAATTCTCGACGAAGCCTCAAACATGCCCGAAGCCCTTTTGGTACGAATTAGCCACCTGTGGAATATTCATCGGGCCATCTTCACGCTGGCTCCGATGGCATCACGCGGTAGCTGGATCCGTCATCCCAACGAAAGCTTTTCTGGTAATGCTCCACTGGAACTCATGATGCGTGATGGGGATGCTGGAATTGTTGCTGTTCACCAGTATCTGAGCGCCCGAGCGCATACCTAGCCCTTTAAAACGGAACTGGCAATCGCGCCTCAATCACTGCGGCGCGGAAGCACATCACTGTGCAGCCATGTGACCGGCGAAAGGCTCTTTGTTATGGCCTTTCGCCTCGGCCATCACATGTGCCGGATTTCTTCGTAGCGGATCCTATGCACGTCAAACGCATAAAGTCCCGACCCTGCCGAGGTTGGCTATGGCAAAGAGACCTGGGATACACCATTCGACAAACAACTTGGGTAGATGACCACATTTTTCACAGTTGCGGACGCGGTCCGTTATTGGTAGGGATCACGAATGCGCCACCTGATCAGCATGACAGCTGCAATCACTCGTAGCCGTGCCAAGGGATTGCAAAATGCCGCACTCAGCCGCCGTTCGTTGCTCACCACAGCGTTGTTGCAGTGCTTTCAGTTGCAGTTCCAGTTGCTGCATCTGGGCAATGCGTCGATGCAGCTGCTCGATATGTTTTGCGATTAACTGATCCACCTCTGCGCAGGCGCGATCAGGATGCTCTCGGAAATCCAGCAAGGTGCGCACTTCGGCTAGTGACATGTCCAGAGAGCGGCAATGCCGAATGAAAAGGAGCGTATCGCGGTGTTCAGGTCGATACTGCCGGTACCCGCTCTCTGCGCGATGCGGCTCAGCCATCAGGCCTGCTTTCTCGTAGTAGCGGATGGTCTGGACATCCACGCCGGCTTGTTCGGCCAATTCGCCAATACGCATAACCACCTCTGCAGAAAATGCTTGAGCCTGTAGTCACTATAGGGTTTGTAATACCATCCTGCCAATCGGATGGGAGAAGCGCGATGGCCGGTTGTTGTGACCATGACCTGTGTGAAACCAAGACTTTGGAGCGTCAGCAGCGCCGGATGCTCTGGCTCGTCCTGAGCCTGAACGCCGGGATGTTTTTCGCCGAGTTCATTACCGGCTGGCTGGCCGGTTCGACCGCCTTGATGGCCGACTCGCTCGACATGTTCGCCGATGCCGCTGTCTATGGCGTCAGCCTCTATGCAGTGGGTCGCAGCCTGCAGCTCAAAGCCAAGGCAGCGGTGCTGAACGGCAGTCTGCAGCTCGTGCTGGGGCTGTTGATCTTGGCTGAAGTGGCCCGGCGCAGCCTGCTCGGCAGCACGCCCGAGCCAATGGCCATGACCGTGATGGGCGTGCTGGCCCTGCTCGTCAACACCATCTGTTTTGTCTTGCTGAGCCGGTTTCGGGGGGCTGACATTAACCTGCGTGCGACCTGGATCTGCTCGCGCAATGACATGCTGGGCAATGTCAGTGTGTTGATCGCCGCCGGCTTGGTCGGCTGGACCGGCAGCCCGTGGCCGGATCGGCTGCTGGGGCTGGCGATGGCAGCGATTATCCTGCGTTCGGCGGTCAGGATTCTCCGTGAAGCCCTCCCGCTGGCGCGCGATCCACGCTTGACGCCACCGGCATCGGCTACCTAGCATGACCACCGCTTCTGCCACCCTCTACGAGCGTTCTGGCCATCCCATGCGCCGTTATCGTCACTATCTGCTGCTCGCGTTGCTGACCTACCTGTGGTGCGCCACCGGTCTGGATCGGCTCGCCTCGCTGCACAGTGTCATGAGCAACGAGCCAGCCGATACGGTGGTGGTGGCAACGGAGCAGGCGCGTCAACTCGTCGTGCATCACGTCGGCCATCAGGATGCCCATGAACCGGGTACGCTGGATCTGGCCGATGCCCATGCCGACGACGATGCCCACGGTCACGATGACCATGTCGTGAGCTACTGCGACGACGACGCCACTCAGGCAACGCCGGCCAAAGAAACCAAACTCGATAAGTTCACCCCGGTTGCCTTACCAGCACCTGCTGCCTGGGCGTTTGCCGCTACCGCATCCTCCCCGTTATCTCCTGCTTCGGAGTCAGTACAGCGGCGCGCCTCAGCTGAGTTCACGCGCACCGTTCGCCTGCTCATTTAACACCAGCCTTCCCCACGACCCTCTGCGCTCACCTGCGGTGAGCTGACGCTGACTGCGTGCGCTGCACCCGGTCATGCCACGTCATTCTGGAAGGAAGGAATCATGCGCTTTTTGGTTGGAGTGGTTGCGCCGCTCCTGATGTTCGTATTCGCATCACATATACCGGCGGCCCGTGCCGCTGAGCCTGACCCCCGTCAAGCCGAACAGTTGTTGTCCGGCAGCCATTTGCCGGCGGAACTGCGGCCGGCCCTGCAACAACTCTGGGCGAACAATCCCGCCGTTCGGGCGGCGCGCGCCCGGCTCACCGCTGCCACCGCGCGCTTAAACGCCGCCGGCCAGGCCGTGTATAACCCGGAGCTGTCGCTGGGCACCGAAAGCGGTGCTGAAGATCGCCGCGAAATCGGCATTGCAATGGCCATTGATTGGTCAGGCAAACGCACTGCCCGCGAGAACGTTGCCGACGCGGAATACCGAGCCGCATTGGCGCAGTGGCAGGCCGCGCTGCAGCAAGTGGGTACCGATTGGCTGCGCGAAGTCATCGCGTTTCAGGCAGCGCAAGAGCAAGCCGCGCTCGGGCACGAACGGGTCGAATTGATGACCCGCTTCGCCGAACTGGCGGGCCGTCGATTGCGCGCTGGTGACATCAATCAGATTGAACGCGATCTGGCCGAACTGGCACTGCAGGACGCTCTGGCCCAGCTGGCAGAATTGGAGGCCGAGCAAGCCCGGGCTGAGCAAGCATTGCGCGCGCTCGGTAGCGATACCGTTGCCCTGCCGATATTGATGGCCAGTTTGCCGTCAACGACGACCGTGCAAGTCGATGACAGCAAGCTGAGCACTCATTCCCTGCTCCGCCAAGCCCATCAGAAAGCCAACGCAGCCAGCGCGCGCATCCAAGTGGCGGAACGTGATCGGCGACCTGATCCAGTGCTGTCCTTCACTGGCGGCACGGTCGAAGCCGACGGCATTCAGGACGACCTGGTGGCTTTCAACATCAGCATTCCGCTGCCGATTCTGAACAGCTACGGCGCCGAAGTAACCGCTGCCCGTGCGGATGCCGATGAAGCGCAAGCCGATCTCGAGGAAACCCGTCGCCGTTTGCGAGCCGAGGCCAACCAAACCACCGTCCGCTACAACGCGTTGCTCACCGCCTGGCAGCGCTGGCAGCAGAGTCCGGCGAGTCGTGTCACGGCGCGGGCCGAGCTGCTGCAGCGCATGTGGGAAGCCGGCGAGCTGTCCAGTGCCGACTATCTCGTGCAGCTCAACCAAACGCTCGATACCAACGCCCGCGGTCGCCAACTGAACGCCCAAGTGTGGCAAGCCTGGCTCGACTGGTTGCTGAGTGCGGGTGAATTTCTCGGCTGGGCCGGCGTGCCGGATACCCACCCGACCAACTTCGATGATCAGGCCAACCGCTGATCCGGACTTTGCTTTCATGGACTTCCTGACAATGAAACACATTTATCTGAACGCGAAACGTCGCCACAACATGCGCCCAGCACAGTGGCTTTCGCTGCTGCCTGTGCTCGCACTGCTGACGCTGGCAGCCCCGCTCGGCTACGCTGCCGAGCATGAAGGCAACCACGAAGAAGGAGAACATGCCGAGGGCGAGCACGCCGAAGGCAAAGCGCTCACCGCTGCAGAGATCAAACAGCTGGGCATCGTCACCGAAACGCTACAAGCAAAAACGCTCAGTGATGAAATCCGAGCACCCGGTGAAGTCAAATCAAACGCCTATGCCACCACCCTGATCAGCCCACGGGTGCCAGCGCTGGTGCAGAAGCGCCACGCCAAACTCGGTGATGCAGTGAAATCCGGGCAAGCACTGGTCACCCTTACCAGCATCGAGTTGGCCGAAGCACAGGGCGTGCTGCTGGTGGCCGACCGCGAATGGCAACGGGTGAAAGCGCTGGGTAGTGAAGCAGTATCCGGCCGCCGTTATCTGGAAGCGCAAATCGCGCGCGATCAGGCGCTGGCCAAAGTGCGTGCGTTCGGCATGAATGAAAAAGCCATCGATGCTTTGCTCGCTGGCAAATCGGCCAATGCCAATGGCGAGCTGACCCTGTCGGCGCCCCATGCCGGCCGTCTGACGTCTGATGATTTTCTGATTGGTGAGCGCGCCGATGCGGGTCGCACCCTGTTCACATTGGTCAACGAAGACAGCGTCTGGATCATCGCGCAACTGCCGCCGTCCACGGCGGAGCGCATTACGGTTGGTGCCAGCGTCCGCATCATGGCCCATGACAAAATCGAGCTGACCGGCAAAGTCATACAGCTCTCCCACCGTGCCGAAGAAGGTACCCGGACGACCCCGGTGCGCATTGAAGTGCGCAACGACAAGGATCAGCTGCATCCGGGTGAATTTACCGAGGTATGGATCAGCACCCGGGGTGGCACTGAGCAACTGGCGGTACCGAAAGAGGCGCTGGTACAGCTTGATGGTCAGATGGTGGTGTTCACGGCAGCAGGCCCCGGCGATTATGACGCGGTACCGGTCAAGACCGGTGCCAGCCGAGGTGGTCTCGTGATCATCGACGACGGCGTTCATGCCGGCGATGTAATTGTGGTCAAAGGCGCCTATGCGCTGAAAGCCCGGCAACTGAAATCGAAGATCGGAGAAGGTCATGCGCACTAATTTCATCGCTGTCTGTCTTCGCTCACGATACGTGCACCACCCTGCTCTGCGGAGGGTTTGGCCATGCTGAACCATCTGGTTGAACTCGCGCTACGCTACAAGTTTCTGGTACTGATCGCGTTTGCCGTGATTGCGTTTCTGGGCTTGCGGGCCGTCAATACGGTACCGATTGATGCGTTCCCGGATGTCACGCCGAATCAAGTCAATATCTACACCGAGTCGCCCGGTCTTGCTGCGGAAGACGTCGAGCAGCTGCTGACCTTTCCAATCGAGTCGGCGCTTGCCGGTTTGCCAAAGGTGCAGGAGATCCGTTCGGTCAGTCTGTTTGGGTTGTCTTATGTCGCCGTCTATTTCGACGACAGCATGGATATTTACTTCGCCCGGCAACTGGTCAACGAGCGCCTGCAGGAAGTCGGAGATCGTATTCCGGAAGGCTATGGCCGGCCGGAGATGGGACCGAATGCCTCCGGCCTGGGGCAAGTGCTCTGGTACACGCTGGAGCGCGCCGATGAAAAACTCAACGCCAATATCAGTGACATGGATCTGCGCACCTTGCAGGACTGGAATGTTCGCTTGATGCTGCGCACCGCACCGGGGGTCGATGACGTGACCTCATGGGGTGGTGGTGAGCGGCAGTTTCAGGTTCGCATTGATCCCTTGAAGCTGATCAAGCATGGCATCGGTTTCACCGAGGTGATGACGGCCCTGCAAGCCAACAACGGTCAGGTCGGTGGCCAGTATGTCGATCTCGGTCAGGAACAGTATCTGGTGCGCGGCCTCGGACTGGTCGCTGACAGCGAGGACATTGGCCGCATCGTGCTCAAGACCGATGACGGCACCCCAGTCTATATCCGCGATGTCGCCGAGATCACCGAAGCAGCGGCCACGCGTTTTGGCGCGGTCACCCGCGACGGCAAGGAAGTGGTTCTCGGCATGGCGTTGGCACGAATTGGCGAGAACGCCAAAGGCGTGGTCGAAGCGGTCAAAGGCAAACTGGCTATCGTGCAAGAAGCCTTGCCCGACGGTGTGGTGCTGAAGCCGATCTATGACCGCACCGATCTGGTCGACAAGGCGGTTAACACCGCCGTGCGCGCGTTGATCGAGGGCTCGATCCTGGTCGCCATCGTGCTGTTCCTGTTTCTCGGTGAGCTGCGATCCGCCATCGTGGTAATTGTCGCGTTGCCGATGGCGATGCTGATGGCCTTCATCTGCATGGGGCAGGCCCATCTGTCAGCCAATCTGATGTCGCTGGCGGGCCTGGCGATCGGCATCGGTATGATGGTCGACGGCGCCGTGGTGATGGTCGAGAACGCGTTCCGGATCATGGCCGAACGCAAAGCGCACGGCGAAAAGGTCGACCGCACCTCGGCGGTGCTGGCTGCTGCCCGCGAAGTCGCCAACCCGATCTCGTTTGCGATCATCATCATCATCGTCGTCTTCCTGCCGCTGTTCAGCTTGCAGGGATTGGAAGGCAAGCTGTTCAAGCCGATGGCGCTCAACATCAGTTTTGCGATGGCCGGTTCACTACTGCTGACGCTGACGCTGATCCCGGTTTTGGCGGCCATCATTCTGCGCGCCAAGGAAGAGCGCGACACCAAACTGGTGAGCTGGCTCAAAGCCGGTTATCGGCCGTTGATCAACTGGGCTCTTGCCCGCAAGAAGACAGTAGTCACCGCGTCGATTGCCGCCTTGGTTGGCAGCTTGGCGTTGTTCCCGTTTCTTGGCAAAGAGTTCATGCCGCAGTTGGAAGAAGGCTCGATCATGTGGCGGGTGACGTCGATCCCGTCGACCTCGCTGGATGAGTCGATTGCCTTGTCCGAGCGCATCGAAGAGGCGTTCAAGCAATTTCCGGAAGTGGAGACGACGTTGGCCATGATCGGCCGGGCCGAGAAAGGCGAAACAGCCGACGTCAACTACATGGAGATCTACACCGCGCTGCATCCGGAAAGCGAATGGACGACCGGCCGCGACATCGGTGAATTGCAGGAAGCGATGGCAGAGCTGCTCGAACAGGTCGCTCCCAACTCAGTTGCCGGGTTCACCCAGCCGATCCAGATGCGGGTTGAGGAGTTGATCTCAGGCGTACGGGCGACGCTGGCGCTAAAGCTCTACGGTGAAGATCTGACCGAGCTTGATCGCTTGAGTGCAACGCTGAAAGACGTGCTGGCCAAGGTGCCAGGCGTCGCCGATCTGTCGCTGGAAGCTAACGTCGGCAAGCCGCAAATCCGGATCAAGGTGAACCGCGAGTCGATTGCCCGCTACGGCCTCAACGCCGAAGATGTGCTGACCATTGTCAAAAATGGCATCGGCGGCGAACCGATCACCACCTTGCTGGACGGCGTCAAACGCTTCGATATTGCGGTGCGTCTGGAAGAGTCCAACAAGTCCTCACTGGAGGCGATACGGCAACTGCCGCTGTCGGCGCCGGGCGGCGTGATCGTGCCGCTCGCGCAGGTGGCCGATGTCGATGTTGCCGAAGGTTATTCGTTTGTCCGGCGCGAGCAGCTGCAACGCTACGCCGTGATCCAGATGGATGTGCGCGGCCGCGATGTCGACGGCTTCGTCCAGGAGGCCAATGCCGCGATCAAACAAGCGGTCGATCTGCCGGCTGGTTACTGGGTCGAATGGGGTGGCGCGTTCGAGAACCAGCAGCGCGCGCTGGCGCGACTCGCGATCATTGTGCCGATCACGATTTTCTTCATCTTCGTGCTGCTGTATACCGCGTTCAACTCGATCCGCTATGCCGCGCTGATCATCGCCAACGTGCCGTTCGCAACGATCGGCGGTCTGCTCGGCCTGGCGATCACCGGCCAGTATCTGTCGGTGCCATCAGCGATTGGCTTTATCGCGGTATTCGGTGTCGCGATGCTGAACGGTATCGTGCTGGTCAGCTTCCTGAACGAACTGCGTGAACGGGGCTTGTCCGTGCGGGAAGCAGTGCTGCAAGGCACGCTGCTGCGACTGCGGCCGGTGCTGATGACCGCCAGTGTTGCCATTCTGGGTCTGGTGCCGATGCTGTTGTCGAGCGGTGTCGGCGCCGAAACACAGCGGCCCTTGGCCACCGTAGTCGTCGGCGGCCTCATCACCTCCACCCTGCTGACACTGGTGTTACTGCCGGTCATTTATGAGTGGCTGGAAACACGCCGGCCCCGTTCTGAGGAGTCCTCGTCATGAAAATCGTCACTGCCTTTGTACATCGCGGCCGCGTTTCGGAGGTCATACATGCGCTGGAAGCGGCCGGCTTTCGCTATCTGACCGTCATTGACGTCAAAGGTCTGCTGAACGCGATCAGCGCGCATGAGGAGCACTACTCAATCGAGCTTGGCGAAAAGGTCACCGATGAAGTGAAGCTGGAGTTGCTCTGCGAAGAAGACAAAGCCGCCAGGGCGGTCGAGCTCATTCGCAACAACGCCCGCACCGGCCAAGCCATCGCGGGTCTGATCTATGTCACGCCGGTAGAGTCGTACCAGCTGATCGATGGCGCAAAGGTGTAAATCGCTTTCTTGTCCACGGTCGTGTCACACCATGGCAATATCTGTTGTGACACCTGTCTCCTCGACTGCCTCTGGACACCGCCGCGTTCAATTTGACCGCGGCGGTTTGTTTTGCAAGCGGGCTATTGCAGATAGCCCGTAAAAGACAGACGATGCATCCACCCAGTGTTTTCGGTTTGTATGTACTGACAGCGGCCGCAGAGATCGCCGGTTGCTATCTGGTGTGGTTGTGGCTGAAACAAGATCGCAGCGGCTGGCTCTTGCTGCCCGCTGCACTGAGCCTTGCCATCTTCGCGGGCTTGCTGGCATTGCATCCGGCAGCGACTGGCCGCGTGTACGCCGCCTACGGCGGCGTTTATGTTGCGATGGCGATTGCCTGGCTATGGGTTGTTGACGGCGTGCAGCCGGATCGCTGGGACTGGATTGGCAGCGCTATCGCATTGGCCGGAATGGCGATTATTGCCTTCGCGCCGCGCGGGTATTGAGCACGGCTGCGTACATTGAATTGCCGTCACAGCGGCTGGGTAAAATCCCGCATCTGCCATTCGTGGGCATGCTGTTCGTGCTGCGCCAGCATCGTCAATTGCCAACCTTTCAACGCATCTTCCGGCAGCGCCCGGGCCAAGGCCATGCCTTCGCTTCTATCCGGCGTCAGCCGTACCGCCTCACTGAGCCCGTTGTTGCGGAAGGTCATCGTCAACTGCACAGCCGCCGGTGCCAGCGGACGCTGCTTGTCTGTAAAAGGATAGGCGTACAACCAACGGTTACCGTGATGCTCGTGCAACACCAGCTCAATGGCCAGATCGCGATCTTCAAACAGCAAACCGCCATGCGGACCATGCGGCATCAAGCCTTCTTTGACATGTTCCTCGGCACCATGCTGGCCATGAAAATGACTCCTCTGCTCGGCGAACGGTGGCTCCGGTTCACCGGCTCGGTTCCACTGCCAACTGAACACAGCAAGACCGGCAAATCCCGCCAGACCGAGCACATACCAAAGAGTGCTTCTGTCGTTCATGATCCGCTCCTTCGATCGGCACCTTTGACGAGTCTAGTGGGTGGATCAATAACAGGCGCAGCAAATCGCTTTGATTAGTGCAAAACCGGCTGTCAGCAACAGTGGTTAACGCTACCGATTATGCTTGACCTTGCCACGTAGCAAGCCAGCAGTCTGCGTAGGTGCCGCCACGATATCGGCCTCGCCCCATGCAAAGGATGATGTCATGCAGAACGCGCCAAGCTCACATTATGTTCCGGCCCTTGGTTACCGCTGGCTGACCGCTTTGTACGACCCCCTCGTGCGTTACAGCACGCGCGAGCGGCGGTTCAAAGCAGCGCTGCTGGCACAGGCGAATCTGCGTGCGGGTCAACGCCTGCTTGATCTCGCCTGTGGCACCGGCACGCTGGCAATCATGGCCAAACAACGTTATCCGGATTTACAGATGACCGGACTCGACGGCGATCCAGCGATCCTGCAACGGGCGCGAACCAAGGCGGCGAAACAGCAGGTTTCAATCCGGTTTGAACATGGCTTTGCCACGACGCTGCCGTTTGCCGAAGCGAGTTTCGATCGGGTGCTGTCCAGCCTGTTCTTTCATCCCCTGCTGCCTGAGGCCAAGCAGCAGACCTTCGCCGAATTTCACCGCGTACTGCGCCCCGGCGGCGAACTGCATATCGCCGACTGGGGCAAGCCGACCAACCCGCTGATGCGCGCGCTGTTCTACTCGATTCAGTTGCTGGATGGCTTCCCGAACACCCGCGACAATATCGAAGGCCGGTTGCCGAAGATGCTGCGAGCCGCCGGCTTTCAGGCAGTGAGCGAGTGCCGGACGTTTAGTACGGTGTGTGGCACGTTGTCGCTGTACCAAGCGAAAAAGACTTGAGTCATTCGCTAACCGCTCGCTTGCAGTGACGCGATTAACGGGCAAGCCACTTTGCCCCGCCGGGCCGTGCAGCGAGCCACCAACTCCGCCAACACGGATTCGATACGTTGCAGATCGGCCAACCTCTGCCGAACATCCGTGAGTTTTTGTTCGGCAATCTGGCGCGCCTCGGCGCAATGCGTGCCGTCGTCAAGCTTCAAAAGCGACGCAATCTCATCCAGGCTGAAACCGAGCCGCTGCGCGGCCTTGATGAAATGGATCCGGGCAACCTCGGCCTGACCGTAATGCCGAATGCCGCCGAAGGGTCGCTCCGGCTCTGCCAGCAACCCCTTGCGCTGGTAAAACCGGATAGTTTCGACGTTGACACCGGCGGCCTGTGCCAACCGGGCAATGGTGAAGGTTTCCATCTTGACTCCGTACTTGGGTACGGAGCTTATGCTAGGCCCATCGTGCGCTGTTCCGGAAGCGAAAATGAACCCCAGGCAGTCATTGTGGGCAGGCTCGGTTGCCGCCATTGGAGCATCACTGTGTTGTGTCGGCCCACTGGTGTTATTGAGCCTTGGCATCAGTGGTGCCTGGATCGCCAATCTGACCCGGTTGGAACCGTGGAGGCCGCTGTTCATTGCCGCGACGTTGGCGCTGCTCTATTGGGCCTGGCGCGGGTTGTATCGGCGGCCAACAGCCTGTGCCGACGATCGCCCTTGTGCCGATGCTGCGGTGCAGCGTCGGCAACGCCGGATCTTCTGGCTGGTGAGCGTCACGCTGTTATTGCTGCTCGCGTTCCCATGGTTCGCGCCGTTATTTTACTGAGGAGTGCTGACATGAAAAACCTTGCAGGACTGTTATTGCTGATGGCTCTGATCCCGCCAGTCAGTGCCGCCGAGCGCACCGTCACGCTGAGCGTCCCGGGCATGACCTGCGGCACCTGCCCATTGACGGTCAAAACGGCATTGATGCGCCTAGACGGCGTCAGCAAGGTTGACGTCAATTACGACACCCGTCTGGCCATCGTCACGTTTGATGACGCGAAACTCCGCATTGAGCAATTGACGCAGGCTACAGCCGAGGCCGGTTACCCATCGACCACTAAGGTGAAACCGCAGTGACCGCTGTGATACCCGAATCGCACCTGATCTGCCCGCTTTGCGGCCATGGTAAAACCGAACAAATGCCGGTCGATGCCTGCCAGTGGTTTTACGAATGCGAGCATTGCCATGCCTTGCTGAAACCGAAACCGGGCGATTGCTGCGTGTTCTGTTCATATGGCAGCGTGCCCTGTCCGCCGATTCAGCAGCAACGCGCGGGCGGTGGACAGGGTTGCGGTTGTGTTCGATAGCCAGCAGAAAAAGACACCTCCACGCCCCACAAACGCTCGATGAGCCCCCAAAAACTGGAACAACCACCGGGACCGTAGTGACCTATTTGCCGGCTTAGCGCATTCATAAGGTAGTAGAAATCGGCATCAAGCATGACACCGCCTTCCTTGGCGTAGGCGACGATGAGGCAACTGTGTAGTGAAGAGCTCACTTCGAACAACGCGCTAAAGGCGTGCAATCTCAAAAGCACACTCAAGTCCATTGACCAATCCCGCTGCAACTCGATGGCGATCAGCAGAGCCAGCGCGGCCACCGTGGTAAACGGGAATTACGCGTTCTCCGTTAATTTGTTTTGGTTGGCGAGCTCACGTTGACTTTGGGTGGGACGGATGTGGTCAACTCAGCATTATCATGATGCGCTCGCAGCTGGCGCACTTCCTCGCGCAACATGTCCAACTCCTGCTCCAATCGATTGCGCACACTCAGCTCGGCGCGTTGAATCCTCACCATCTCCTGTTTCCACGCCTCATCACTCCGATTGAGTTCGGCATCCTGTCGGCAAGAGTGTCCGCGGAAGTAAGTTTGTACCTACAAGCGAAGTAGGTTTGCCCCATCACCGGTGTCGATACCTCCTCCGAAGCACGACCTGTTCAATAAAAAATCCTCCACGAATTCATGCCCTTACATGCTGTAAAATGACTTAGGCATGCTCCGATCCTCGCGAATTCTTGGATCGCCAAGGCAACATTGTTCGCGAAGTAAATTCTTTTCATTGCGAAAGACAGGCTCCCGAGACTCACGAACTAGGAAAGCACACCCAATGCCTCCTAATTGCCGAGCTGCAGATGAAGAATCAATAAAACCAGCAGGTTATCTAGCTAGGTGCTTCATTCGTGCGATTGAGAACAGTTGAGAGGTTGATCGATGGATCCCGAAGTCAACTCAACGCAAAACCCGACCGCCATTTTGACTCAGATGGAGCCGGCGCGTGCCGTGCGCGTTGCCAGAACGCTGTTCCTTGCGATTGCTCACGAATGGGACTTGAGCGTCCCTGAGCAAGCGCAATTGCCAGGCTTCAAGGATACGCAGTCGTTCAGCGAGCAAATGCTCGACGAAGCCTCAAGCATCCCCGAGGTCCTTTTAGTACGCATTAGCCATCTGTGGAACATTTACCGAGCCACTTTCACTTTGGCTCCCAGCGCATCGCGCGATAGCTGGATCCGTCATCCCTGCGGAGCTTTTTTGGAGTTGCGTCACTGGAGCTCATGATGCGTGATGGGGGTGCAGGGCTCGTTGCCGTTCACCAGTATCTGAGCGCTCAAGCTCATACCTAGCCCCCAATCTTCGAACCGAAAGTCATGCCTACCGCTGCAACTAGAAGCTTATGCAGGACCTTGGCCTTCGAGTCAAACAGCAAAGCCATCGAGCTAAAGCAAGGATTGCCACCTGACGGGCTTTCAATCCCCGCTCAATTGCTATCTATCTCGACTACTGGCCTCCATTCCATGATGAAAAAAGAAGACGAAAACTAGTTCCTACGACTGCATTGTCAAAGGACGAAGGCGATAGTGTGCTCAGGGTCATTCGCGCTGAAGGAGGCATCACTTTGAATCGGTTCCACTAGCGCGACAAAGAGATGGCTCATCCGCCCTCTTCGCTCACTTGGCGGCTTCACGCCACTGCCATTGTTTGACACATCGGCTGGCATCGAACTGGTGCATTAGGCGCTGGAGCGAAGTGCGAATAGTGCTTTCGCAAAGTACCGCTCAGCGGAATGCCTCTGGCCTTTCATGAATCAATGTGTAACGGTAGCAAATACTTATGCGAACACATGACGGGCGAAAGATCGTGCATTGGCAGGGCCTTTATCCGCGCTCATCACGAGGGATGGCTCAGCGATTCTTCAGCAGAACGCTGTGAGCAGCTGGGTGCGAATGACCTTCTCCGCAGCTGCGGAGCCGTGCAACAGATTGACGCTTTACGCTGCTTTTCTAAAGTGCCACCAGATAATGGAACTCAGGACGGCGGCAAAGAAACACCAGACCGAAATCCAGGTCGCGGTATGGAAGGCGTACGCTGCTACTGAGCTTATCAAGGCCAGCGCACCGAAAGCCTTGATTGCGCGATGACTAGACAAGATGCCGCTGATGCTGGTTGCAGCAAGATACATCGCGACGACGATAGCAATGTAGAAATGCGGGGATTCATAGGCAATGTGGCCTCCTTGTATCTTCGCATTCACTGGAAACCGGAGCACGATATACAGTAGATACAATCCGACCAACCAGCCGACAATCTGACAGGCTAGCAATGCTTTCTTTCGCCACGGAACGGACTCCAATCGGCTCACCGAGAGCGGGACGATGATGGGCCAGATTACGTGTGAAAACAACGAGTAGATCAAGACAATCCACGCTTTAGGTAATGCCACTGCGTTTTGCAGATCGAGCCAGAGCAAGCCTTCCGTGATTTGTTGAAGAGCAAACAAAAGTGGAATCGCGGCAAACAGGATTTCAGCAGGCCGCTTCACCTGCCGAAGAGTGGCAATGCCAATGACCGATAATACGGCGCCAGCGGTGAAACTGGCAGATGCGGAAAAGCACATAAGCACTCCTATTGACCGGTTCTACTCTGTTTGGTTACGCACATTGCATTTTTCGGTCATACGACCGGCGCGAATGAAAGACTGTAGCAGCAGGTAATAAACGGCCCCTACTGCTAGTAGGCTGGCCGCCAGCCACAAAGTGAGCGCCGCGTGGCGATTGAACAGAACCCCAGCAATACCGGCGCCCAAAGCTTGGCCGAGACTCGTTACTGCAATCTGGTGTCCGAAGGCGCGTCCCGGCTGGTGGCCTGCAGCAAGCGAAACCGAATACGCCAATGTTGGTATTGCCAAACCGGTACCCAACGCAATCAGGGAAACAAGGCTCATTTGCCAAAGGTATTGCTTCGCCTCCGGCAACAGGGCGATGCCCGCTGCCGCCGCCAGCAATGACGGAATCGTCAGTCCGATGGGGCCACATCGCTGTAGCAATGGAGCAAACAGAAAGAGCTGCACAAAGATCATCACCATACTGCACGCAACAAAAATGCCTGCTACTTGCCGCGAGGTCAGTAGCCATTGTTGCTGCGCCAGAATCGCATAACTCACTTCGAAACTACCAAGCGCGAACATTATGAACAAAGTAAGCAGCAGCATTATCGTCAACGGAGGTGTGGTGTCAGCGGCAGCAGAATGCTCGACAGTGGAGAGCGACGACGGTGCATCACGCCACCAGATACTCACCATGAGTGTTGTGGCGAGTCCGACAAGGACCACAGTAAGCATGGGGAATACATTGAACCCGGTGGGCAACCATCCCAAGATCGGAGGAAACGACGAGGGATACCACGTCCAGACGCTCGCCAAAGCTGGTCCGGTCAGAAATCCGAACGCATTTGCCGCGTTGACTGCAGCGACAGCGCGCGCCCGCGCAACCATTGTGCGGGGGCTGACTACAGCCGCCAACGAGGTCGGGAGTACGGCCGCGGCGCAAAACCCGGCGATAACGCGACTGAGATAGGCATTCGCCAGATTTGGCGCCAGTGCAAACCACAGCATGCTGGCACTGAAGCCGGAAAGCCCAAACAACAAGACCGGATAGCGACCGATGCGATCAGACAATCGGCCCCACACCGGTGCAAACACAAACAGAGCAAACGAGTACACGCCTGTCATAACGCCGGTATGCCACGATACGGAAAATGCGCCGCTGTGTTCCACCAGATGCTGCAAATAGAATGGCATGGCGGGCAGGATCACGCCGTAGCCAAGCGTGATAGTGAAGGTTGCCAATAGCACCAGCGCGAGTGGTGGCATTGTTTGAGTTTGTTTTGTTTGAAAAGCCATGACAGTTTTTTCCTCGCTGTCGCGGTGCAGTGCTTCCTCGGTAATCCGCGCGGAGCGCCCCGTCTATTCACTCGGCGCCCATACTCCAGTTGCAGGTGTTAGTCGCCAACGCCGTGGCGTCAAAATTGCCAACTTGCGCAAGTAGCCAGATCGCGTAGACGGCGAGCAGCGCAATGGCGACCGGGCGCATTGTTCTGCCCTATTGATATGACGTAGATCAGCAACGCACCGCGCCACTTGGCCGCTAAAGGCCGTGATGACCGTCAAGATAGCGGCACACCAGTGCATCATTGTTGACTTGTGCTAGGTGTCCGATATCAAAACGCTGCGATAAATCCGTTCGCCAATCGCTCTGACAGCGTCGTAATAGACTGCAACTGCCGGCGCACCTCCGCTTTAATCTGACTTCGGTGCTTCTCATGAAGCTGGAGCGGGCCGGCGATTTCGATTGCGATCAGGCTGGGCTTGTCCACCGGCCGGCCGATAGTCGACAAGATCTGCACGGATACCGCATTGAATGTCGGTTCCATGCTAGCAAGAACAGCTGCCAATTCGGCCGCCGCGGCGTTGTATAGTTTGCCAACGTGAGCGACTGGGTTTTTCCCGGCCACCGCTTCCAGCGACATGCTCCGGCATGGCGTGATCAATCCGTTCATTCGGTTGCCGCGGCCAACTTGGCCGTCATCGCCCTGCTCTGCGCTCAGTCCCGTGACGGTAAGGTAAATGCCGTCCACGCTTGTTGCCATAGGATCGTCAAGCATGTTGAGCTGAAGTGTGCACGGCGCTGGAAGCGATGCCACTAATGTGTCAACCATGGCGCGCTTCAGGGCGAAATAGTGCGCTACATTTTCAACCTCTCGATCGACCATTGCAATTGCCAGTGTCAAGGTCAGATCCTGTCCGATTCGATGCCCCATGATCTTGTAATCATCACCCGCCGCCGGAAACTGAGTGCGAAACGGCGTGGAGCGCAAATGCTCGGCCAGTTGCAGAACGGTGCTTTCGAGCCTTGATAATGGCGCAAACCCCACGCCAAACGATGTATCATTGGCAAGAGCGACAGCTTTGCCACGAACGAAGACTTGTTGCAAGTTTGGGCTGCCACCGCGGACAGCAGACTCTATCTGGATCAATGAACTGTCACAGCGCAGATTGTTGTAGAGATACTCACGAGCCGCAGCGCCAACCAGCACTGGTAGATCGAGTTCTGGCAACGCAGTGGCACGGCCGCAAATAATCAACCGCATCGGCACATCCACCTGCCCACCGCCGAATCGCGGCCGGCTCTGCCCACCGATCAGTAGCGCTTTGTCGACGTTGTAATGCTGAATTCGGCCATAAACTTCGCGATAGGCGCGGTTGAGCGCGAGTGATACGGCCTCGACCACCCCATCGCACAGGCTATCGGGATGACCAATACCCTTGTGCTCACACATTTCGCTGGTGTTTGATTCAGCCTCGGCCGGCCGCACGCGGATAGTGATGTGAAGATCGTCTGTCATGATGGCTTCTCACCTTTGCAAGGGACAGTGGCGGGCGCAGTGCCGGTTGGTGGTCTCACTGCAGCGCAACCTCATCGCCCTCTTCCGGTAATTCGACTGTCCAGCCAAAACGTTCACTCAAGTAGCGTTGCATGCTGCGTGCTGCTGTCGGTTCGCCGTGAGTCAGGAAAAGTCTCCGGGGTGGCGATGGCAAGGTCGCAAGCCAGTCACCCAACTCAACGTAGTCTGCATGTCCCGACAAACCGTCGAGCGTTTCCAAATGGCAGTTCACCGTGACATAGTCACCATAGACCTTCACTGTCCGATCGCCGTTGAGCAGCGCACGACCGCGTGTGCCGTCGGCTTGGTAGCCGGCGATGACCAAGGTGCTGCGATGATCGCCACCGAACGCTTCCAGGTGATGCAGAATTCGGCCCCCCGTCAGCATGCCGGCGCCGGCAACGATGATTTTTGGATTGCGATTTTGTGCTAGCTTGCGTGAGTCATTGGCGTCACGCACGTAGGTCACGCCACTACACAGGGCTTTGCATTCCGATTCGCTGAGTCGGTGCTCCGATTGATAGCGACACAGGATGTGACTGACGTCGGTCGCCATCGGGCTATCGAGATAGACTGGGACGGCAGGAATGTCGCCAGACGCCCGTAATTCCGTCAGTAAGTGCAACAACGTTTGAGCGCGACCAACGGCAAAGGCTGGCATCATCAATGTGCCACCACGCAGAACCGTCTCTCGAACGATTTGCCCCAGCCGATGCTTGGCGTCGTCAGCTACGTGTCGACGGTCACCATAGGTTGATTCCAGTACCAGAAAATCGGTTGCCGACAAGGTTTCCGGCGGTTGCATCAGCGGATCGTTACTTCGGCCAACGTCGCCGCTGAATGTTAGCGTCTTACCGTCGCCAGCGATTCGAATGCTGGCAGCACCGAGAATGTGGCCAACCGGACTGAACGCAATTTGTAAACGCCCCACAGTAAACGGCGTGTGAACCGGTTGTGGTTGAAACTGCTTCAATACCGCTTCGGCTTCCTCTGAGGTATACAGCGGTTCTGCCGGCTTATGCTTGCTATAGCCGTGCCGGTTGGCTCGCTCGGCGTCCGCTTCCTGCAGTTTGGCACTGTCCGGCAACAATATGGCGGCCAGATCGCGCGTCGCCGGCGTGCAATAGATCGGTCCACGAAAGCCTTCCCGCATCAAGCGTGGTAGGTATCCTGAATGATCCAGGTGCGCGTGTGTCAGCACCACCGCATCAAGCGCCGACGGATCAAATGAGAACGCCTCCCAGTTTTTTTGTCGCAGAGCTTTAAGTCCCTGAAAAAGCCCACAGTCAATCAATAATTTGGCGCCGTCGTGTTGCACAACGTATCGGGACCCAGTAACGGTGCCAGTGGCGCCGAGAAATCGAATTTTCATCATCGCTCCTCACAGATGGTTTGGATTGCGGCCCAGACGTTGCGTCATGGGCGCTATATTCACGAGCGTGGACCGGCCACGACCAACGACAAGATGTCACCATCACCGTTCAGAACTGCGAGCTCGTCCGGTCTTAGCCATTCACTGGTTTCCCTGCTCAGACAGCTCGCAACCGTCATGAGGACATGTAGCCATGTGCTGTGATTGGCATAGAGCAGGCCGGCACTGTTGAGCGTGCCGCCCTGGTTGAGATAGCCGAGACAACGCGTGCTGGTCCCGGTATCGAGCGGGCGGAGTACACCAAGCAGTGGTTCTGGCCTCGTATGACTGACGATGATCCGTGCCGACACCGGCACTGAGAACAGCGGGCCGAGGCTGGCCGATTGATAAGCTGCTTCGTGTGCATCACGGCCAGCCCGAAAACGACCTGGCTCCAAGAGGTAGATGACCGCAGCCGCAACGCCCGCGGCTTCCAGACGACACCATGCTTTCAAGCATTCCTGCAGCTGCAGCGCCCCGACAGCGATCAGTTGAATGCGAGCCTGCGATGGCCCTTTGACCAGAAGGGCGCCCTCGTCCACCAGCTGCTTCGCTTGCTCTGCGGTGAACACGACCGGCAGCTCACTTTTCGACACGATCAGCGCATGCAACTCGGCGCGGCGCTGATAGCAATCATTGAGACATGCCATGGCCGTGTTGGCATCGGCTGGAAACCGGACGATCGCGGTGTCCGACATTTCACCAAGCAGCGCTTCACACAAGGTCGGGTCCTGATGCGACTGCTCGTTCTTGCCATTCTCCCAGGTATGGGAGGTCAGCAAAAATGGAATGCCCAGCCACGCAGGCGTTCGACCGACTTGCTTTTGGTGACGGGCAAACAGCAGTTCCTGGCGCATGGCGCCCAGCATCTTGACGGCAAACGCTTCGTAACTGACAACAAGATTCACCCCGCCTTTATTGGCCAGCGCCGCGCACGCAACGGCCTCCTCGTTGAGGGCAGTGATGATTTGGCCATCGACGGCTTCCGGTAATCCCGGTTCTGGCGAATAGACACGATGTCGGCATTGCCACAGCGTGTTGGTCATGCGATTGCTGGCCAACTCATCGGGATTGCCGACCCGCACGCGATGCGTTGGATTGGCTTTGACAAGTTCACAGAACAACCCATCCAGTGCTGCCATGGCCGAATCAACGGCGTCGCGCTCGCGCCATGCTGGCGTTACTGCCTGTAACGGCGCAACGTGTTGCCTAACCAAGGCATGATCGCGTTCGAGGGGACGTCGCTGTGCGACGTGATTGTCGAAGCGACTCAGGATCTCTGGCCAGTCCGTGACCGGTACATAGAGCGCGGCCGCTCCGGCATTGAATTCCGCGCGCGCTTCGGCGTCACGATAAGGACTCCCCGCGAGCGGTAGGTTGTGCGCGCGATTACTGCCCGCGCCAGGAAAACCAAAGCCTTTTGGCGCTTCCGCAATCGCATAATGCAGTGGTACCGGGTAATGACCGTGGCCGGCGCGCAGCGCATCGGCGCAGGCAGTCAATCGCTCTTCCATTTCCCAGATGGCCCAGACAAAGGCCGCCGGATCAGTGCCGTCAATGATGACCGGATCGAAGCCATTCAATTTCAGATGACGTGCGAACCAGTGCGTGCCACCTTGCTGAGCCATCGTTGAGCGCTGCTCAATACGTCGGCCGTTGGCAATCATGATCGGCACTACCATACCGCTGTCTTCGGAGCGCCACCAGCGTGGCGCCCAGTCGCTGCCACGCTGTTCCTCGAAGGCACCGTCACTGAGAAATGCCACGAGGCGCTCGCCCGGCAGGGGCATGTGCACATACTGAAGCTCGGCAAAGCCAAGGTAGCCACCTTCGCTGATCCCGCCGGCGGTATGCGCGTTGACATGACTACCGAGTGCGGACGCCGGATGCCCGTCGGCCGTGATCGCATAGGAATAAAAGTCCTGTACCAACCTGGTCAGTCCGCGTTCATCCACACCATAACGGGCTGCATGTTCGGGCGTCACATTGCCGACCAACACGTTACAGGCATCGATAGCCGCAACGCAGTGCCCCTGCCCCATCAGCCAGCTGCGTGTCAAGCCAGTCAGGGCATTGCAAGCCAGATAGCCACAATAGGCAGGCACCATGTTGAGTGAGCCGCCAACATGACCTTGCGGGTCGGTTTTGAAGTCAGCTGCGGTTAGTTCCAAACCGTCAAGCCGTACGCGTTTCGCATAGCTCATATGCACGACCAGCCACATCGCCATTGAGGCGAGCCGGTCTGCTGCGGCGAGCGTATCGAAAACCGCTTTTCGACTCGGCACAATGCCGCGCTGTTCGAGCTCGGTCGCAAAATCAAAGATTCGAACCTGTGTCTCATCGAGATGGGAAATGACGCCATAGCCGGCGGCCCATGCAGCGAACGTCGGATCGTGTTCGCGGTAGTGCCGGGCGCGGCTGCTGATGTAGTGTTGTTCATGCTTGTCCATGGGATGGATCCTGTTTTTGTTGCAACTGCAGCACATGTTCAATTAGGAGCTGTTCCTCGTCCGCTGCCATGGCGAATGCTGCGACCTTGCTTCCGAGGCGTGTAATGCATTGGTTGCTATCAGCTGGGCACTTTTCCGCTACATTCGCGATGGGATCAAAATCAACACCGAGCCATGTCATCGGCGCTAGAATCCGTTCCCGGATCGCCGCGCTATTGAGGCCTATACCGCCGCCAAACACGATGGCATCGATACCGCCCAGCACGGCAGCGTAAGCGCCGAGATAGTGTCGAACGCGGTAACAAAATGACTCAATGGCAAAGGCCGCTTCGGCGTTGTCACAGGCAAGCAGACTCCGCATATCCGCTGACAACCCCGACACCCCGAGTAGTCCTGATTGCTGGTTGAGTAACGTGCTGACGTCTGCGACAGAGAGCTCGGTAAGCAACCGCAGGATCACGCCGGGATCCAGATCACCAGGGCGAGTACTCATCATCAGTCCCGAAAGCGGTGTGAAACCCATTGAGGTATCGAGCGGCACACCGGCTTTCAGCGCCGCCGCCGAACACCCCCCACCAAGCTGCAACGTGATCACACGCCCGGCAGCCAGGTCGGGTCGTGCGTCTCGCAACGCTCGCCACAGCGCCTGATGTGCCAGTCCGTGAAAACCATATCGACGTAACTGAAAACGCTCAGAGATCGCCTTTGGTAATGGCAGATGTTTCGCCACCGCAGGTAGCTGATGAAAGAATCCGGTGTCAGGAACCAACGCTTGCAGCGCCTCAGGCCAACGTTGTTGGGTGTTGGCAAGCCAACGGCGCGTTTTGGGGTTGTGCAATGGCGCCAAGGCATCCAGAGTATCAAGCTGGGCTTGTTGCTCGGGGCGATACCAACACGGACCGATCAGCCAGTCACCGCCATGAACCAATCGATGCGCTACAACATCAGGAACCGGCAGTCGCTCCAGCATTGTTGTCGTCGCCTGCTCGCCGTGCAGGTCATCAGCGTGCGCACGGGCAATGACATTGATGCCGCTGGCATCGACACGATATGCCGCCAACCGGATGCTCCGACTGCCACAGTTCACAACCAAAATCGTGGTCATGACCAACTACTGCTAGCAGCCGGTAAAAGGTTCATCACGGCATCGGCGAGTAGCGGTCCTAAATCTATCGCGTTGGTGGCATGGGCGATACTGTTGCAGGTCACCACCCGTTCGACGCCGGCCGCAAGCAGGCGGGCATGAGCATCATCGGCAAAAACTCCGTGCACAGCCATGCACACAGGCGCATGAAGTCCGGCAGATTTGAGATGGCCAATGGTTTCGGTCAAGGTATGGCCGGTTGAAATGATGTCATCCACTAGCACTGGTGTGTGGTCACGCCAGCGCTCGGTATCAGGCACCGAGACGCTGACATCACGATCGCCGTGTCGTGTCTTGTGTAGCACCTGAAATGGCGCATCAGCGGCGGCAGCGACCGCCGCCACCCACTGCTCGCTTTCGCTGTCAGGACCAATCAGCAGCGGACGACTGACCGCTTGTGCGATATAAGTCGCCAGCAGCGGTGCCGCATGTACCAGTTGGTGCGGCACGGAATAGATTTCATTGAGCGCGTGATAGCGATGCAAATGCGGATCGACCGTCACCAGCCAGTCAATGCGCTGACTGAGATAGCGGGCAAACAATTGCGAGCTGATTGCCTCGCCCGGATGAAAACGGGTGTCCTGCCGCATGTAACCAAGATACGGGGCAACCAAACCGACTGATCGCGCGCCCAACTCCCGCAGCGTATCAGCTAGAAAAAACAGTGGCAGAGTGTGCAGATCGGGTTGTGACAAACTGCACAGCACAATGACATCGCGGTCCCTGCAATCGCTCAAGACCCGCACATAGCTCTCACCATCCGGAAAATGCCGGACCAGACAATCACCACGCTCCACACGCAACAACGACTGCAAACCCTGTTGCAGTTGGGTATTGCCATCCAGCGTAAACAATAGCGGTGTCGTCATGGCAGCTTCTCATTGAGTTGAATGACATTGGTATGGTGACGGTAGTAATCGAGTGCGTACGCAAGTTCGCCGCTGGTTTCGGCATGGACCGTGAAGAGGGGCTGGCCCGCGTCGACCGGATCTCCAAGCCGTACGTGCAAGGCGATACCGGCTGCAGCAGCGCCGGGTGCCCCAGCCAGTTTGGCGATCCGGGCGAGTACCCGGTTGTCGATGCTGCGCACATGACCGACACGTTCTGCCACGATGGGGAACTGCTGTGGCGCCACTTGCGGTTGGCGCAACCCGCCCTGGGCGTCGCAAATCGCCAAGAATTTGCGCCAGGCAGCCCCGGAATCGAGCGTGGCGCACGCCAAAGCATACCCCTGCCCCACAGGTGTTCCCGCCAGCTCCAGTAGCTTTCCCGCCAGCTGCAATGCGCGCTCACGCAGGTCCGGTGGTGCGTCCGCACGGCCCTGCAATACCGCCAGTACATCGTGCGCTTCCAACGCCGGACCGATGCCACGGCCGACCGGCTGAGTGCCATCGGACAGATGGGTCTGCACGGCGAGCCCGACCCGACTGCCCACGTTGTGCAGCAACATGGCCAATTGTTCGGCCGCACTGGCATCACGCAATTTGGCGGTGGGCCCAACCGGTATATCGATCAGCGCATGGCTGGCACCGGCTGCCACTTTCTTCGACAGCACGGAGGCAACCAGTTGGGCTTCACTGTCGATGTCGAGTACGCGTTCGATCCGGATCAGAATGTCATCAGCCGGACTCAGGCTGACCGCACCGCCCCACACGATGCAACCGCCTTCGCGTTCAACAACCGTGCGCATTTGCGCCAAGGTCAGGTTGACAGGCGCCAGCGTTTCCATCGTATCGGCTGTTCCAGCTGGCGACGTGATGGCTCGTGAGGAGGTTTTTGGGATCAGCAGACCGTTTGCCGCGATGATCGCTACCACCAGCGGGGTGGTCCGGTTGCCTGGCAAGCCGCCGACACAGTGCTTGTCGAGCACGACTCCGCGTCCCCAATCCAATCGCTGACCCACCATCACCATCGCCGACGTCAGATCGCCCGTTTCGGTGATGGTCATCGGCTTGCCGGCGCAGGCAGCGATGAAGGCGGTCAAATGGATGTCGCTGTATCGTCCGGCGACAATATCGGTCAGGACCGCCCTATAGGCTGCCTCATCAAGCACATGACCATGCAGTTTGGCTCGTACCGAACCGAGTGATGTCAACGGTGAGGGATGTGACACATGAACGAAATCGCCGTCCTGGGCCTTCAGTAACTTCCAGGCGGCCTCCGACAATCCCACCGTGCCATGTGGTAGCCCTTCTCCTTCAATGACGTCGAGATCGGCGACGATTTCGATGTGTTCGGTTCGCAAGGCAATCCGTGACAAGGCGTTGAACCCCTCAGAACGACACACGTGGCAATCGCGAGGCATGAAGGCAATTGCCTGTTGATGGGTGTCAATGCCCATCCGACGCACCTGCAATCGATTGCTACTAGCGTGAGCCATTGTGGTTACCTTTTTTATCCGACTGGCAACAGGAAGCGGTATCGACGCCACCGGCATCCGAGGGTTGAGCACCTGCGGGCCGTACGGGCTGGGCTGGCACCAGCGTGACGCCGCTGCTGCTCAAGATCTGTTGCAACGCCGCGACATCGAAGCGCTCATCGACATGCAAGTGCATCTTGTTGTCGCCCAATGCCAAGGTGACCTCGTGGACGCCAGCCAACGTTTCAACATCCGCCAGCACCATGCTGGCGTTGCCCCGATCAATCCCAGCAAGGGTCAGCGTCCGATGCGGAATTGCGATTCTGTTGGCGGTGTGAGTGGATCGATTCATGAAACCCTCCTTGGGTCGCAAACAAAAAATGACAGGCGGCTTCACATATACCGCCGACGGAACTGCCACAGAGACAACGCGAACAAGCCGCTGCAGAGCGTGAGCAGGGCCACGGTCTGTGGCCACAGTTCACGCCACCCTGCTCCTTTCAAGAAAATGGCCAACAGCGTATCCATGTAGTACCGCAACGGACTCAGCAGCGACAGATACTGCAGCGCGCTCGGCATTGACTCGATCGGTGTCACCGTGCCGGACAGAAACAGAATGGGGAACAGACCGAAGAACGACAGCAGCAATGACTGTTGCAAGGTTTGGCTGTAGACGCCGATGCAGACACCGAGCGCAATCGCACTGGCCAGAAAGACCGCGCTTTCCACCAGCAGAAAAAAGAAGCTGCCACGCATTGGCACATCAAAAAGTAGCGTCGCAACAAAGACGGTGGGAAAAATCGCCAGCAAACACATCGCCAGCGGTGGCAAGGTTTTGGCCAGAAACAATTGCCAGGCATGAATGGGAGTGACCAGCAACTGTTCGATAGTCCCCTGCTCTTTCTCCCGCACCAGGGAAGCCGCCGGCAGCGCGACACCGACCATCATGCCGGCCAAGGCAATCATTGACAGTGCCATGAACAACGTGCTGGATTGTTCCGGGTTGTACCAGACCCGAACCCGCGGTTCGAGCCGACGGTCACGGATCAATACATTGCTTTCGCCACGCACGTAGCCGCTGTTGCGGGCGAATATGGCGTTGATGCGGTGGACATACGCGCGGACGTTGGCAGCCACATTGGCATTGCTGCCGTCAAGCAATACCTGGTACGACACCGGCTCATTACGCAGCAACGCCCGGTGAAATCCGCGCGGAAGAACCAATACCAACTGGACCTTTCCCTGATCCAACCAGCTCTCCGCCGTTGCCTCTTGGGCCGGCATACCCACCAGGGCAAAAGCTTCTGTGGCCGTGTAATGCTGGATTAAGGCACGAGATGCCGGGCTGCCGTCATGATCGATGACCGCCAGCGGCGACTGCTTGACATCGAAGGTCAAGGCCAACGGACACAGTACGATTTCGGCGGTGTACAGCCACAGCACCACAAACATCATGACCTTGTCCCGAAAAAACTGAGCAAACTCTTTTTTTAGCAAGCCAATCAGCACGGTAGCCGTCGTCATCACGCCACCTTCTTCTTCAGTAGCCGAGCAGCCAACAAAAACACCACCGCGGTGTAGACCCCTAGCCACAACACATTGAACCAGAGCTCCTCGATCCCGATCCCTTTGAGCACAACACCGCGCGAGAAATCGATGAAGTAACTGGTAGGAAACATCCGCGCATACATCTGCATCAGCATCGGCATGCTAAACACCGGGAACAGGAAGCCTGAAAACAGAAAAGATGGCATCAGCGCAATAATGAGTGCGATGAGCATCGCGGCGACCTGGGTTTTGGCGAGCGTAGAAACCAATAGACCGATGCCTACGGTAATCAGCACATACAGCAGTGCTACCGCCAGCAGCTCCAACGGATTGCCAACAAACGGGACGTGAAACCAGACGTAGCCGAGGCCAACGATCAGCGCCATCTCCAGTGACGCAACAACGGCATACGGCACCAACTTTCCGAGCATGAACTCGTAGGTTGTCAGAGGTGAAGCGTAGATCTGCTGAATAGTGCCACTCTCCCGTTCACGGGCGATGGCGAGCGCGGTCAACAGTGGCGGAAAAGCCATCAGGATCACGCCAAACAGCCCCGGAATGATGTAGTTGACACTCTTCATTGACGGGTTGTACCAAACGCGCACGACCGGTTCGATGCGCGTAGGCTTGGCTACATAGTTTGTGATAATGCTCTCCGCGTAGCCAGCGGCCAGTAGCGAGGTTGCGGCATAACTGCCATCGACCAATATGGGGACCGGTGCAGTTTCATTGCGTGCGAGGCGTCGCTGGGTTCCTGGCGGGATGACCAGCACGAGGCTTACTGCGCCACGCCGTAGGCGATCTTCAGCGGCAGCAGGGCTTGGCAGATCTTCAATCAGCCGAAAGTAATGACTGGCGGTGAATCGATCAATCAGATCGCGGCTCATTGGTGTGCGATCGTTGTCCAGCACGCCAAGCTTGATGTCTTCAACATCCAGATTGACGGCGTAACCGAACAAGAACAACATAACAAGTGGCATCAAAAAGCAGAGCCACATCGTGACCGGGTCGCGGATCAGCTCACGGCTTTCTTTCGCGATGATCGCTCGCACGCATTGCATTTTCATGCGGCATTCCGGTTGGCATTTTCGATGTTTATGCCGGCGATAAAGAGGTCTTCTACCGAGCTATCAACGGCCAAGCCAAACTGCTGACGTAACAGCGGTAGTGTGCCGTCAGCAAACAGGTGGCCGTTGTGCATCAGGCATAGGCGGTGGCAATACTCTGCCTCCGCCAGATAGTGCGTCGTGATGATGATCGTTACCCCAGAAGCGGCTAGCTGCTGAATCACCGACCAGAAGCGATAGCGTGATTGCGGATCCACGCCGGACGTGGGCTCATCAAGAAAGAGCACCGAGGGCCGATGCAACAGGCTGCAGGCGAGCGCCAGCCGCTGGCGGGTGGCTCCGGACATATCGCGAACAAAGCGGTCGTCGACCACCAGCTCTGTCACCGAACCTGCCCAGGCAATCGCGGCTTTTGCTGCCCGTCGATCCATTCCATAAGCGCTGGAAAAAAACTCCAGATTTTCCTGCGCTGTAAGATCCGGGTAGAGGGAAAAATGCTGGGACATGTAGCCAATATGGGCGCGTAGCAACCGTCGTTCGGTCTGGACATCAAAGCCAGCCACGGTGGCATGGCCAGAACTCGGCTTCTGCAATCCACACAGGGAACGGATCAATGTAGTCTTGCCGGCCCCGTTGGGGCCGAGAAAGGCAACAATCTCTCCCGGCTCAATGCTCACTGACGCCGCATCCACCGCCGTAAATGCACCAAACCGGATGGTCAGGGCGTCCACGGAAATGCCTTTTGGGGTATGGGTCGTGAAGAGTCCTGGTCCCGAGCCAGCAGCCATAACATTCGCTTCATTACCACCGGTCAGATCGACAAATACATCTTCTAAACTGGGTTCCAGCAGCACGGCGTTGGGCAGCGCGGTTACCGGCCGCTCTCGCAGTACGACGTGATGTCGGTCGACCAATTGCTTGTGGCTGCGCCAATTGTCGAGCGGCAACGGCGATGGCTGCGCCAAAGGCCACTCGTACACGCGACCATTGCATCGAGCTTTGAGCGCAGCCGGTGTGTCCGTGCCGACCGTTCGGCCCTCTGCTAGCAACAGCACGTGATCGCAGGCATCGGCTTCATCAAGGTACGAGGTGGCCACCACAATGCTGACACCACTACTGCGATAGCCCATCAATATACGCCACAGGTCCCGTCGGGACAGCGGATCCACGCCCAAGCCAGGTTCGTCCAGGATCAGAAGTTGAGGCTCGTGAATAAGATTGCAACACAGCGAAAGTTTTTTGCGCATGCCGCCGGAAAGTGCGCCCGCGCGCCGCGCCGTGAACCGACTCAGTCCCGCCATGTCGAGCAGTTGCACCGCGCGCTGTTGCCAGAGGGAGTCCGGAAGTCCGCGAATACCGGCGGAAAACGCGATGTTTTCCAGCACCGTCAACTGATCGTAGAGGGTAAATCCCTGCGACATGTAGCCAACACTGGCTGCAACACGCTCTGCACTGCGATTCAGATCATGACCGAGCACCGTGCCCTGCCCAGTGCTCGGACTCAGGATGCCGGCGAGAATTTGCATCAAGGTAGTCTTGCCTGCACCATCCGGACCCACGACGGCGAGAATCTCTCCAGCCCGAACCGCTACGTGGACATCCGAGAGAACCGTGATATCCCCGTAGCGCTTGCCGATGCCACTTAGCTGTATGCGGTTCGCTTCCATGACTTATTCGCCCGGCGTGATCAGCGTTGCCGGCCAGGGCAACGCGTCTTGCCAGCGGATCCAGGCATCGGCAGGCATTCCCGGTTTGAGTCGCCCATCCGGATTGTTCAATGCCAATGTCACGCCATAGACGGTCCGTGCCCGCTCATCTGGCAGGTGAATATCACGCGGCGTAAATTGTGCCTGTGGATCAATGCGAGCCAGCGTGGCTTCAAGATACTGGTCCGGAAATGCATTCACGCGCAAGCGAGCATTGTTGCCCAATCTTAGGAAGCCGAGATCGCGCTCACTGACAAAGATACGCAGCTCAAGTCGATCCATGTCCACCAAAACCGCGACCGGTTGACCGGGTTGCACGTACTCGCCGGGTTCCACCGCCTTGATCAATACGGTGCCGCGTCTCGGCGCACGAATTTCGACTTTCTGGCGCTGATCAATGGCAAGGGCTTCCTGGGCCGTTGCAGCCGCCAGTTTGGCGTTCGCGCTGTCGACAGTTGCACGGAGATGAGCTACATGGCCACGGGCTTCGCTTACCGCATTACTGGCTTGATCGAGTTGCTGGGCGGTAGCCAATTCTCGCGTTTTCAATTCATTCAGGCGAGTTTGCTCGCGCTCTGCGTTTTCCAGATGGTGCTGCCAATTTTTCAGTTGCGGGAGCAAAGCCGCCAGTTCATCAGCCGCTGCACGACGCACAGCCTGCGCGCTACGCCACGATTCGGTCGTCGCCACAACATCCAGTGTTGCCAGCACTGAGCCGGCTTCGACCAGCTGGCCCTCCATCATGGTGCTGTCCACCACCCGACCAGGGATCTCCGCGGCGACCCGAATCTCAATCCCCTCGACATGTCCATTACCGTAGACAAAGCCATCAGGCACTTGTTCGGTTTGCAGCAGGCGAAAGCCGCCGTACGACGCAGCGGCCAATGCCAACAAGCTCACCAACGCAATTACCCAAGATTTACGCATCTCAATTGTCCCCAGCCGCGCTGGCGCGACTTACTCTTCCACACAGTTGCAGCGCTCAATATCGCTATCGCGGTTCACTATTTCCGCGGTTCGGTACCGGCACCAGCGGAGTGGTCGTGATGGTCATGGCGGTCGGTAGTGGATCGATCCTCTCGCGGCCCGGAGGCATCATCCCGGTTGCGGTCCGGGTCGCCATGTCCTCCATGTCCACCATGTCCGCCGTGCATGAAATGCATCAGCGGACACGCCAGCAAAAGCAAGTAAGGCAAATAACCGAACACGTGGGCGCGATGTTCACTGAGCAGGAAGAAGGCTGCGATGGCGATGAAGCCAAGCCAGATCAGTTGATTGCGACGCATGGGGTTGCTCCTTCAGCGGGTGGGGTGCAGATGCGGCCATTCGACCCTAACGGCATCGACGCGATCAGGGCGTTGGATGGAAAGATGAATGCAACTTGGAGTGTCCTTGTCGAGCTGAAAACAATTCCCATACGTGAAAACGCTTGCCATCGGCATCGGAAGCCATGCTCTGCTTTCGGTACCGGAAAATTCACTCCACTTGCCAGCATGTTCGGTCTCATGGCAGATCACCTCGATGCACATGCCGTCTAGGCTCCCTGCCCCCTTGCCGTTGCTTAGGTTCATCGTGAGCGAGCCAGAGATGAAGGCCAAGAGCCGCCAGCAGCATCGTTGTGGCAATCACAACACCGGTAACAGTCAACCCAAAATGGGCCAGCACTGCCAGTGCGGCGAGCACGTATAGAAGGTAAATGCCTGCCAGAACACCCCATCTCATGCTGCAATCCTCTCTTGATGTCGCCATTTGCTTGCCTGTTTATGCGAGACTCAGAGTAAGCGAGCCCGGCGCAATCGCAACGCGTTGAGGACCACCGACACCGAACTTAAACTCATCGCCAAGGCAGCAATGATTGGCGACAGCAAAATGCCGAACCAGGGGTACAGCAAGCCGGCTGCAATCGGTACGCCAAGCGCGTTGTACAACAGAGCGAACACTAGGTTCTGGCGCATGTTGCGCACCGTTGTTCGCGAGATCGATTGCGCGCGCGCTATGCCACGCAGATCGCCTTTCACCAGCGTCACTTGAGCGCTGGTCATGGCGACATCGGTGCCGGTACCCATGGCGATACCGACATCGGCGGCGGCCAATGCCGGCGCGTCGTTGATGCCGTCACCCGCCATTGCGACCGTGCGGCCTTTGCGTTTCAGTTCCTGCACCAGCTCGGCCTTGTCGGCCGGTTTGACTTCGCCATAGACGGCGTCGATCCCGAGCCGCTTGGCCACGGCGTTGGCGGTCGTCAGGCCATCGCCGGTTGCCATGACCACTTCAATATTGGCATCATGCAACGCGGCCAATGCTTCCGGCGTTGAGTCCTTGACTGGATCGGCGACTGCAATCAGTCCGCCGAGCGTGCCATCGATGGCGACGAACATCACGCTAGCGCCGGTGTCGCGCAATGCTTCTGCTTCGCGCTGGAGCGCGCCAGCATCGACGCCGATATCGGTCAACATGCGGGTATTACCTAGCACGAGATCGTGGCCCTCGACCCGGCCGCGCACACCGATGCCAGTACTTGACTCAAAACTCTCCGCTTTTGCAAGACCGAGATTGCGCCGCTTCGCTTCCGCGACGATCGCTTCGGCGAGCGGATGCTCGCTGCCCTGCTCCAGACTCGCTGATAAACGCAGCAGAACCGCTTCGTCGACGCCGGCAGCAGTGACGATGCGATCAAAGCTTGGCTTGCCAACGGTCAGCGTGCCGGTCTTATCGACAATCACGGTGTTGACATGGCGCAGCCGTTCGATCGCTTCGGCGTCGCGAAACAGGATGCCGAGCGTTGCGGCACGTCCGGTTGCGACCATGATCGACATCGGCGTCGCCAGACCCAGTGCGCAGGGACAAGCGATGATCAGCACAGCCACCGCGTTGACGATGCCGTACACCCAAGCAGGTTCCGGCCCGAAGAATCCCCAGACCAGCAACGTCAGCAGCGCCGTCGCGAACACCGCGAGCACAAACCAGTAGGAGACCTGATCAGCCAACCGTTGCATCGGCGCCCGTGAGCGCTGCGCCAGCGCAACCATCTGGACGATTTGCGACAACATGGTTTCTGAGCCGACTTTTTCGGCGCGAATCACTAGGCTGCCGCTACCGTTCAGGGTGGCACCAATCACCCGCTGTCCGACGTCTTTGAATACCGGAATCGGCTCGCCGGTGATCATCGATTCATCGACGCTTGATTTGCCTTCGAGCACCGCACCATCGACTGGTACTTTTTCGCCGGGCCGCACCCGCAAGCGATCGCCGACATGGACATGGCCGAGTGGTATATCTTCTTCGGTACCATTGTCGCTGATGCGGCGTGCCAGTTTCGGTTGCAAGCCGAGCAGCGCCTTGATCGCAGCTGAGGTCTTCGAACGCGCCCGCAGCTCCAGCACTTGCCCGAGCAAGGTCAGCGAAACGATGACGGCGGCCGCTTCAAAATAAATCCCGACCCGGCCCTCAACCAGAAATGTGTCGGGGAATAGTTGAGGCATCAGCATGGCCAGTATGCTGTAAAGAAATGCCGCGGCAACTCCGACACCAATCAGCGTCCACATATTGGGGCTACGGTGAACAATCGACTGATAGCCTCGCGAGAAGAATGGCCAGCCGGACCATAGAATAACCGGCACCGACAGTAGGAACTGGCTCCAGCGCGACAACGTATGGTACTGGCCGTCCGCAATCTGATGGTCAAGCAGGGCCAGCAATACCACGATTACAGTCAATGGCAACGTGTACCAAAACCGGCGGGTGAAGTCTTCCAGTTCCGGATTGTGTTCATCTTCCAGGCTTAGCAGAATCGGTTCCATCGCCATGCCGCAAATCGGGCAGTGACCAGGCGCATCCCGAATGATTTCTGGATGCATTGGGCAGGACCATTGCCTGGCGAGCAGCGGTGCAGGTGGCTTGTTTTCAGTGATTTGGCTGGCGTTGGACACGGCTATTGGGTCACCAGCTGGCGTATGGGCATGATGGCCCTGCGCTATCTGTGTAACAGTGCCCGCCTGAATGACAGTAGCTTTCAGTGTGGCGTGACCGGTCTGATGATCATGCTCTGATTGCATCGAGCGAGCGTTGCCGGTGTTGCTATGATAACGCTGTTGATCTGCCATAAACCTGTCATGGCAACGGCTCGAACAGAACCAGTAACGTTGGCCATCGTGATCCATGACAATCGCTGTCGCTGGATCCACTTTCATGCCACAAACGGGATCGATTGTTTCGCTCATTATGTTTCCTTATCGTGTCCGTAAGGGGTGTCAACGCGGCCAGTCACCCCTTCGATGGCGATCTGTTCCACGATTTGATGTGTGGGATAAAGCGCGGAGTATTGGCTACATAATTTCGATAGACATCCCCAAACTGTTGTTCCATCTCACGTTCTTCCGCCAGTGCCAAGCGCCAATACACCACCAGCAAGATAGGGAACATAATCAGGGTGACCAAGGTTGGCCACTGAAGTAAAAAGCCAAACATGATCACCACAAACCCGACGTACTGCGGGTGACGAATGCGAGCATAGAGGCCGGTGCGGGCCAGCTGCCCGGTTTGCTGTGCCTGGTACAGCACATCCCACGCCTTGGCGAGCAGGTAGAAACCAACGACAATCAGCACATTACTGACAATATGAAACGGGCCAAAATGCGGATTGGTGCGCCACCCAAATATCACTTCCAGAAGGTGCCCGGCGTCGTGCGACATGAAGTCGATACCGGGGAATTGGCTTCCAAGCCAACCCGACAGCAAGTAGATGGTCAGTGGAAAGCCATACATCTCGGTAAACAGCGCAACCAGGAATGCACTGAATGCGCCGAAGGAGCGCCAATCTCGCTTGCTCTTCGGTTTGTAAAAACTAAAAGCAAAGATTATGAAGATCAGCGAGTTGATAATGACCAACGACCAAAGTCCGTATGCCGATGAAGTGTGTTCCATTGCCCTCTCCCTCGCGTTCCTGCAGTTAACCCTACGTTACTCCGTTGCCGACGCATTCGGCTGACCATGATCAAGCGATGGGCCGCCAATTCGCCATGCTTTCTTGAAAAAACGCAAAGTGCGACTGTCATCAAATTGCCTTGCATTGTTACGTCCACTCTTCTATGAGATGACAGACCATGTCCCCAGTTGGCGCCCTGTCTGGCTTCGCACGCCAACCGATGACAGCACGCAGCATTCGGCTGCGCAGGGCGCTGAGTTCCTCAAAGCGATGTTCCGTCTCCTGCAGTCGCTGTTCGAACAGATCACGCACCACGGGGCAGGCGGCTTGGCCTTTGTCCGCTTCCGCCAAGATCTGACCAACATCGTCGACGGAAAAACCCAGGGCCCTGGCTGCCAGGACGAAGCGCAACCGGTGCATGTCTTCCTCACGATAGTCCTTGTAACCATTGCCGTGGCTACGCCTCGGCTTCAACAGGCCGATCCGCGTGTAGTAGCGAACAGTGTCATCGGTGACGCCGAGCGCCTTTGCCAGCTCACGCACACGCATCGTTGCCGCCTCCGAAAGTGCCCACTGGTCGAAGCCCTGACTCCGTGGTCTGCACACTTAAGTCATTGCACACAGAGCGCCGAGCTTAGACCTGGGTCTTGGACACAGGTCAAGGCGTATTCGGCGCGACTTAACCGCTTCATTTCAGTTCGGCCAGATACTGAACCAAGGTATCTAGGTCTGTATCGCTCAACGGGAACCTCGGCATCGCGGAGGTTGGATTGCTCGCCTGCGGATTCAGAATCTTTTCGCGGACGAAAGCTGCTCCCTTTCGCTGCACGACGCCGTCCAGCGACGGTCCTAGGGAGCCACCAGCTCCGCTCATCACGTGACATGCTTGGCAGGCATATTGCGCTGCGATGGTTTGCCCCCCCTCGGCAGAGCCTGATGTAGTTGCGGCTGGCGGGGACTGATCGGGTCGGTCGGTGCGGCTCTGCAGTTGTGCAAAGAATGCGAGTACTGCCTCCGTTTCCGTTCCGGTTAGGTGTGCGCGTTCCCGCATATGCGGCAAAATCACCGACCACTCATTGCGATCAAACTCTTGCGCCGGCCGTGCGTTATGGCAACGACCACAATTGTCGTTGACCACTTGCGCGCCAAGCGTCACATCACCATTGGCCGCTGAAGTAAAGGAAGCCAGAAAGCCAGTCAATAATAGAATTTTTCTTAACATGTTCGTCTCCATTCTCAGAAGCCAAAGCTCAGCTGCGCAACCAGACGACTGTCGTCTTCACCTTCGGTCACCTCGGTTTCCTCATACGCCAGCTTGATCACGCTACGGGCATCAAGCCAGTAGTTGAGCCCATAGGCCCATCGTGTCGATGCCTCGACCGGCGTGACCTCGGAACGCTCGATAACTGCTTCCAATGCGCCGAGACTCGGCAGCCACTCGCCCAGCTTGATCGTGGCCTGCAAGTACCAGCCCTCTCTGGCAATGGCGTCTTCTTCAAGCGCCATTCCGCCGCCCGCTTCGCTTTCCATGAGCACATCAGTTTCCGTGCGAATGTATTCGCCCCGCAGCAGATAGTGAGACCCTATCCAGTTAAGATCGACCCCGCGAGCGGTGAACGCGAGCGACTCGTCCTCGTCATAGGCCGCCTGATACCAGGACGCGCCGATCTCCAATTGCGGCAGCCATGCATAGGCCACTCGACCACCGACGGCTTTATCCCGGTTGCTGTCCTGGCTGCGGGGTTCGAATTCGAGCTCCGGCATCTCGCTTTCTTCCGGTTCTCCCATGTCTGATCTTGCCCCAGATTTCCGGACACCCGGCTAAGAGAGTAATCTCTAACCCTGAGGTGGCCCATGAAATCCAAGATGTCTAAAAAACCAACAACCCGTAAGAGCTATTCCCCGCAGTTCAAAGAA
>JBMOMZ010000045.1:0-1516 GCA_049324755.1 Pseudomonadota bacterium
CCTGATCGCGGGTTGGGCGCGCCAGCATGTCGGCACGAGCAATACTGCGAAACTGACCACTGCGCGCCAGATCGTCGCCGACAATCTGCGCGATGTCCTCCGGCAGGAACGTGGTGCCCACCATGCCAAACGGTACCGCAGCAATCGGCACCGGGTTATCGACGCCCTGGGTGATTTCGATGGTGATCTCGGCATGCGCTGCATTGAAGAACGCCAACAGAAGCAGCAGGAAAAATGCGCGGGGCACATGGGGATGTATCACTGTCTCAAGCCCTCGGGTCGGAACAGAAACTTGAACTGGCGAAAATAATTGCCGAATACAGCCGGGTCGCCTGGCACCGGCAACCTGCCGGCCAGCCGTATCGCATTTTCAGCAGAACGGTCGAATGCCGGGTCGCCGCTGGACTTGACCAGTTGCACCTCCAGCACTTCCCCGCCGGGAATCAGCGTGATGCGTAATTCGGCCTGCATGCCGGTGCGCGCGCTCGGCGGCCGGCTCCAGCGCTTCTCGACTTCGGCGCGAATCAGCGCCGTGTATTCATTGACTGTCTTCTGATCCTGCAGCGTGCGGGCACTCACGTCGCGCTGGGACTGCTGGCTCGCAGCTTTCCTCAGTGCATCGCGCGTCGCCAGTGCATTTTCTTCCTGGTCGAGCAGCGCACTGAAATCCGGTGGCGGCGGTTGCGGTTTTTCCTTCGGCGCCGGCTTCGCAGCAATTTTCGGCTCAAGTGCCTTCACAACCGGTTTTGGCACAGGCTTTTTCGATACGGGCTTTGCAACCGGTTTATGGGGTAGCGGTTTGGGTTTCACCGGCTCAGGTTGCACCACTGGAATCGACACAGGCTCCGACACAGGCTCCGCTGCGGGTGCAGTGACGGGCGCCGTCGGCACGCGCTCAACCAGCACTGCCTTCACATGTGCCGGCACCGGCAACAAGACGATGTCACGCTCACAAAACGACAGGTTCAATGACAACAGCAGAATAATCGACGCATGCAGGGCAAGAGCAAGAATGACCGGCCCGCGATACTCGATGGGCCGTACCGATACCGCCATCATCGCGCCTGCGGCAGCCATGCGTCAGCGCAACTTCTTTTGCGGTGCATGCCCGGGCGCAACGCCGGGCTCCGTCACCAGGCCCACATCAGCAACGCCGGCCTGCTGCAGCGCCGCCATCAACTTCACGACCCGCCCATAGGGCACCGCATCATCGCCAGCCACCAGTACCAGGGTGGCCGGCTTCTGGCGTTTCACTGCGCCGACCCGTGCAACAACATCCGCAACAGTCACTGCCGAGTCCTGCTGCGCGCCAATATTGATGCGATAGGAACCATCACGCTTGACGCTGAGCACCAGCGGCTCCTCGTCCTTGATATTGATCGGCGCAGCATTCGCATCCGGCAAATCAACCTTCACACCCTGCGCCAGCATCGGCGCGGTAATCATGAATACGACCAGCAACACGAGCATCACGTCGATATACGGCACGACGTTGATCTCGCTCATCGGCTTGCGC
>JBMOMZ010000046.1:0-107187 GCA_049324755.1 Pseudomonadota bacterium
TGCTGATGGCGAGCAGCAGTCGCTGCCGCATCGCACAACGAGCGGCAACGAGCCGCGTGCATCGGCACGTGCAAACGACGGAACATTCGGGTTAGGATTTGCGCAACATGCATGGCCGTTGTCTCGGTGGGCTTGGTCGCTAACCGAGATCACCAACGGCCATGTATGTTCCCTTACGCCGCTATCTTTTTGATTGGCTTGTGGTTTTTGTGGGGATTCTTCAGGCCTCGGCCGGGAAGTGGGACCGATTCGGCATCAGCGAACAGCCGCGAGCTCCCGAACGCTACGGGAGTTTGATCAGGACGGCAAGCGACCGGAAGGCGTGGTCTCACAGGCTTGCTACGCCTGCCATCCTCATGGCTTCGCCAACATCACGCTATTGCCGATGTTCAATTGATACCAGTGCTGCAGTTGATTTGTCTCCGGCTCGCTCAGCTCCAACAGCCACTGTTCGGCCAGTTGCAGCGGTTCGCCGGCCGTGGTTTTGAGCAGCAGGGCAAACTGATAGCGGCCTGGCTTCAGCAATGCGACTTCGGCATCGGCCGCGACAAAGCCGAGCTGATGGGTGCTCTCGCTGCGCGCCGGCAAGGTTACTGGCGCGAGCAAGCCGCTGTCGCGCGGTTCACCTTTGTCATCCAGCGTTTGCTGGGTCAACGCCGTCAGCGTGTACACCGTCTTCTGATCCGGCGCCGTGATGCGCAATTGCAGGCCAGCGACCGTGATTAGGCGTGCGCCAGTATTGGCGAGGTTCACGGCCAGGCTAACGCGTGCCGCGCCAGTGAGTGGGTCGTGACTCAGTGCAAGCACCGGCCCAGTCATCGCACTGACATTGCCGGCGCGCAGCACTGACAGATAGAGCGAGCTCAGCGACAACGCGAAGGCAAGCACCGACATCACCAGCGGCAGACCTTCGCGCACGCGCTGCCAGCCGGAGCGGGCTGGGGTCGATGCTAGCCCTGACACCAGCGAGCGCTCGGCCGTGCGTGCCATAATGCCGGCCGGTTCTTTTGGTTCTGACGGAGATACGCTTGTCATGATTGCCTTGCTCCAGCGGGTCAGCGCAGCCCAGGTGGTGGTCGATGGCGAAGTGCTCGGCGCCATCTCGCAGGGCTTGCTGGTGTTCCTGTGCGCCGAGCCGGACGACAGTGAAGCAGTGCTCGATCGCTTTCTGAACCGGCTGCTGGATTACCGCATCTTCAGCGACGACGCCGGCAAGATGAACTTGAGTGTACGCGCCATGGGCGGCGGTGTGCTGCTGATCCCGCAATTCACGCTGGCCGCCGATACCCGCAGCGGCCTGCGGCCCAGCTTTACCAACGCGGCGCCGCCGGCGCTTGGCGAAAAACTGTTTACCGCCGCCTGGCAGCGCTTGCAGCAGCTGCACCAACCGGTTGCCTGCGGCCGTTTTGGCGCCGACATGAAAGTGAGCCTGACCAACGACGGTCCGGCAACCTTCTGGCTGCGCTCCTGAATTCCAGCGGCAGCTCGCTGCCGCACTGCCAACGGATGTCATGATGCAACGCGAACTGCCACTGTCATGGCTGCTCACGCTCGGCGCGCTGGCAGCGTTCGCGCCGATGGCGATCGACATGTATCTGCCGGCGTTTCCGGCCATCGCGCGCGATCTGCGCGCAGACAGCGGTCAGGTGCAATTGACCATGGCCGCCTGTTTTCTCGGTTTTGCCATCGGCCAGCTGTTGTATGGCCCGCTGTCGGATCGCTTTGGTCGCAAGCCGCCGTTGTATGCCGGCATCGGGCTGTTTGTGCTGGCCTCGGCCGGCTGCGCGCTCGCCAGCAGCATCGAGAGCCTGATCGTGCTGCGTTTTCTGCAAGCATTCGGCGGCTGCGCCGGCATGGTCATAGGCCGCGCCATCGTCCGTGATCGCTTTCAAGCCAACGAAGCGGCGCGGCTGTTCTCGCTGCTGATTCTGGTGATGGGGCTGGCGCCGATTCTGGCGCCGTTGTTCGGCGGCCTGCTGCTGTCGGTGGCGTCGTGGCGCGCGATTTTCATCGCGCTGCTGGTGTTCGGTTTGCTGTGCGGTATCGCAAGCTGGCGCGTGCTCAGCGAAACACTGCCGCCGGACCGGCGACAGTCGCTGCACCCGGTGGCATTGGCGCGCGGCTTTGCCGAAATCCTGCGCCACCGCGAGTTCTACGGCCACGTGCTGGTCGGCGGCTTTGCCCACGCCGGCATGTTCGCTTACATCACCAGTTCATCGTTCGTGTTCATTGAACACTTCCAGATTGCACCGGGCCATTTCGGCTGGTTGTTCGGTGCCAACGCCGCCGGTCTGATCGCCATGTCACAGCTCAACCGGCAGCTGCTGAAAACGCGCAGTACATCGCAGTTGCTGAACGCCGGCAATCGACTCGCGCTGGTGATGGGTGCGGCACTGCTGCTGGCGGCAAGTCTGGCGCCGCAACATCTGCTGCTGGTGGCCGCACCGCTGTTCGGTTTTGTCGCCAGCCTCGGCATCACGCTGCCAAATGCCAGCGCCAACGCGCTGGCACCGTTCGGGCTGCGTGCCGGCACTGCATCAGCGCTGATGGGGACCATCCAGTTTCTGTTTGCGACAGTGTCGGCAAGCGCGGTAAGCCATTTCGCCTGCACCCAGCCAGTCGTCATGGCAGGCTTTGTAGCAGGCTGTGCGGCGCTCGCCTGGCTCAGTCACCAACTGCTGTTGCAGAGTGGTGACGAGCGCGCGCGTATCGCGTAGATCAATCCTGTAGATCGGGCTCAAAGAACAACCACAGCACATCCGGGAATTGCTGCTTGAACGCCCGTTCGGTGTCGTTGATGGCGGCAATCAGTGCCGGACCGCTGTCGGCCGGTTTCATCTTGGCTTTGACCGCGACCATCACATCCGGGCCGAGTTGCATGGTCAGGCAGTTGAAGACCTTGTGCACCGCCGGTTGCTGCTCCAGAAAGCCGATCATGTCCTGCCGGCGACGCTCCTCGACACCTTGGCCGACCAACATCGCCTTCACTTCCACGCCAACGAACACGGCCACCACGATCAGCAGCGCGCCGATCGCCATGCTGCCGATCGCGTCATACATCGGGTTGCCGGTCCACCAGGCCAGCGCGACGGCGAAGAACGCAAAGATAAGGCCGAGCAGCGCCGCCAGATCTTCACCGAAGATAACCACGAGCTCGGAATTGCGTGAATGCCGGAACCATTGCCACAGCGTCTGCCGGCCACGCAGCTTGTTCACTTCCTGCATGCAAGCGCGCATCGACAGCGCTTCTGCAATGATGCCGAAAGCCAGCACCCCGAGTGCAATAAACGGGTAACTGAGCGGCTCCGGTTCATGCAACTTGTGCCAGCCTTCGTACAGCGAGAACAGACCGCCGAGGCTGAACAGCATCAGCGCGACAATGAAAGACCAGAAGTACGTTTCCTTGCCGTAACCAAGCGGATAATCCGGCGACGGTGGCTGCTTGGCGCGCTTGAGGCCGAGCAACAACAAGCCTTGGTTACCGCAGTCGGCAGTCGAGTGCACCGCTTCGGCCAGCATCGAGCCGGAACCGGTGATCACGGCGGCGGCGAACTTTGCCACCGCAATGGCGCCGTTGGCGAACAGCGCAGCAATAATGGCTTTGACGGGATTGGCTCCACCGGCCATGGTCGTTCTCCTTGTTGTGTTATTTGGGCTGCTTTTTTACGTGATCGGCTTATTGTTGACTGCCACGCAGACGGCTGACGCGCTGCTGCAAATCAGCGGCGCTGACATCGGCCGGTACCACTGCCGGCTCGGCAACAAGCTCGACCTTCAGCCAGAATTTCCACGGAATGCCACGGAACGCCGCGCCACCCTTGCGCGAGAAATAGCTGCCCCAAAGGCCGCGCAGCGCCATCGGCACGACCGGCACAGGTGTCCGCCGGACGATGTCTTCAACGCCGGGACGAAACTCATTGATGTTGCCATCACTGGTGATTTTTCCTTCCGGGAAAATGCAGACCAGCTCACCGTCAGCCAGTGCCTGCGCGATGGCGTCCATCGCCCGTTCCTTCATCGCGGCATCTTCTTTTGCCGGCGCAATCGGAATGGCTTTGACCGTGCGGAACAGCCAGGACAGCACCGGGATCTTGAAGATGGTGTGGTACATGACAAAGCGTGCCGGTCGCGGCACAGCAGCCGAAATGATCAGGGCATCGACAAAACTGACGTGGTTGCACACCAGCACCGCCGGCCCCTCTCTCGGAATGTGCTCCATGCCGCGTTCACGCAAACGGTAGAGCGTGTTGATGAGAATCCACGCGACAAACCGCAGCAGGAATTCCGGCACCAGTTTGTACAGGTACACGACCACCGCGACATTGAGCACGGCAAGCACAAGGAACAGCTGCGGAATGCTGAGACCGGCGGCAAGCAAACCGGCACCGAGGCCGGCCGCCACCACCATGAACGCAGCGTTGAGCACGTTGTTGGCAGCGATGACCCGCGAGACGTGCGTTTCCGGCGTGCGGACCTGAATCATGGTGTACAGCGGCACGATATAGAAACCGCCGAACAGACCGATCAGGAAGATATCGGCAAGAATGCGGAGGCTGCCCGGTGTTGCAAGGAATGCGCTGACATCTCGCATGGCGGTCGTCGCCGGCAGATCGCTGGCGAAGGCGAGATCCAGCGCAAACACCGTCAGACCGATCGAGCCAAACGGCACCAGGCCGATTTCAATCCGGCTTTGCGACAGTTTTTCACACAACAGCGAGCCGAGTCCGATCGCAATCGAGAAAACTGCAAGCAGCAAAGTAAAAACAGAAGGGCTGCCGTTCAAGACTTGTTCGGTATAGGTAGGCATTTGCGCCAGAATCATGGCTCCATAAAACCAGAACCATGAGATACCCAGTATTGCAAGAAAGACAACGCGTTGGCCAGCCGCGTACTTTAGCAACCGACCAGTTTCAGTAATGAAGTTCCAATTTATCTTCAGTGTCGGATCTGTAGCAGGCGCGAGTGGAACAGCTCTTGCCGTTAGGTAACCAATCACCGCAACGGCAATCATTGCGAGCGTTGCAGCGAAAACCAGTTCCCTTTCCATGAATGGGCCAGCAACAAGTTGACCGAGTAGGATCGCAACAAAGGTACCCATCTCAACGAGTCCGTTTCCTGCAATAAGCTCGTCCCTGTGGAGATGCTGCGGCAAGATGCCGTACTTCACTGGCCCAAACAGTGTCGATTGGGCTCCCATCAGAAACAGCGCACAAAGCAGTGTTGGCAGATGCTGATAATAGAATCCAATAGCAGCCATCACCATGATGGCGATTTCGAGCAGCTTGCTGATCCGAATTAGACGGCTCTTTTCCAGTTTGTCGGCCAACTGGCCAAACGTGGCTGAGAATAGAAAAAACGGCAGTATGAACAACCCGTTGGCGAGGTTCGTCAGCAAAAATTCCTGACCTTCGCTGTAGGTGCCGCTATACGTTATGAGCAGTACTAGCGAGACCTTGAACAGGTTGTCATTGAACGCACCGAGAAACTGCGTCGAGAAGAACGGCAGGAACCGGCGCTGCTGCATCAATGCCAGCTGATGACCTTGAGACATGTCGGAATGTTTCCCTTTTTCTTGTTGCGGTGACGGCGATAGTTCCGCTATCGATCAGGTTGGCGGTGGCGTGTCATCCTCGCGCGGCAAAGTGCGGAAGCGTGGCAAATCATCGGCCAGCGACAGCCATGACACGTGGTCGGCGTAGTAGACATGGGCTTGGGGGGATTGCGCAATCGGTTCGTTCAGCGCCGCCAATACGATGTGCAATTCATCGGGCCAGCGCGCCGAGCGAAAGAACAGCGGTGAACCACAATGGTGGCAACGGCCGCGCTCGGCTTGTTCGGAGGAACGGAACCAGACGATCTCGCCTTGCAGCAACCGAAACTGCGCTGGCGCAACCCCGAACCAGGTGACGACGCCGGCACCGTGGCCACGTCGGCACAGACTGCAGTGACAGTGCGCAACCCAGCGTGCCGGCAGCTGGACGCTGAACTGGACCTGGCCACAAAGACAGCGCCCGTGTGTTGACGTTTCCATGGTCACCTCCCGGTTTCAGCGCAGCCCAAATACCCGCTCGGCATTGGCGCGCGTGCGCTGCGCCAGTTCATCGAGCGGCACACCAACAGCAGCGGCAACGCGCGCCGCGACATGCGGCAGGAATGCCGGTTCGTTACGCCGTGATTTCGGTGCCGGTCGCAGATCGCGTGGCAACAGCCAGGGCGCATCGGTTTCCAGCAGCAGCCGCTCAAGCGGGATCTCGGGCAACAGCGCCAGCAATGGCTGGCCGCGCCGCTCATCACAGATCCAGCCGGTGATACCAATGTACAGGCCATGCGCCAGGCACTCGCGCAATTCGTGCTGGTTACCGGTGAAGCAGTGCAGCACCGCGGCCGGCAGCCGTGACAAATGCGGCTGCAGCAGCTGCATGAAGCGCTCATGGGCATCGCGGCAATGCAGGAACACCGGCTTGGCCAGCGCCGCCGCGATGTCGAGCTGGGCGCTGAATGCCAGCTCCTGCGCTGCCGGTGTGGAGAAATTGCGATTGAAATCGAGACCGCATTCGCCGATGGCACTGGCGCGTGGATGCGCGGCCAGCAACCGCAACTGCGCGTCACTGTCAGGTTGCCATTCACTGGCATGATGCGGGTGCACGCCAACGGTGGCATGCAGCTGGTACCGCTCGGCGAGTTGCAAGGCTTCGGTGCTGTCTGGCAATGAAGTGCCGGTCAACAGCATCCGGTCGACACCGGCAGCACGCGCGCGTGCGACAACTTCAGCACGGTCGGCGGCAAACTGGGTCGCCGTCAGGTTGACACCGATATCGACCCACATGGCGACCGGCGATTACTTCAGCCGCTTTACTTTCGGCGACCGGTTGACACCGTCGATTTTCAGAAAAAACGTGCCAAACACGCCGCGCTCAATCGTGACTGCCGGGCTTTCCAGACTGTAGACGCCGCGGGTACCGTCAATGATTTGCCAGACCTGGCCGTTTTCCAGCGTGATCTTGCTCTTGGCTTCCCAGCCGCGGAACGTACCGACAATGCGCGACTGAATCGATTCGATCTGTGCCTGCTGCGCTTGCCGCTCCAGACCGAATTCGGCCGGCGTCTGCGTTGCGACAACCGCAACGGGTTGCGCCGCCGGAACCGGATGTGAAACGACAGCCGGGGCTGCCGCCTCCTGAGCAGCTGCTTCCGCAATAACTGCCTTCGGCAGCTGATCAACCAGCGCGTCATAACAGGCGAGCCGGGCAGCATTGTCCGCGACCGCGCGGCAATCGCGCCACGCAGAATCGGCGGCGAATGCCGGCGACGACAACAGGAACATCAACGGCAGCAATAACACACCAATAGCCCTCACGATTTCACTCCATGCTCGGCCGATTCCGCCGTCGGCGCCGGTTTGCTGAGTAAACGGGCGGTCTGCACGCCCAGCTCGTACAACACACACATCGGCAAGGCCAACATGGTTTGCGACACCGGATCGGGTGGGGTCAGAACGGCGGCGATCACAAACGACAGCACAATCATGTAGGGGCGCCAGGCCTGCAGCTTCTGCACCGGCACCACGCCCATTTTGACCAGCAGCAGCACCACCACCGGGATCTCGAAACTGATGCCGAAGGCCATGAACATGAACAGCGCGAAATCGAGATACATGCTGATGTCCGGCATGTAGGTCACGCCGTCGATCTGGATGCTGGCGAAAAAGCCGAACACCACCGGAAACACCAGAAAGTACGCAAACGCGATGCCGACATAGAACAGCAACACCGCCGAAAACAGAATCGGCTTGGTCAGTCGTTTCTCATGCTTGTACAAACCGGGCGCGACAAAGGCCCAGATCTGGTAGATGACCACCGGCATGGCGACAAACAGTGCCGCGACCAATGCCAGCTTGAACGGTGCGAAGAACTGCGACGCCACATCGGTGGCGATCATCATCGAGCCTTCCGGCAGATATTGCACCAGCGGTTTGGCGAACAGCGCGTACAGTTCGTTGGAAAAATACATCAGCGGCAGCAGCGCGACCAGCACGGCCAACGCCGCTTTCATCAACCGGTTGCGCAGCTCCAGCAAATGCGCCACCAGCGGCATTTGCTCGCGTTGCCCGGTCACGGTTGGCTACCCTTGTGGTCGGCATTCGCAGGCGATGCTGGCGTTGATGCGGGCGGCGCACTTTCGGTGACGGTGCGCTTGAGTTCCTGCATCGGGTCGATGCTGGGAATGTTGGCATCCAGATTTTCACGCAACGCGCGCTCTTCTTCCGCCAGCTTCCGGCGCATCTCTTCCAGCTTGAGCTCGCGATCGATGTCCTCTTTGACTTCGTTGAACTGGCGGCGCAAGCGGCCGACCCAGCGCCCGGTAAAGCGGGCGACTTCCATCATCTTGGTCGGACCGAGCACCAGCAGGGCAACCAAGCCGATCAGCACCAGTTCGGTAAAGCCAACATCAAACATTTAGCCGCTGCTCTTATTTCTTTTCTTCTTTCTTGGCTTCAATGACCCGACCATTTTCGGTCTTGTCATTCTTTTCGGCGTCGGCTTCCGCTTCGCCATCCTTGATCGACTTCTTGAAGCCCTTGATGGCAGCACCGAGATCGGAACCAATGTTGGCGATTTTCTTGGAACCGAAAACCAGCAACACAATCAGCAGAATGACCAGAATTTCCTTGAAACCAATCATGACTCAACCTCTGCGCAGGATGCGCTCAACTCAAACGGTAAATGGCAGGGCTTTTCCGCCAAGCAAGTGGTAATGCATATGAAACACTTCCTGGCCGCCACCACGGCCGGTATTCAGCACCGTACGGAACCCGGTTTCCAGTCCCTGTTCGCGGGCAATTTTCGGCAAGGTCAGCTGCACGTGACCAAGCAGCGCCTGATCGGCCGGTTCGGCATCCGCCAGCGTGTCGATGTGTTTGCGCGGCACCAGCAGGATGTGCACGGTCGCTTTCGGATGTATGTCCTTGAATGCGATCACCAGATCGTCCTGATAGACGATGCTGGCCGGAATCTCGCCGGCGATGATGCGGCAGAAAATGCAGTCGCTCATTACAGCTCCCTGTCAGCGGCGGTTGCCCACCCGGTGCGGATGGCCGACCATGTTACCGCCAATGATGCCGGCGGTGGCGGCCGCAAATGTTGCAATTTGCACGGCGGCTCAATGCCGCTGCCGGCGCATCCAGCTGCCGGTCAGGCCAAGATAGGCGGCGCCCGCCAGCAGCACCGCCACCGCCGCCTGCGGCAGCGCCGGCCAGACCAGGCCGGTGGCGGCCAGCACGGTCAGCAACACCGCCGCCAGCTGACGCAGGGCACCGATGCGCTGCCGGCTCTCGCGTGCCAGCAGCTGCCGCAGCCGGCGTCCGGTATCGGCGACATGCTCACCTTCGGCCCGGGCGCGCAGGGCGGCCAGCGCCAGCTCGGGCACGGCCGGCAGCTCGTTCAGCCAGATCGGCGCCCGTTCCAGTGCCCGTTTCAGCAGGCGACGCGGACTGGTACGGTCACGGGTCCATTCTTCCAGATAGGGCTTGGCGGTTTTCCACAGGTCCAGTTCCGGATAGAGCTGGCGACCGAGGCCCTCGATGTAGAACAGCGTTTTCTGCAACAGCACCAGCTGCGGCTGCACGCTCATGTTGAAGCGGCGCGCGGTCTGGAACAGCTGCAGCAGGAACACACCGAACGAGATCTCTGCCAGCGGCTTGCCGAAAATCGGCTCGCAATTGGCGCGCACCGCCGCCTCGAACGCCTCGACCCGGGTACCGGCCGGCACCCAGCCGGATTGCACGTGCAGTTCGGCAATACGGCGGTAATCGCGGTTGAAGAACGCGACAAAATTTTCCGCCAGATAGATCTGGTCGCGCTCGTCGAGCGAGCCCATGATCGCGCAGTCGATGGCGATGTAGCGTGGCGCCTTCGGATTGCGGACATCAACGAAGATGTTGCCGGGATGCATGTCGGCGTGGAAATAGCGGTCGCGGAATACCTGGGTAAAGAAAATCTTCACGCCGCGCGCCGCCAGCGCTTCCATGTCGACGCCGGCGGCTTTCAGTGCCTCGATATCGCCGATCGGAATGCCGTGGATGCGTTCAATGACCAGCAGGTTCTCGCGCACCAGCGACCAGTGGATATCCGGCACATAGAGCAGCTCGCCATCGGCGAAGTTGCGTTTCAGTGCGGTGGTGTTGGCTGCCTCGATGCGCAGATCGAGCTCGTCAAGCAAGGTGTGTTCGTAATCGGCGATGACTTCGCGCGGCCGCAGCCGGCGACCATCGATGTGCAGGCGCTCGACCAGTCTGGCCAGCGCGTGCAGCAACTCCAGATCGGCAAGGATTTTCTCGCGGATGCCGGGCCGGATGATCTTGACCACGACGTCACTGCCATCAAGCAGGGTCGCGGCATGCACCTGAGCGACCGAAGCCGAGGCGAGTGCCGTGCTGTCAAAACGGGCGAACGCCGTGCCGACCGACTGGCCTAGCGCGCGCTCGATTTCGCGCACCGCCACCGCGGAATCAAACGGCGGCACCTTGTCCTGCAATTGCGCCAACGCATCGGCCAGATCCGGCGGCAGCAGATCGCGCCGGGTCGACAGCATCTGGCCGAATTTGACGAAGATCGGCCCGAGCTGCACCAGCGCCGCCCGCAGCCGCTCGCCGCGGGCCAATGCAGCATCGCAACGCGGCTGCCAGAAAAACGCCAGCCGCAAACCGAACAGCAGCAAGCGCGCCTGTTTGATGCCGACATCCTGATCGAGCCGGTAGTGGATCAATACCCGCAGAATCGCCAGCGTGCGCCAGCCCAGTCGCCACCACTTCACAGTTTGACTCCCTGCAAGTGCGCTTTCTGCAACAGCCGCTCGGCGTCATCGCGCAGCCGATCGACCTCGGCGAGAAAGGCCTGTAACTCGGCCGGCGCCACCAACATCCGCGACTCTTCCTGCAGGTATTCGACACCGGTTTGCTGCACCTGCGCCAAGGCCTGCTTGAGCCAGCCAGCGAACGCACGCAGCAGGCTGGCAAGCTGTGGCCCGGCGATGTCGCCAAGGTATTTCGACAACTCTTCTTCCCAGTCCGGCTGCAGGTCGGTGAAAAACTGCTGCCAGCGCTGCGCGGCGCCGACATCGCCTTGCACTTGCAGGCTGCCGGCGGCCAGTTCGCCGCGATTGGCCGCGGCCTGCAGAAAATCCTGCAGACTGCCGGTCAGCGTGATGGCGGCCGGCTCGTCGTTGCCGGCAAAACGCAGCAGATGGTTATCCACTTTCAAAGTGATGCCGCTGTTCAGCGGGGTCAGCACCACTTTCAGCGGCTTGCCGGCGAGCGCGGGCAGGCGGACGGCCGTCGCCGGATCCAGCGCCAGCATCTTGTTCAGCGCCGGTTCCAGCAATTGCAACATCGGCAATGGCAGCATGTTTGTTTCCGTAGAACGCGGGATGTCCGTCAGGCCTTGAACGCGCGGTGCAGCGCGACGATACCACCGGTCAGATTGAACACCTCGCAGCGATCAAAGCCGGCATTCAGCATCATCTGCTTCAGCGTTTCCTGATCCGGGTGCATGCGGATCGATTCGGCGAGATAGCGGTAGCTGTCTTCGTCATTGGCGATCAGCTTGCCCATTTTCGGCAACAGCGAGAACGAATAGACATCGTAAACCTTGCTGAGCCAATCGTGCTGCGGCTTGGAAAACTCCAGCACCAGCAGACGGCCGCCCGGTTTCAGCACCCGACACATCGACGCCAGCGCCTTGTCCTTGTCGGTGACATTGCGCAGGCCAAACGCGATGGTGACGACATCAAACTGGTTGTCGGCAAACGGCAGGCATTCGGCATTGGCCTGGACAAATTCGAGATTGCCGGTCAGGCCGAGATCGGTCAGCTTGTCGCGCCCGACATTGAGCATCGAGCTGTTGATGTCGGCGCAGACCACTTTGCCGCTCGGGCCAACCCGCGGGCTGAACAGCGCAGCGAGATCACCGGTGCCGCCGGCCAGATCGAGGATCTGCATGCCGGGCCGGATTTGTGCCATGTCGAGCGTGTAGCGCTTCCACAACCGGTGCACACCGAACGACATCACGTCGTTCATGATGTCGTATTTCTGCGCAACCGAATGGAACACGCCAGCGACCAGCTTCTGCTTTTCTTCGGTCGCGACCGTCTTGTAACCGAAATGCGTGGTTTGTTCGGTGCTCGTGGAACCGTGTTGGTCCTGTTGCTCTGTCATGTCTGTGTCCTGCGCCGAACAGCACAGCTTCGGCTAACGGTTTTTGCAGGAGCGGCCTTGGCCGCGATAGCTTCACTTGAAACAAATCGCGGCCAAGGCCGCTCCTACAGGGAATTCGCTACAGCGGTTTGAACAGCGGCTCCTGCACCGGCTCACGCGACTGACCAGCCTGCTGCAAGCGCAGCAAGTAAGCCTGCCACTTCTGTTCGTACTCGCTGCCAAGTTCATACAAGTATTGCCAGGTGTACAGACCGCTGTCATGACCGTCATCAAAAACGATCTTGACAGCATACTGACCGATCGGCTCCAGCGTATTGATACCCACCGCCTTCTTGCCAAACACCAGCACTTCCTGGCCGACACCATGGCCACGCACCTCCGCCGAGGGCGAATGCACCCGCAGGTACTCGGCGTCGAGCACAAACGCTTGGCCATCGGCAAACCGAACTTCCAGCTTACGTGAAGCCTTGTGTAAGTGTATGGCCACAGGATTCATTTGGACTTATCTCGAAGCTCGCTTCTCGTCACGCCAAACTCGGCTGGCAATCACTGCTACAGTCAAGCCTAACCAAGATCCAAAAAAAGCGATCAACACGAAGGAAATTCGATGGCCGGTATCAAATTTCCTGCCAAGAAAGGCAGCAATTGTGACTGGAACACCAATCATGAAAATAAAGAGAAAGATGACTACAAGTAACTCTGTAATGCCGACCATGTTGATCATTCCCTTACAAGATGTACCGACTCAAATCTTCATTACGCGACAGCTCGCCAAGCTGCTTGTCGACAAACGCGGCATCGACGGTGACGGCACCCTGCTTGGCATCGAACGAGACGTCCTCGATCAGCCGCTCCATCACCGTATGCAAACGGCGGGCGCCGATGTTCTCGGTGCTTTCGTTGACCGCGTAGGCGATCTCGGCCAGCCGGCGGATGCCATCGTCGGTGAAGCTGAGCGTGACACCTTCGGTCGCGAGCAGCGCGCTGTACTGTTTGGTCAGCGCGGCATCCGGCTCGGTCAGGATGCGGACAAAGTCTTCGACCTTCAGTGCTTTCAGCTCGACCCGGATCGGCAGGCGGCCTTGCAGTTCCGGGATCAAATCGGACGGCTTGGCAAAGCTGAACGCGCCGCTGGCGATGAACAGGATGTGGTCGGTACGGACCATGCCGAACTTGGTGCTGACGGTGCAGCCTTCAATCAGTGGCAACAGATCGCGCTGGACGCCTTCACGCGAGACATCGGCGCCGGCATATTCGCTGCGCCGCGCGACCTTGTCGATTTCGTCGATGAAGACAATGCCGTTCTGTTCGACTGCCTGCACGGCGATCTGCTTCAGATCTTCCTGATTGATCAGCTTCTCGGCTTCTTCTTCGGTCAGCAGCTTCATCGCGTCGGCGATCTTGAGCTTGCGGGTCTGGGTCCGGTTCGGTTGCAACCCCTGGAACAGGCTCTGCAGCTGCGAGGTCATTTCTTCCATACCCGGCGGCGTCATGATCTCGACATTCATCGCCGGGCCGGCGACATTCAGTTCGATTTCCTTGTCATCAAGCTGACCTTCGCGCAGCTTCTTGCGGAAAATCTGCCGGGTGTTGGAATCGGCAGGTTGTTCATTGAAGCCGCGTGGTGGCGGCAACAGCGCATCGAGCACGCGTTCTTCAGCCGCATCGGCGGCGCGGTGCTTGACCTTGGCAACTTCCTGCTCGCGCACCAGCTTGACGGCAACATCGACCAGGTCGCGGATGATAGTGTCGACATCCTTGCCGACATAGCCAACTTCGGTGAACTTGGTCGCTTCGACCTTGATGAACGGCGCGTTGGCGAGCTTGGCGAGCCGACGGGCGATTTCGGTTTTGCCGACGCCGGTAGGGCCGATCATCAGGATGTTTTTCGGGGTGATTTCGTTGCGCAGATCACTGGCCACATTCATCCGGCGCCAGCGATTGCGCAGGGCAATGGCAACGGCACGCTTGGCCGCCTGCTGACCGACGATATGCTTGTCCAGCTCATGGACGATTTCACGCGGGGTCATCGGGGTGATGGTGTCGGACACAACTCTCTCCTGCAGCTTCCGACTCATGACAAGTGCGGATGTTCTGCTCCTCCTCACAAGGAGGAAGCGATTAACTCAACTCTTCAATCGTCAAATTGCGATTGGTGTAGATACAGATATCGCCCGCGATGTTCAGGCTCTTCTCGACGATTTCGCGCGCACTCAGTTCGGTGTTTTCCAGTAGCGCGGTCGCCGCTGCTTGCACATAGGGACCGCCGGAACCGATTGCCAGCAGATTGTTGTCCGTCTGCACGACATCGCCGTTGCCGGTGATGATTAAGGAATCGGTTTTGTCGGCAACAATCAGCAAGGCCTCCAGCCGGCGCAGCATCCGGTCGGTGCGCCAGTCTTTGGCGAGTTCGACCGCGGCACGGGTCAGCTGGCCGTTGTGCTGTTCGAGTTTTTGCTCGAACCGCTCGAACAAGGTAAACGCATCGGCGGTGCCACCGGCGAAGCCGGCAATGACTTTGCCACCGAAAATCCGCCGCACTTTGCGGGCATTGCCCTTCATCACGGTGTTGCCGAGCGTGACCTGACCGTCACCGCCAACGACAACGACGCCATTGCGTCGTACCGAGACGATTGTGGTGCCGTGCATCTGGACACCGTGCATTTGTTCCATTGCCATCATCGTGCTCCGAACGGCTTACCAAATCTGACAGGTGCTGACGCCGGCATCGGCCAGTTTTTTCTTGTCAGCTTCCGCCGCGGCCTTGCTGCTGTAGGGACCGAGCTGGACCCGGAACAGGCGGGCGCCAGTTTTGCTGGTCACCGGTTTGACATCGGCCTGCAAACCGGCAAACGCGATCTGCGCTTTCATGCTCTCGGCCTTTTCCTGGGCACTGAACGCGGCGCAGCCCATGACATAGTTCTTGCCGGTCGTGCTGCCATTGGTTTTGGCTGCGCTCGGCGTGCTGTCGACTTTCTCTTCCAGCAATTCGTGGAAGCTCCATTCTGCTTCCGTTTGCGGATCGACTTTCAAGGGTTTGTATTTGCTGTCGGCCGCTTTCTTGTCGGCTTTCGGTGCCGGCTTGGCTGCCGGTTCCTCCTTGTCGCCACCCACCGATTTGGCGTGCGCGACCAGCTCCTTGGCATTCGAGAAGGTATCGGCAAACCACCAGTGACTGGCGAAACCGAGAATGAACCCGACAATAACGCCAATGAACAGTACGCGCGCCGTACTGCTGCCACCGCTCTTGCTTCTGCTACCAGCACTGCTGCTTTTCTTGGCTGCCATGTTCGTTCTGCTACTCGCTTACATCTGTTCCGGCGCGGACACGCCGAGCATCGCCAAACCGTCGGCCAATACGATGCGGGTCGCTTCGCACAGCACCATCCGGGTGTTGCGGGCGACCGCATCGTCGACCAGCACCTTGTCGTCGTTGTACCAGCTGTGGAAATCGGTCGCGAGATCGTTCAGGTAATGGGTCAGCATGTGCGGCGCTTCGTTGCGCGCCGCTGCCGCCAGCATTTCCGGATACTGCGACAGCCGCACCGCGACATCGCCGGCTTTCGGATGGTCGAGTTTGCCGATTTCGTTCAGGCCGAGCGCAGCGTCATAGCTCAGACCTTTCTCGACCGCATTGCGGAACACCGAGCAGATCCGGGCATGGGCGTATTGAATGTAGTAAACCGGATTGTCCTTGCTCTGCGAACGCGCCAGTTCAATATCGAACTCCAGATGCTGCTCCGGCGACCGGGTCAGGTAGAAGAAGCGGGTGGCATCGGCGCCGGCTTCGTCAATCAGATCGTTGAGCGTGACAAAATTGCCGCTGCGCTTGCCCATCCGGCCCGACGACAGCGTGACGAACTGGATCAGCGCAACGTGGAACTGCTTGCCCTTGCCGGACAACTGTTCGATGGCCGCGCGCATCCGGGCGATGTAGCCGTGGTGATCGGCGCCCCAGACGTCGATCAAGAGGTCATAACCGCGGTCGAGTTTGTCGAGGTGGTAGGCGATGTCCGGCGTGAAGTAGGTCAGCGCGCCGTCTTTCTTGATCAGCACGCGATCCTTCTCGTCGCCATAGGCCTCGGTCTTGAGCCATATAGCCCCGTCTTTTTCATAAACGGCATCTTTCTCGCGCAGCCGCTTCAGCGTTGACTCAACGGCACCGGTATCGACCAGTGTGCGTTCGGAATACCAGCGATCGAACTTGACGTTCAGCTTTTCCAGCGTCGCCTTGATGGCGCCGAGCTGTTCGTTCAGGCCGCAGTCCTGCACGAGGCGATAATCGGCGCCGAGCAGTTGTTTGGTGCGCTCGATCAGCGCATCGAGGTGCTTCTCTTTGACGATCTTGGCAGCGTCGCCGTCTTCATTGCTGTCGGCCGGAATGTCGCGGATGACATCGGCATACGGCCGCTTGAATTTGTCGCCGTATTTGTCAAGCAGCAGCCTGGCGTTATCGATGACATAGTTGCTCGGGTAAGCGCGCGACGGGATCGCAACTTTTTCACCCAGCAATTCCAGATAGCGCAGCCACAGTGACACCGCCAGCACATCGGCCTGGCGGCCGGCGTCGTTGATGTAATACTCGCGCTCGACCTGATAGCCGGTCGCCGCCATCACATTGGCGAGTGCCGAACCGTACGCAGCACCGCGACCATGACCGACGTGCATCGGACCGGTCGGGTTGGCCGAGACGAATTCGATCAACACCTTGGCGCCATTGCCGATGTTCGGCCGAGCGAATGCGGCTTTTTTCTCGTGAATGGTTTTGACAATCGCAAACTGGTGGCCAGCGACCAGTGTGAAGTTGATGAAGCCGGGGCCGGCGATATCGACTTTCGCCAGTTGCGCCGATGGCGGCAATGCCGCGATCAGTTTTTCGGCGAAGGCACGCGGCGCCATGCCTGCGCCCTTGCCAAGCACCATCGCGACGTTGCTGGCGAAATCCCCGTGCGACGGGTCGCGGGTGCGCTCGACGGTATAACGGACGCTGTCCGGCAGCGTCAGTACGCCTTGCGCGGCCAGCGCCTGCAAACCTTGGGCAACGAGGGATTCGACAATTTCTTTCATCGTGGGCAGAACCTGGCTGGAGTAAGGGCGGGCAAGGCTGCCGGGACGGCACCGGTCCGGCGGCAAAAAAAGCCCGAAAAATCAGCCGGCTATTAGACCATTTCCGGCTGGGGGCCGTCGACCGAAGGCGGCGGCAGGGGTGGGGAGGATTCGGGAGTGGCCTTGGCGGCGACTGCCGGCATTCGCGGCAATTTGGCTTGGGTGTGAACGGAAAGCCCCCTCTCCCTGACCCTCCCCCTCGAGGGGGGAGGGGACTGCTGTTTTCGTGGGAGCGGCCTTGGCCGCGATTGGGGCCGAAGATGGCCTGAAAGCATCGCGGGCGGGCCCACTCCTAACGGCGGGCCCAGTTGCCGCCTCGGCACAGCCTCAGACCATTTCCTGCGGATCGACATCGACCGACCAGCGCGCCCTGCGGGCTTCCGGCCAGGTTTCGAGCTGGGGCAGCAGCCGGGTCAGCGCGGCCTGGATGGCCGAGCGCGGTCCGCCTTCGATCAGCAGCTGGCTGCGATAACGGCCGGCGCGCAGCGCCTGCGGGGCCGGGACGGGTCCGAGCGCCAGCAGGCCGGCAGCAGACAGCTCGGTCCGGACCCGGACCAGCAGCGCCTCGGCGAGCGCCATCTGGCCGGACTCGGCGCGAACCAGCACCTGCGGCGCGAACGGCGGCAGCTGCTGGTTCTCCCGTTCGGTCAGCGCCAGGTCGGCGAAGGCCGGATAGCCACCGGCCATCAGCGTGGTCAGCAGCGGGTGTTCGGGGTGGTGGGTTTGCAGCAGCACTTCGCCGGGCCGGTCGCCGCGGCCGGCGCGGCCGGCAACCTGGGTGACCAGCTGGGCAAAGCGCTCCGGCGCCCGGAAGTCACTGGCAAACAGCGCACCATCGACATCAAGCAGCGCCGACAGCGTGACGCCGGGAAAATCATGGCCCTTGGCCAGCATTTGGGTGCCGACGAGGATGCGGTAGCGGTTGGCCTTGATCGCCTCGACCCATTTGCTCATCTGATCGCGACCGCGGGTGGTGTCGCGGTCAATGCGCGCGACCGGCACTCCCGGGAAGTGCCGGTGCAGGGCGTTCTCGATGCGTTCGGTGCCGGCGCCGAGCGGCATCAGCTTCGACGATTTGCAACTCGGGCATTGTTTTGGCAGCGCGCGTTCGCTGCCGCAGTGGTGACAACGCAGCCGCGCGATTTTCTGGTGCAGCGTGTAATGGGCGTTGCAGCGGTTGCAGTCGGCGACCCAGCCGCAATCGTGGCAGATCAGCGTCGGCGCGAAACCGCGCCGGTTCAGGAAGAGCAGCACCTGCGAGCCGGCATCGAGATGCTTTTGCATCGCCATCAGCAAGCCGCCGGACAAGCCTTCGTCGAGCTGGGAGCCGCGAATGTCGAGACAGCGCAGTCGCGGCAACACCGCGCTGCCGGCGCGGTTGCTGAGCTGCAGACGGCGATAGCGATTGGCGCGGGCATTGCGCAGCGTCTCCAGCGACGGCGTCGCACTGCCGAGCACAATCGGGATGCGCTCACGCTGCGCGCGCCAGACCGCCAGATCGCGGGCGTGGTAGCGGAAACCTTCCTGCTGCTTGAATGACAGATCGTGCTCTTCATCGACCACAATCAGGCCCGGTTTCGGCAAACTGACGAACAGCGCGGAGCGAGTGCCAATGACCACGCTCGCCTGACCGAGCCGCGCTTTCTCCCAGGCCTGCCAGCGCTGCTTGTCAGTCAGACCGGAGTGCAGCACCACGATGTCGTCGCCGAAACGGGCGCGGAAGCGCGCCTCGGTTTGCGGCGTCAGGCCGATTTCCGGAATCAAGACCAAGGCCTGCTCGCCGCGCGCGCGTACCGCGTCGATCAGCGCCAGATAGACTTCGGTCTTGCCGCTGCCGGTGACGCCGTCGAGCAGGAACGGTGCGAAGCAGCCGAGTTGCGCTTGCACCGCCGTCACCGCTTGCTGCTGATCGCTGTTCAGCGCGACGGTGGCACGACTCGTGGTGTTGCGTGTGCTGACCGGTTCGTCAACCGGCGCCAGCAGAAACTTCTCGACCAGGCCGGCTTTCTCCAGCTGACGTAGCATGGCCGGCGAAAACTCTTCCAGCGCCAACTCGGCTTGCAGCAAGCCATCTGCTTGCGCCCGCAAAGCGAGCAGTAGCGCGCGCTGACGTGGCGCCCGCTTCTTGGTTTCCGGATCGGTTTGCCAGCCGAGTGCCGTCAAGCGCCAAGCGGGCAATTGTTCGCCTTTCGGTGTACTGCTGCCGCGCAGCAGAATCGGTAACGCCGTGGTCAACACATCGCCGAGCGGATGCTGGTAATACTGGGCGGCGAATTCGCACAATTCGAGCACACCGTCGCTGAGCAGCGGCGCGCGATCGAGAATCGCATCGGCCGCGGTCAGTTTGTCGGCGCTGACGCTGCTCTCACTGACCACTTGCCAGAGCACACCGGTCAGCGTCTGCCGACCAAACGGTACTTGTACGCGCAATCCGCGTTTCAGTTCCGCTGCATCGATGCCGGCTGGCGGCAGGTAATCGAACAGCCGTCGCAGGGGCACTGGCACCGCGATGCGCAGAATGGTACTCATTTTGGGTAACCACTCATGCCATGTCACCGGACAGCACGCGGAAGCGCGGCTTCAGCCGCTTGCCATCAGGCACGAACGAGCGCAGGAAATTTTCGGTCAGCAATTGCTTGCGGCCGTCGCGACCGGCAACGATCCACAGCACGTCATCAAGCAGCCGGGTTGGCGCCGGTTCGATCAATGTCCACTGTTGCAGGCCATCGGCAAACATCGCGCCGGTCACGCAGCGCGGCGCCGTTGGCTTGTCGAGCCACAGCCGAAGCGCCAGCAGACTGTCTGGTGTCGCCTGTGCCTGCCGCTCTTGCAGAATGATTTCCGGTGTCAGCCATTCGATGGCACTGATCTCTTCCGCTTGTGCCGCAATGGGGCCGTCCCAGTGACAGAGCCAGGCACGACCGTAAGCGCGACCGCCATCAGGACCACCGGTGTAGAACTCGCCGAGTTCAGTCAGCGGCGCCCGGATACCGAGTTCTTCCAGCAGCTCACGCTCGGCGCTCGGCAGATAGGCCTCGCCCGCGTTGACGACACCACCGGCCGCGAGATCGAGCATGCCGGGGCAGTAGTCCTTGTTCTGGCTACGGTGTTGCACGCAGAGTTCGCCGCTACTGTTGACGACGAGAATGTACGTCGCTCGATGCAGCAGCTTGTGTGCGCGCATCAGCGCGCGTGGCACGGCCGCGGTGGGGCGGTTGTAGTCATCGACGAGTTGAACGAGTTCGGTGGCAGACATGTTTTCGCTTCCTCCCCTGTGAAGGGGAGGGTTGGGGTGGGGTAGTTGTCGCTCGGCGTTAGTTTTTAACTTAAACTGGGTGCAGCCGAAAGGTTTGCCGGGTCTCGCCCCGGCGGGCGACCCACTTTCTTGACGCAAGAAAGTGGGCAAAGAACATTGCCCGGCTCCTCGCCGCTAAAACGGTAGAACTGTTTTAGCGGTTCCCTGTGCTGCTCATTCCGTCTGGGGCTTTTCAGACAGTACATCCCTGTACAGTCTGAAAAGGCTTCGGCATCCTGCCTCGCCCCTTCGTTTCACTACGGGCTTTTAACCCAGACTCCATTGCGCTGCTCGGCTCGTCGAACGGGCGACCGACAAGCTCAAACAAGCCGTTCAAAGATGAATCAAAAGCCGATTACAGTCCCTTGGAAACCATAAATGAAACGTATTCGGTAAACCGCTCAGCAATCCTTAAGCTGACGCGTATGGAACCGTACTCCCAACGTTTCCATGGGTAACCGTCATCTAGTACATTTACATGCGGAGGTCCAAGCGCATGCTCAACTTCTGTTAGTAAGCTCTCGAACGCAGCCGTTGCAGAGTCAAATCGCTCTTTATGAAGAACGTCTAGCCAGAAGATATTCTTCAAGTCGCTTCGATACGAGACAGCGGCACATACTGTTCCAAAAATAGTTCGCTCACCCCAGTTTAAAAAAGAAACTCCGGAGGATACTTTTTCTTTGGGACTAGCAATTGACCTAAGAAGCTCAATCGATGAGTCCCATCGCAGACAGACATCTGGTGGGCTAATTAAAAGGCCGTCTTTAAGGTGAAAAGGAGCTATTTCCGTGTTCCCGGGAGTCATATCAACTATCGCTTCGCCTGCTTCAACGCCGCACTGATACAGGCCTTGACCTGATCCGGTTCCTGCAACCGTTCATAGACATCGGCCAGCATCAGCCAGGCTTCGGCGCTGGGTGACAGGCGCACCAATTGGTTCAGGTAGCGCTGGGCCTTGATCCAGTTCTGGGCGCGGACGGCGAGTTTGCTGAAGGTCAACAGCATGACGGCATCGGGTTCGCGTTTGAGTGCCCATTGTTCGGCCGTGGTCAGCTGCAGCGCGGCATCGCGGCCGGGGATGGTGCCGTACAGCGCGATCAAGTCTTTGTTCCAGGCCGTTTCGATGAATTTGCGGGTCATCCGTTCGGCTTCGTGAATGGCGTCGGCGGCGATCAGCGCTTCGATGTAGGCGGTGAAAGTGGCGACATCACGGCGGGCGGCTTTGCTGGCGCTGCGCCAGAGCGTGCGCAGCAGCTCGACGTCGCGCGATTTGCCGAGCCGGTGGCGCAGAATCTCCATTTCCAGTTTGTCGAGCCGCTCGGTTGGCAGCACGTCGTATTTGCGCAAGCGCGGCAGCATTTTTTCCAGCGCGTTGTAATCACCAACCCGGCGCAGTACGTGTTGCAGCAGTTTCAGCATTGCGGCATTGCGCGGCTCGATGCGGTCCAGCTGTTGCAATACCACCAAGGCGTGGTCGTAATGACCGCTGCGCAGATGCAACCGGGCCTCGGTCAAGCCGACTGCCAGATCGGCTTCCGGATCGACCACGTGCGCCATGCGCAGGTGTTTGTCGCGCCGGTCCAGCGCGCCGAGTTCCTGCGCCGCCATCGCGGCGCCAAGGTAGTTGATCAGTTTGGATTCGGAAGCACGCGCGGCTTCCAGCATCATGGCTTCGGCTTCAGCCCAGCGGCCTTCGGTGAGGGCGCGAATGCCATCTTGCGTGCGCAAGCGGGCGCGGCGAATGCGCCGGCTGCGCACCAGATTGCGAACGTGGCCTTTGAGCGAACCCGCCGTGCCGAGCGCGGCACCAAACAACACCGTACCGAGCAGCACGACAATCAACAGCGCCACGCTCAGCGACAGCCGCGCCTCAACGGTGTACTGGCTGGTACCGACCATGACGAAACCGGGGATCAGCGCCAGATGCGGCCCCATCAGCATGCCGATGACCACTGCCGCCAATGCCCACCAACGCAGCTTCACGGTTGCACTCCTTTTGCCGACGGCATTGCCCGACCGTGGCGTGCTGGCTGTCGCCGATTGCACCGGTTCATGGCTGCGTTCCTTCGGTCAGGGCCGACAGTTTCAGATCGGTGGTGATGGCCACGCTTTGCTGCTGCAGTTTCTGCAAGCCGGCACGCAGTGCGTCACTGCCTTCGGCGTTGCTGTAGTACTGATCCAGCAACCGCAGCGCACGGGTCAGTGCTTCCTGGTAGCTGCTGCTTTCGTGCTGGAACGCCGCCAGCCGCGCTTCCGACAGCGCGAGGCTGAGCGCCAGCTTGATGCGACGACCTTCGGCGGCATCGGGCGGCGCCACGACGTCGGCATCGTGTTTGCGCACCAGGAACCAGTCGCCACTGAATTGTTGCCAGGTGGATTTCAGCTCGCCAAGCCAGCCGGTTTCCTGTGCTTCGCTCTGGATCAGGTAACGGCCGTTTTCCAGCACCGGTCCGAGCGGCAGCAGCGCATTGACCTGCTGCTGCATGGTGGCGAGTTCGCGCGCCGTGGCCAGCACATCGATGGGCGGCAACGCCGCCAGTTTGGCGCGGTCCGCCATCACGCGCTGACGCAGCGCCTGATTGGCTGGCAGTTTGCTGCTCAACAATTCCTGGGCCGCGCCGTCGAGCGCGGCGATGGCGCCACGCAGATCCTGCTGCAGGCTCAGCCGTTGCGCCGCTTGATGGATGTAGTACTCCGCTGCATGCCGACGCTGGGCATCGGCAAAGGAATCGGCGCCGCCGGCAACCAGTGCGCGCAAATCCTCGTGGCTGCCTTGCAGCAGCGCGATTTTTTCCTGCATGGTGCTCAGTGCGAGCGTTTGATTGCGCATGCTCTCGCTGAGATCGCGGCGCAGTTCGGCAACGGTTTCCTGCAACACGGCTTCGTTGCGCTCGCTGATCCGGGCCTGATCATGCAGACGCCAGATCGCCACGGACAACAGCAGCAGCACCGAAAGCAGAATCAAACCGAGCAACCAGAACAATGGTGCCCGCGATGCAGGCGCAACAGCAGCAGTGACCGTCGGTAACGGCGCGGTCATGGCCGGAACCGCGGCAGGCGCAACGGCGTCGGTGCGGTCGGGCGGCGTCAGCTCGGTCATAGTCGTCCTTGGGCTTGGCGTATGGCTCGTTGAATGGCTGCGAACAAGGCATCGCTGTCGGTGCCGCTGGCGGTCACGACATGCTGGCAACGCGGCGCCGCCATTTCGGCGATGCGGGCACTGGCGGCAACCAGCGTCAGCCGTTGCACTTGGTCGGCGGGGATTATGGCACAAAGGCGAGCGAGCGCTTCGCCACTGGTGAGCACAACCAGCAGCGGTTGTGTCGCCAGTTGCCGCAGTTGTCGGATCAGATCGGCATCGACCGGACGCTTGCGATACACCTCGAGGTATTTGACCTCGGCGCCACGCTGCGTCAGTGCCTCACGCAGCAGATCGCGGCCACTGTCGCCACGGACAATGCCGATGCGCTCGTTGGCGATCTGTTGCAAGCCCGTCAGTGCCAGCAAACCTTCGCTGTTTTCCTGCACCGGTGCCGGCGTGTTCGGCCAGCCGTGCTCGGCAAGCGCCAGCGCCGTCGCTCGGCCCACCGCGTAGCGCGGCCGCTCACGCCAGGCACGCGGCAGTTGCGGTATGCCGAACTCGGCGGCGGCCGGTGAAACAAAAATCAGTCGATCGGGCACGTGGGCCAGCGCATCGGCCGGCAGCAATTGCGCTTCCAGTTCGATCAGCGCCAACTGCTTGACCGTCATGCCGAGCGCACGCAAGCGCTGGCCAAGTTCGTCGGCACGGCCGCTGCTGCGGGTCAGCAGCACGGTCGGCATGGCGGCACGCGGGCGCATCAGTTGCCGTAAACGCGACGCAGGATCTCGCCAGCGCCCTGCGCCAGCAATTGCGCCGCGACCTGCTGGCCGAGTGCCTCCGGTGCAGCGGCGGTGGCGCTGGCTTCGGCGCGCAGCAGCTGGCTGCCATCGACATCGCCGACCCGGCCGCGCAACTGCAGTTGCTCGCCGGCGAGCACCGCAAATGCCGCGATCGGCACCTGACAGCCACCTTGCAGCGCCGCGTTCATCGCCCGCTCGGCGCGCACGCACAATGCGGTTGGTTCGTGATGCAGCGGCGCCAGCAGCGCGCGGATGCGATCATCGGCGAGCCGGCATTCGATCCCGACCGCACCTTGCCCGGCCGCCGGCAGCGACAAGGCGTGATCCAGTTTGTGCCGGATGCGGTCGGCAAGGCCGAGCCGGATGAGGCCGGCCGCCGCCAACACCACGGCGTCGTACTGGCCGGCATCGAGCTTGGCCAGACGGGTGCCGACGTTGCCACGCAGATCGCGAATGTCCAGATCCGGCCTTACCTGCAGCAGCTGGCAGCGCCGACGCAGCGAAGACGTGCCGACGATGGCGCCCTTCGGCAAGGCGTCCAGGCTGGCATAGGTATTGGACACGAAGGCATCGGCCGGATCCTCCCGCTCGCAGATGGTGACGAGGCCCAGACCCTCCGGAAACTCGACCGGCACGTCCTTCATCGAGTGCACGGCGATGTCGGCCCGGCCATCGAGCAAGGCCTGCTCCAGCTCCTTGACGAACAGGCCCTTGCCACCAATCTTGGCCAGCGGGGCATCCAGGATCTTGTCGCCCTGCGTCGTGAACTTGACCAGTTCGACGACGATGCCGGCATGAAAGCGCTCCAACTCGGCTTTGACGAACTCGGCCTGCCACAGCGCAAGCGGTGACTGACGGGTGGCAATACGGACGATCGGGAGGCTCATGCCGGGGTTCCAGGGAGGCGCGGTGGTGTGCTCCCGGATCGTAGGGCCGGGCAGGACCGGGCAGCAAGCCGGAAGATCAACCGGCGACGCAATCCCGCCTGGTCATTGCAGCGTGATGGCAGAGGACAGCCAGCGCTTGCGCCGCCACCAGAACACGATGGCACCAAGCGGCAGCGAACAGGAGATCAGCCACGGGCCATACAGCGGCGCGGTCGCGCCGGCACTGAACAGTTGCACCGACAGCAGCGATACCGCGACGGCACCACTGGTCCATTGAATCGCTACCTGACCGAAACCGCAGGCAACGAACAGCAGCCAGAGCCACTTGCGCTTCGGAATGGGCGTGCGTGCCGCGCGGTACAGCGTATAGGCCGTGAACAGGAACGCCACAATCGCCGCCAGCAGAATCAGGTAGTGGCTCAGCGCTTTGTCGGTCAGCGTGAAACGGTTCAGCTCGCGCAACGACTGTGCGCTCGGCTGCACGTTGAGACCGACAATCGTGCGCCGGCCCGCCTCGGTTTTTACCGCGACATTGGCCAACAACCATTGCCCGGGATATTCCCGTTCGAAGGTGACGTTGACGAACTCGACGCCATCCTGACTGAGCGCATGATAGCCAACCACCGTCTCTGACAGCGGGGCTTGATCAGGCAGGATTGCGGCCAGCGCCAGCAGCACGGCGGCGGGGTCTTCGGCCTGAATCGACGGATCAAGTTCAGCCAATAGGGTTGTCCGCTCGGAGCTGTTCAACCGGTCGAGGATTGCGCGTGCGCTGTCGACTTTGCTCTGATCAACAATCTGTTGCATGAGCGTGTCGGGCGAGCAGGCGGTGCACAGCATGGCAAGCATCGCCAGCAGGGCCGAAAAAAAGGTTCGTGTCATCCGGGCAGCCTCGGGAATAAGGCAGATCTTGGCTGGCGATCAGAGCTGCTTCAACGTCGCTCGCAAGCCCGGCAAATGCCGCCGCGACACTTCCAGCGTTTCACTGAGCCCTTTCAGTTTGACCACGGTGCGGCCGAGGGCGTCGCGCTCCAGCGCGACGATGCCATCGAGCGCGACCAACGCATTGCGGTGGATGCGGACAAAGCGATCGCCGAATTCTTCTTCCAGATCTTTCAGGGCTTCTTCGATCAGCACTTCGCCGCCGGCATGGCGGACGGTGATGTACTTTTGATCCGCCTGGAAATAGAGAATGTCGTCAACCTTGACCAGGACCAGGTTGCCGCGCACCCGTGCGCTGATATGGCTGCGCGCACGCGGTTTGTTGCTGTCGTCGCCGCGCAGCGCGGCCAGTTGTACCGCGTTGGGTTTGGCCGCGGCCTTGAGCGCTTCTTCCAGCTTGTCGCAGCGCACCGGCTTGAGCAGATAGCCGACTGCATGCACGGCAAAAGCATCCAGCGCGTAGTCGTCGTAGGCGGTGGTGAAAATGATGGCGGGCGCCGGCTCGAGCTCAGCCAGATGGCGCGCCGCTTCAATCCCGTCCATGCCGGGCATCCGGACATCAAGCAGCACCACATCGGGGTGATGTTGCTGGGCTTCGCGTATTGCGGCCGCACCGTCGCTGGCTTCGGCGGTCACGTGATAGCCGGACAGATCTTCTTCGCAGAACCGACGCAGCCGCTCGCGCGCCAACGGCTCGTCATCCACGATCAGTACTTTCACAATGGCCTCTCCGTTGCCGACCCGCCGCGACAAGGAATGCGCAGGCGGGCAATAAACGTCTGATCCGTAGTGCTGCCGGCCTCGGTGCCGGTCTGTATTTCGGTTTGCAGCGACGCGCCGTCCGGGTAAAGCACGGCGAGGCGCTCGCGAATGTTGTCGAGCGCCACACCATGCCCGGCCCGGCTCGGTTGTTGTGGCAGCGGATTGCTGACCACGATCTCCGCAACACCGTCGATCAGCTGCGCACGCAGCCGCACCCAGCCGCCATCCGGCAAGGGCTGCACGCCATGGTAGACCGCATTCTCCACCAAGGGCTGAATCAGCAGCAATGGCACCGGTAAGGTTTTCAGCAGCGGTTCCAATTCGACGCTGACCTTGAGCCGGGCACCGAGCCGCAACTGCTCAATGTCGAGGTAGCGCTGGCAGAGCTCGAATTCTTCTGCCAGCGTGGTTTTGCTGCCAGCCAGTGCCAGTGAGGCCCGGAACAGCTCCGACAGGTTCTCGACCATGGTCTCGGCCAGACGCGGATTGCTGCGGGTCAGGCTGGCGATGGTATTCATGCTGTTGAACAGAAAATGCGGATGAATCCGCGCTTGCAGCGCCTGCACCCGCGCTTCGGCTTCGAGCCGCAGCCGGCGGCGGTATTGTTGCTGCAGGTAGAAATAGCGCAGCGCGACGGCGCCGATGATGCCGGCCATGCCGAGATTGCGCGCCAGCACCGCGTCGGGCTGACGCAAGGTCTGGAGGTCCATGCCGAGCCCGGCGCGCAGCGCCAGCAATGAGAACAGTGTCGTCATCGCCAGGATCAGGCCGTAACTGAACAGTGCTGCCAACACCAGCGGCCGCTTGGCAAGAAACCGGCGCAGCGCGCAGAGCAGCGCGGTGCAGGTGAGGGCGACCCACTGCATGAACAAACTGATCAAACCGAGCGCCTGCCACAGATCGCCGCGCGGTGCCTGCGCCAGGGCCAGTACCAGCGCCATCAGCTCGACCACCAGCACCACCAGGAACACCAGCTGCACGTTGCAGAAATCGGGCAGGAAATCCGCACTCGGTGCCAGCGCTTGCTCTCGCCACCAGCGGCGCAGGCGTTGCCCGGGCGGCATCGATGCAGGAAGGTTGGGAGAGCGGCGGGGCATGCGATCACGGCGGCCGGAAGCACGGGTGCGTGCCAGTGTCCGGAATGTCCACCGGCTTGGCAAGTCTCCGGCAGCCCTGCGGCACGGTCGGCCGGATGTATGGGCACTGCTACACTGGTCGACATGAATCGCACATCGCCACCGACCACACCGCTCGCGACCGGCGCCGACGCCGAGCTGGACCGCAAACAGCTGTTGCTGATCCGCAAGCGCTTTCTGCAACTGAACCGCGACCGGCTCGACCGGTTGCGCAGCTCGGCGCGCGAACGCGAGCGTGAGTTGATCGATCTGCTGCCATTGCTGTTTCACGTCAATCACCCGCTGCTGCCGGGCTGGGTGGATACCGACGTGCCATGCAGCCTGTCTGACTACACGCCAAGCCAAACCGCGCTGCTGGCCGCGCGACGGTTGGCGCGCGGCTTTCACTACGAGAAACGCGCCAGCCTGAAGCGCGATCTGCAAGCGCTGTATCTGATGGGCTCGACCGGCACCATCGGCCACAGCGGTGAAAGCGATCTCGATGTCTGGCTGATCTACCGCGATGATTTGCCAGCCGATGGCGTCAGCCGGCTGCAGGACAAGGCGGCCCGCATCACCGCCCATGCTGCGCGCGAAGGGGTATCGCTGCATGTCTACCCGATGACCGCGGCCGCAGTGCGCGCGGGCGAATTCGGGCCGCTGTCATCCGAACACAGCGGCAGCACCCAGCATGCCTTGCTGCTGGACGAGTTCTACCGCAGTGCGCTGCTGCTCGGCGGCCGCCTGCCGCTGTGGTGGCTGGTGCCGCCGGAGCAGCACGAACGCTATCAGGAGCATGCCGAGCGGCTGTTGACCCAGCGTTTCATCAAGGCCAGCGATGTCGTCGATTTCGGCAACGTGGCCCAGATCCCGCCGGCGGAATTTTTTTCCGCCGCGCTGTGGCAGCTGAACAAGGCGATCGACTCGCCGTACAAGTCGGTGTTGAAACTGGCGCTGATGGAAAGCTATGCCCAGCAACCGGCACCGCCGCCGCTGTCCTTGCAATTCAAGCAACGGGTATATCAGAACCGGCTGAGTCACGACGATATTGATCCCTATCTGCTGGTGTATCAGGCAGTCGAAGACCATTTGCTGCGCCAGGGCCGGCTGGATCGGCTCGATCTGATCCGGCGCAGCTTTTACCTGAAAACCGGCGAGCGTCTGTCACAACCGGTAACGCATCCGGACTGGCGTCGGCCGTTGCTGCAGCAGCGCGTACAAAGCTGGGGCTGGCCCCGACAGAAACTGCAGGAGCTCGATCAGCGCCGGCAGTGGAAACTGGAACGGGTCCAGACCGAACGCAAGCAGTTGGTGCAAGAGCTGGTCGCCAGTTTTCGGGCGTTGTCAGCATTCGCCCGGCAGGAGAGTGATCTCGCGCGCAGCCGTCAGGACGAGCTCACCATGCTCGGCCGGAAACTGTTCGCGATGCTGGAAAAACGCTCCGGCAAGATCGAACGACTGGATATCGGCATCGCGCCGGATCTGCAGGAAGCCGCGCTGACGCTGCGCGCCGAAAGTCCGTATCAATTTGCCCTGTTGCGCGGCCGTCACGACAGCAGCAGCGCCGACAGCGCGACGGTGCTGAAACGCAGCCATCAACCGCTTGAGTTGCTGGCCTGGGCGGAAGTCAATGGCCTGCTGACCCGGCGCACCCGGTTGGCCTTGCTGCCGGGCGATACCGGTTTGCGCCTGATCGAAATCGAAGCCGTGGCGCGCGCCCTGCTTGAGCTGCTGCCGCAACCGTTGCCACCCCCCGATGATGACGACTTGCGCCGGAACGTCGAACTGCGGCGCGCCATGCTGATCATCAATCTTGGCATCGACCCGATGGCGGAACGCACCCGGCAAGGATTGCAACTGGTCAGCAGCCAAACCGACGCGCTCGCCTACGGCGCGCTGCGCGAGCAGTTGGTGCAGCAGATCGATCTGATCTGGCTGAACAGCTGGGGCGAAGTGCAGTTTGCCTCGTTCAATGACAACGAAGCGCTGCCGCAGGCCTTGCTTGCCTTGCATCAGCACATCGGCAACCAGCAGCTCACGCCATTGCTGAACGTGCATTGTTTCAGCCCGCACCGGGCCGAGTCGATCAGCCGTCGCGTCACCGACGTGGTCGACGAATTCTGCGGCCCGATACGGCGAGCCGCGCAGAGCAGCCCGGTCCGCTACGTGCTGCGCCTCGGTCAGGGCTTCCGGCAATTCCGTCTCGACGAGCAGCATGCGGAAGTGATTGCCTGCGACGATTTCTCCGACCTGCTGCGGGAACTGGCAACGCCGTTACCGCCTGCCTGCGAATTGCGCTTTGAAGCACAAGCCATCAGCGATGTACCCCTGCATCTGATTTATGGCCAACGCCGACAAGGCGCCGTGCAGATCTTCTTCCGCACCGAAACCGATCGCATTGACGTTTACCTGCTGGATGAGGCCGATGCGCTCGCAGTCGCCCAACAGCCGCTCAGCTCGGTCGAGTTGCTGCTGAAGCCTTGGTATCTGTTTCTGACATCGGTTGCCGAACGTCAACAGACCCTGAAAGGGCTGCCGCCGCTGCCGGAACCGGAGCTGTTTGAAATGATGCCGGCGCGCGCTGGCGAGCCGGCCTGGCTGCGCCGGCATGCGCTGCCGGATTCGCTGCATCAGCAAGCGTTTTTTGCCATCAGTGCCAGCGCCCGCATTGAGCAACAGGAGCTGCAGGATCTGGAACTGCAATGTGCCGGCAAGGAGTACTCAGCCTTGATTCAGGGCGATGATTTTCTGCGGGTCGTCGCGCGTGACATCCTGCATCAACGCCGGACGCTGGGCCGCTACCCCATTTACGTGACCGATCTGACGCTGACACCGCTACCGGAGGCGGCATCGACTGCGCTGTTCGTGCGCTACAAGCTGCAGCTCGAAGATCAGCTCAATCGCGCTGCCGGCCTGCTCATTTGAGCCGCACTCAGGCCAGTGGCAAGCTGAAGCTGAACACCGAGCCACGGCCCGGCTCCGACAGCACCGTCAAACTGCCGCCGTGTGCAACCACCAGCTGCCGGGCAATCGAAAGGCCCAACCCGGCACCGCCATAACGGCGACCACTGCTGCCATCGGCCTGCTCAAACGGTTCAAAAATCCGCTCCAGCCGATCCGCCGGAATGCCGACACCGGTATCGCGGATCTGCACCCGCAACTGATCACCATGGCGATCGGCGCCCACCGTGACCGAGCCCTGTTCGGTAAACTTGATCGCATTCCCGATCAGGTTATGCAGCACCTGCCGGATACGATCACCATCGGCACTGATGCTGGGCAGATCCGCCACGATCTGACTCGACAGGTTCAACCCTTTCGCCGTCGCCAGCGGCCGCAACAACTTGATCACATCATCGACCGCGTCAACCAGCTGCAATGGCTGCTTGTTCAGCGTCAGCTTCTCGGCACGCAGCCGGGAAAAATCGAGAATATCGTCGACCAGCTGCGAAAGCCGGTTGCCGCAGTCCCGGATCATCCGCAGATTGGCCTGCGCTTCTGATGACAACCGCTCCTGCTCTTCCACCAGAATAATATCGGACAGGCCAATAATGCCGTTCAACGGCGTCCGTAACTCATGCGAGGTGTTTGCCAGAAACTGGTCTTTCAGTTCGTTGAGTCGCTTCAATTCCTGATTGGCAGCTTCCGCCCTGGCCAGATCGCGTTTGTGCATCCAGCGACTGTACCCAACCGCAAACACGGCCAGTACAAGCAAACTGACAGCGATGACCGCCGTGCGCTCCGCGCGTGCACGCTCTGCGTCCGCTTGCTGCATTGAGCTTTGCTGACGCAGCGTCTGTATCTCCGACTCCTTCTCCGTCAACTGATGTTTAGCTCGCTCGAAGGCGAGCGCGTTTGCCAGCTGCATACTGTAGATTCGCTGCTTGAGTCCGAGTAGTTTATCGTAAGCAATTGCAGCCTCTCTCCACTCCCCGCGCTCCAGACGGCTTATGCGCAGGAAATCCCAGAGATCATGCTCTGATTTCAGTTGGCCGGAGGCCTCTGCCTCTATCAAACCCAAGCCTGCTGCTTCAGTTGACTCTTGTCGTCTTCCTTGTTGCCGCAAGACTTGAGCCTTTATTCGATATAAAGCCGGCAGCGTTGCACGCATCTGACGAGAGAGCGAGAGCTCAATTGCTTCATCAACTGCCAATAGCGCCTGATCAAGATCATTCTGCGCCATCCGCAGTTCAGCGAGGCCTTTGTGGACATATATCAGGTGGAAACGGGAGTCATGTTTATTGGCGATGTTATGGCATGACTCAAATGAAGATCTGGCGGCCTGGAAGTTTCGGAGCTTCACCTGCACGTCAGCCAAGGTACATTGAGTACTGGCTATCAGTAGTTCATCGCTTGTCGAGCTAATCAGCTTATTTGCTCGCTCTACCCATTGCAGAGCTTCTTCCGCCTGATTCAGTTCGAGCAGCACACCCGCGGCGTTGTTTAGGGCCGTAATCAGGTGCTCAATTCGATTTTCCGGTCTCCAGGTATCGATTGCCTGTCTATAGCGAGTCAGCGCCTCGTCCATTAATTCCATGATGGTGAGAACAGACGCCTCTACCACCATCAGTCGGATGAAGTCATCTTTGCTATGCGAGGCAGCGGCTCGCTCTTTTGCTGCAACAGCCAGTGCAAACGCGATTTCGTTCTTACCTTCGGCAATACAGGCATTGATATCCCGGACATACTCTTCCGTTGAACGTGGCGCTTGCTCACTGTCATGGTTAAGGCAACGTCTGCCTTCCGATATCAGGATAGCGTTGGTTGCCTTCTCTTCTCCTTTTGCTATGCCTATAGATGCAGCAAGCAACAGGAAAATTGAAGTGAGCAAGCGTCTCATGGCGGTACGTTACTGCTTATAGCCATTGATGTGCGTAATGCAAATCGCATCGGTCGAGCCGAGGGCTTTGGAAATGCCGGCTGAGTCTCCGTTCAGAATCATGTCTTGATGCGCAGCATCAATGCCATTTTCCGTCATCACCTGTTTCGGGTCGGCCAGGTAGCGTTTCTTGAGCGAAGGGTCCTGTGCAAGCCGCTTGAGGAAATCCTTTAGCTTATCGTTGGTCATATGCGCTCCTTGTTAGTAATGGTTGTTGCGGGGGAAAAAACCAGTTCGGAACTCAAGCCAAGCTTCTCGATACTGACATGGTCTGGAGCCGCACGTCGGCATGCAGGAACGAATAATGTCGAGGCGGCCGTATAGTGCTGATTGGGCAATGAATCAACTCGGCACCACTCAATCCGCGGTTTGGCAAAGGCGTAGGATGCAGCTTCATAAATGGCGACCAAGTGACTGGCTGGAAACTGACGCTGTAGCTTTTCAGTAAGTGCCAGCAAGGCCGTGGTTGTCGTGGAAAGTTTGGAAAGTGTGTGGTCGCCCAAAACCCCTATCTGCCACAGAATCAGTGGCGTCGAGGCATCAACGGGCACGTCGTAAAAAAGAAAGCTGCTTGCCTCGTGCTGAGTGCAACCACTTCGGCCCGGATCGAAACCCAAGTCGGCAACTAAACAGCTTTCCGCGGAAATGCCGGGCAACATTTCCGCACGAACACCATGTGCTTGGAGGCGACGAATGGCTTCATGAGAGGGTTGAACAAACACTCCGGGGTGGCCGTAGAACACAGCCACGGTCTGATGACCCGCCAGAACGGTATCCACTATTCGCTGTGTCATCAGCTCGTATGCGTCGGCGCGATTGCTTGTCTGATGGTAGCAATCCTGCAGATCCATCAGCTCCGGCTGTAGCGATTTGAGCCAGGAATAACCCAACGGATCCGGGACGTGAACGATCAACCGTTCCGCCTGCTCGATATAGGCTCTCGCTTCCAGTGTGCACTGAGCAAAAGTGTTTATTCCGGTCCCGACAACGACCAATGAACCAGCAGACGACACGCGACACATCCCTGTTTTTGTTGGAATTTTGTGAGCGGCTACCTTGCCGTAACTGGTACCGGGAATCAATAGCAGTGGTGGGAAACGGGTATTGCCGGCCGTGATTGAACTGCCAGGCCCGCGCCAAATCGCGCGGGCCTGGCTGATGTCAGCGGGTTTGACCGCCCGATTCGGCTTGGCTCAGTGCGGCCAGTTCACGCGCGACCGCTTCCGGCGAATTGGTGCGGCGGGCGAGCAGGCTGTAGGCCATCGGCACCACGAACAGCGTCAAGATGGTCGAGACCAATACGCCACCGAAAATGACCACACCCAGCACCTGACGGGTTTCGGCGCCGGCACCCTGGGCAATGATCAGCGGCACGGCGCCCATGATGGCGGTGATGCTGGTCATGACGATCGGGCGCAAACGGCGCTTGGCCGCGTCAAGCAAGGCCGTGTCGAAATCGATGCCCTGGTCGCGCATCTGGTTGGCGAATTCGACGATCAGAATGCCGTTCTTGGCCGCCAAACCTACCAGCATGACAATGCCGATTTGCGAGTAGATGTTCAGCGTCATGCCGAACGCCTGCAAGCCGGCCAGCGCGCCGAGCACGGCCAGCGGCACCGTCAGCATGATCACGAACGGGTGGACAAAGCTTTCGAACTGCGCCGCCAGCACAAAGTACACGATGAGCAGTGCCAGCAGGAACACGAACAGCGAACTTTCGGCCGACTCCATGAACCGCTTCGATTCACCTTTGTAGTCAACCCGCGGCACATTATCGAGATCATCGGCGACAACCTGATTCAGAAAATTCAGCGCCTCCGACAACGTGTAATCGCCGACCAGGTTGGCGGTAATCGTGATGGCGCGAATCCGGTTGTAGCGGTTCAGTGTGCTGGGTCCGGCCTGTTCAACCCCGGTCAGGACGTTGGCCAGCGACACCAGTTCGCCGGTTTTTTCCGAACGCAGATAAATACCGCGCAGATCATCCGGCGTACGGAACTGGGTTTCGTTGCCTTTGACCAGTACCTCGTACTCTTCGCCACCCTGGTTGAACGTGGTCATGTTGCGACCGGACAACAGGGTCTGCAAGGTGGTGCCGATGGCCTGCACCGAGACACCAAGATCGGCCGCACGATTGCGATCAATCGTCATCAGGAACTGCGGCAGCGTTTCGCGGTAATCGGCCTGCACGTTGGCAAGACCCGGGTTTTCGGCGGCACGTGCCAGGATGACATCGCGCCAGCGCGCCATTTCATCGTAATCATCCCCGCCGATCACAAACGCGACCGGTGAACCACCGCCACTGCTGACCAGGCCCTGGCGAATCGAACCAAACGCACGCACGCCTGGCAACGCTGTCAGCTTGCCGTTGATCTCGTCCAGAATCTCGAAACCATAGCGACGGGTGCCAAAATCGGACAGCCCGATGATCACAAAGCCACTGTTCATGGCATTGCCACCAAAGCCCGGCGCCCGCGCCAGCAAGCGGGTGAACTCGCCGCTCTCGACATAGGGACGCAGGATTTTTTCCACCGCCTTGACGTTGCTGACCGTGTGCTCATAGGTCGCACCTTCCGGCCCGAGCACATTGACAAAAATGCCACCGCGATCTTCCCGTGGTGCGAGCTCAGACGGCAGCTGTCTGAACAAGCCAGCAATACAGATGCTGACCAACAGCAGCATCAACACGAACATCACCCGATGATGCAACAACTCGTCGAGCATGCGGCCATAAGCCGCCTCGACCCGCGCCATCAGCTGCTCGACTTTCTGCTGGAAGCCGCCGCTCTGACTCGCCGGCTTGAGCAAATAGGCAGCCATGACCGGCGTCAACGTCAGTGCCGTGATCGACGACAGCAGCACGGCACCGGCAATGGTCAGCGCAAACTCACTGAAAAGCCGGCCGAGATCGCCTTCCAGGAACACGATCGGCACAAACACGGAGATGAGCACCGCCGTGGTGGCAATGACCGCGAAGCCGACTTCGCGGGTGCCATTGAATGCCGCCAACAGTGGCGGCTCGCCGTGTTCGATTCGGCGATGGACGTTTTCCAGCACCACGATGGCATCGTCCACCACCAGACCGATGGCCAGCACCAGCGCCAGCAAGGTCAGCAGGTTGATGGAGAAACCCAGTGCCCACAGGATCGCGAACGCACCGATCAACGAGATTGGCACCGTGACGGCCGGGATCAGCGTGGCGCTGAAGCTACCGAGGAACAGGTAGATGATGGCGACGACCAGGATCATCGCGATCGCCAGGGTCAGATAGACCTCGAAGATCGCCTGCTCGATGAATACCGAACTGTCATACGACGGCAAGATCTGGATATTGGCCGGCAAGGACGCCTTGATACGCTCATATTCGGCCTTGGCAGCGCGCGCGACCTCCAGCGTGTTTGCCGTCGACTGCTTGATGATGCCGATGCCGATCACATCCTTGCCGTCGCCACGGAAATAGATTTTCTCGTCATAGGGCCCGAGGAAAATTTCGGCAAGCTCGCCAAGGCGGATCAGGTGACCGGCTTCATCCTTGCGGATCACCAGCTCGCGGAACTGCTGCTCACTGGTATAGCCGCGCAGCACGCGGGCAGTAAGCTGGCGCTCCGTCGAACGCAACTCGCCGGCCGGCAGTTCAATGTTCTCGCGACGCAGCGCCTGCTCGATGTCGGTGATGGTGACCCGACGGGCCGCCATCGCATCCTGATTCAGGTTGATGCGCATCGCGTATTCGCTGCCGCCACCGAGGCGAACGCGGGCGACACCATCGAGCGATGAAAACCGGTCTTCCAGGTAGCGACGGGCGTAGTCACTGAGTTCCAGCGAACTCATGTTGTCGGAAGCCAGATTGAACCAGATGATGACGTCTTCATCGGAATCGGCTTTCGAAACTTCCGGCGGGTCCACTTCTTCCGGTAGGTTGTTCAGCGCCCGCGACACCCGGTCACGAACATCATTGGCCGCGGCATCGATGTCGCGATTGCTGTCGAATTCGATGGTGATATTGGAGCGGCCGTTACTGCTCGACGAACTGATCGAGCGGATGCCGCTGATACCACTGATGCGGTCCTCGATGATTTGCGTGATGCGGGTTTCGACAATCGCCGCCGAAGCGCCCGGGTAGTTGGTACCGATCGAGACAATCGGCGGATTGACGTCCGGGTACTCGCGCAGGCTCAGGAACTTGAACGCCATCATGCCGAACGTGATCAACAGCAGATTGATCACAATGGCGAGCACCGGGCGACGAACGGCGGTATCGGATAACCACATGGCGGTGATCTCCGTCAGCTGGCGTTGGCGGTGGCCGCCACCGGCGCCACTTTCTGACCGTCGCGCACCTTGTGAATGCCTTCGACGATCACCTGATCACCGGCCTGGACGCCCTCCAGCACCTCGACGTGACCGACCCGGCGGCGACCGGTTTTCACCGGTACTTGCTTGGCGATGTTGTCGGCACCGACACGGTAAACAAACTGCTGGTTGGCGACGCTGATCAGTGCGCCTTCCGGCACCGCGAGCGCCTCACCGGCATCACGGCTGATTTGCAGGTTCATCAGCATGCCCGGCTTCAGATCGCGCTGCGGATTGTCGATCTCGGCGCGCAGCGACAAAGTCCGGGTGGACGGGTTGACCCGGGTGTCGACATGGCTGAGTTTGCCGACAAACAACTTGTTGCCGAGCGCGGCGCTGCTGGCGTTCAGCGTCATGCCACGACGGACAAAGCCGGCCAGCGTTTCCGGTACAGTGAATTCCACTTTCATGGCGCTGATGTCGTCGAGTGTGGTGATCTGGGTGCCCGGAGTCACCAGCGCGCCCGGCGACAGCTGGCGCGCCCCCAGCACGCCTGTAAACGGCGCCCGGATGTAGCGCTTGTCGAGTTCGGCCCGCGCGACAGCCAACTGCGCTTCGGCGACTTTCAGCGCCGCTTCGCGCTCATCCAGGGTCGACTGTGACACCGCCTGGCTGGTCGCCAGATTGCGCAAGCGCTCGAACTGGCTGCGCTGATCGGCGAGGCGGGCCTCAGCTTCCCGCAGCTTGGCCTGCTGCTCGTCATCGTGCAGGGTGATCAGCAGATCACCCTTGCGGACATTGTCGCCATCGCGGAAATGGATCTGCTCGACCAGGCCACTCTGCTCGGCCGTGATCACCACGCCCTCGCGGGCCTCGGCGGTACCCAATGCGGTCACGACATCGCCCATCGGCCTTGGCGCGACGCGCTCCAGCGTCACCGGCACAGCCGGCCGCTCGCGGCCTGCACCATCGCCATCACCGCCTTGCCACCACAGCGAGCCGGCGTACACCGCCAGGCCAGCGAGGACAACATACAAGGGGGTTTGCTTGTTCATCGGAAAGACTCGTGCTCGGGAAATGAAACTGTCGGATTATACGAAGGGGAGCTGACCGTTCGTCTTGGCTCGGGGCTCATACCGCCGCAAATGACCCTTGGATTTGTTACCAGATGTGTGAAGTATGGTGTCTGGGCACCGATTTTGCCGAATCGGCGGAGGGCCGGCGCATTGGCTGGAGCGAATTGTCCTGAAGACGTGACCTTTACCGAGTCTTCGTGGCTAATGAACTCCTATGAGCCACGAACAGGACCGAAACTGCCCAGAACCTAATTCGGCGCGGGCGCAGACGTCGTTTCCGGAACTGGTGACATAGCAAAAGCCGGCACCACATATTGCTTGAGCATCTGGAGCGGGGCATTTTGCCTCGTGGTGTCATCATAGTTGGCTGCAGTCGTAACAAATACCAGCTGTTGTGACGGCACGACGAAAATTGCCTGTCCACCATTTCCTAAAGCACAAAACATCCTATGGCCGGCACCGTTGACATCAACTTCTGAAATCCACCAAAAAAAGCCATAGCCCTTCTTATTGTCCGTATCCGGAAACGTCCACTGCATCGAGGTTGACGTTTCAATCCACCTTTTTAGAAGCAGGCGTTTTCCATTCCAGATACCGCCATTCAGATACAGCTGACCAAACTTCGCCATATCGCGTGCGGTCAACCGATGCAGATTACTTCGTGGATTGAAAGTCATCGGCCGGAACAACGTGAGCTTCAAGAACTCGTTGGTTTCCATGCCGACGATGCCGGATATCATCGCATCCATAATGACCGGCGCCGCATCATTGTAAGTAAAGACGGTTCCAGGTCGATGCTCTAGAGGCAGATTCAATGCCCGTTGCCACGGCGGAACCTGTAGTTTGCTCCGCCACGGTGTTGCCGAGGCATGTAATCTGGCACCGCATGGATTGGTTGCGGAACCCATGTCACCACATCGCAAACCCGCCGTCATTGACATCACATGGGCAGCGGTAATGAGCGCTTTCTCGGGATGTGGATTCGAGAACCGACTGGTTTGCTCAAACAGCTCGTAAACGGGCTGGTCTTCGCTGGAAATCAATTTGTGAGCAATACCGGCGCCATAGGCTGCAGAAAGCAAGCTCTTCGTCACGGAACGCAAATCGTGCAGATGATCCCACTGGTTGCCTCGAAAATAGGTCTCTAGAACCAGCTTGCCGTCCTTCATGATTAGCAAGCTGTCAACACGGCCCCACTTGCCAGCGCCCGCGTCCGCGACCAAAGCTCTGAGCTTGGCAGCCTGCTCAGGCCCAACATTGGGCGCTGCAGTCACAAGGCCGTCTGGCCGACTCTTGGGAACCTGGGAAATATCCCATTTGATGGCTGCACAGCCCTCCAACAACAGGGCGGTCAGCAGAAATAGAACGAGGCGGCCGGGCATATCATGGCTTTCGTAGATAGGGTTTGCCTACAAACTTGCGGCAAATCAGCCAACTGCAACAAGTGCAGTATTACCGGCAGCCGATTTGCAAAATTGCCACGGAAGTCGACATTTCATTACGCCCAGCGGATGCTGAGCGCTCTCGAAATTGTCGTTGCAATTAACAACGCCGCGTCTGGCGCGGCGTTGGTGGGCAAACCCGGTCTGGCGAACGTGGATCAGGTGCTGACCGAGGCATACAGATCGTAATCGTCGGCGTCGTCGATGATGACGTCGACGAGCTGACCCGGTTTCAGATCGGTGCTGTCGATATAGACCTTGCCGTCGATTTCCGGTGCGTCGGCTTTGGAACGGGCGATGGCGCCTTCGTCGTCGACTTCATCGACCAGCACGGTCATGCGGGTGCCAATCTTGGCTTCGAGTTTCTGCCGGGAAATCTCGGCCGCCACTTCCATGAAGCGCTGCCAGCGTTCTTCTTTTACCTCTTCCGGTACCGGATCCGGCAGCTCGTTGGCGCTGGCGCCTTCGACCGGCGAATACTTGAAACAACCAACGCGGTCGAGTTGGGCCTCTTTGAGCCAGTCGAGCAGGATTTGGAAATCTTCTTCGGTTTCGCCGGGGAAGCCGACGATGAACGTCGAGCGGATGACGAGCTCAGGGCAAATCGCGCGCCAGGCCTTGATCCGCTCCAGCGTGTTTTCCGCGTGCGCCGGCCGCTTCATCAATTTCAGCACGCGCGGGCTGCCGTGTTGGAACGGAATGTCGAGGTAAGGCAGGATTTTGCCGGCCGCCATCAACGGAATGATCTCGTCAACATGCGGATACGGATAGACATAGTGCAGACGCACCCAGACGCCGAGTTCGGCGAGCGCTTCGCACATGTCTTTCATTTTGGTTTTGAGCGGGCGGCCGTTCCAGAAACCGGTGCGGTATTTGACATCGACACCGTAGGCGCTGGTGTCCTGCGAGATCACCAACAGCTCTTTGACGCCCGCTTTGGCGAGGTTCTCGGCTTCGGTCATCACATCGCCGATCGGACGCGAGACCAGATCGCCGCGCATCGACGGAATGATGCAGAAGCTGCAGCGGTGGTTGCAGCCTTCGGAAATTTTCAGATAGGCGTAATGCTTCGGCGTCAGCTTGATGCCTTGCGGCGGCACCAGATCGATAAATGGATCGTGTTTCGGCGGCACCACTTCATGCACCGCGCCCATCACCGCTTCGTAGGCTTGCGGGCCGGACACCGACAGCACCTTTGGGTGCACGTCGAGAATCTTGTCAGCTTTGGCACCGAGGCAGCCGGTGACAATCACCTTGCCATTTTCTTTCAGCGCTTCGCCGATGGCATCGAGCGACTCCTGCTCGGCGGCATCGATGAAACCGCAGGTGTTGACCACCACGACATCGGCGTCGTTGTAAGTTGGGACAATCTCGTAGCCTTCCGTTTTCAGCTGGGTCAGGATGCGCTCGGAATCGACCAGTGCCTTTGGACAACCCAGGCTGACGAAGCCGACTTTGCCGGGCTTGGTTTGGCTGCTGGTCGGGCTGGATTTGACGGGTGAAGACATGCGCGGATCCTGCGGTGATTCGGGAAGTGTGGCCGCGCCGGCGAGGCCGGGCTGGCGAAAAAGTGCGCAATTCTAGGCGCAGGCGACCGGCCCGGCAAGCAAAAGCCGGCGACACCAGAACGTATTTACAGGAAATAGCCGGCGATTCGGCACTATGCTGTCATACGGATGCGGCAACGACGGCGCTGAGGGCAGCAGAGGCATGCGGGCAACGCAGCGAAACAGCGGATGGTTGGCTTGGTTCTGGCTGCTCGGTCTGCTTATCAGTACTTGTGCAACCGGCACGGGCGCACCGGCGCCGGAGCGGATTCACTATCCCCGCCAGGAAGCCAGCCCCGACAGCCGCAGCGATTATTTTCTGGCGGTGCTGGAACTGGCGCTGAGCAAAACCCGGGCGACCTTCGGCGATTACCGGCTGATGCCGGCCGATCTCAGCATGCAGCAGGCACGAGCGCTCGAATCACTGTTGTCAAAACGCCACGTGGACGTGGTCTGGACCATCACGTCGCGGGAACGCGAGCAACAGCTGCTGCCGATCCGGATCCCGCTCGACAAAGGCCTGTACGGCTACCGGGTATTGCTGATCCGCGCCGGTGACCAGCCCCGCTTTGATGCGGTCCGCCAGTTCAAGGATTTGGCGCCACTGGTCGCCGGTCAGGGCCATGACTGGCCGGATACCAAGATCCTGCGCGCGAACGGACTGCGGGTCGAAACCAATTCCCGCTATATCAGTTCATTTGAGATGCTGGCGCGTGGCCGCTTTGACTATTTTCCGCGCGGCGTGTCGGAGATAGGGCCGGAGTTGCAGCAGCACCGCGATTTGTCGCTGGCATTGGAGCAGCGCCTGCTGTTGTATTACCCGAGCGCGATGTATTTCTTTGTCAACCCGCAAGCGACGCAACTGGCAGCGCGATTACAGCAGGGTCTGGAAGCGGCGCTGGCCGACGGCAGTTTCGATCACCTGTTCAACCGGCATCCGGCCATGCAGGAGGCCTTGCGTCTACTGCAGCAAGAACGCTTGCTGCTGACTCTCAGCAATCCCCTGTTGCCGGAGCAGACACCGGTCAACGTCGCCCGTTATTGGTATCGCCCGCCAGGCAATCGCTGAGCGCTCAGACGCCGGCACCCGGCACGTATTTGCGGATCAGGTTTTTCAGCATCGGCACTTCCCGCTCCAGCATGTACACACGCTTGCGCGATTCCGGCGTCACCGCATCAGCGGGCTGGCTGCGGTTGTCGACCAGCAGCTGTTCGAGATAGCTGAGCACGGTCCGTGCTTTCACCACCGGCTTGGGCGGATCGACCAGCACCCAGCAGCCGCGCTCGTTGCGCAGTTGATAGCTCTGCAGCAGCGGCTCGCCAATCTCAGTCACGCGCCGACCAAACGCATCTTCTTCTTTGCCTTTCGGCCGCCAGACATCGGCGATGGCGAACAGCTCGACCACGGCGGTGGCATTCGCCCCCTGGGTTTTGACTTCCTTGAGCTTGAAGTCGCTGATCACGGTCAGGCTGTCCTGCTCCAACCGCGGCGTTTCAATCGGGTACACATATTCGCTGCCCTTGTAGCGCGGTTCGGCCGTTTGCCATTTGACATATTCGCCGCGCGGGGTGCCATCCAGCTCCTGCTGCAGGAACAGGTTGACCAGCGCTTTCGGGTCTTTCTGTTCGGCGACCGAACAGGTTTGTGCCGACGCCAACACCGGAGCAGTCAGACTGCTCAGCAACAGCATTGTCAGTACGCGCTTCATGATGCACTCCCTTGGCCAGCTGACGAAAATGGGCAGAAATTGCCGGCCTTGGAGGTCACTGTAAGGACATTGCTGCGGCGTCGGGGTGATTGGGGTCACACGTTGGGACAGTGTTGCCACACAATGCGGCAGATCGTGAACCAGTCGCGATCGCGACTGTGCGGCAGTTCACGTTTCATGCGCGCCGTCAGTACGTGCGGCGCGCATGGACTTCGGGCAAGCGCGGCTCAACCGTACGGCGTCTCGTCCTGACGCCGGAACGGATACAGCAGCTGCCCCCACCAGGTTTCCGGCGGCTGGAATTTGGTGGTGCCATAACGCTTCGGCCAGTGATCGGGCAGATGGAAGGTACCGAACAGGCGATCGATGAAGGCAAGAAACACGGCAAAGTTCTTGTCGATGCCTTCTTCATCGGAGGTGTGATGCCAGTGATGAAATTCCGGTGTCGCGATCAGTTGCCGCAGCAGCGGCCAGCGATGATTGACGTTGGCGTGGATGTACACCGCATGGAACGAGACAAACACCAGATAGGCGTAAATGGCCGCCGCTGAGAAACCGAGCACGAAGATCGGCACGAAACCGAGCGTACGGTTGACCAGCACGTCGATCAGGTGCGAACGCGAGCCGGCCAGCCAATCCATGTGCAGGCTGGAATGGTGGATGGCGTGGAATTTCCACAGCCACGGGATCTGGTGAAAGGCCCGGTGCACCCAGTAACTGACCAGATCGACAACAAACAGGATCTCGATGAACTGCAGCCACAGCGGCTGCGCTTGCACCAGTTTCTGAAAATCAAACTGTAGCGTCCAGGCAAACGCCAGCTGAACCGGGATCAGCGTCGCGAAGGAAATCAGCTGGACACCGGCATGGCTGATGAAGAAGTGCTTCAGATCGGTTTGCCAACCCAGCCGGAAAATTTTCTGCTCGCGCAGGCTCCAGAGCCGCTCCATCGGAATGAACAACAAACCAAGGACCAGCAGCTCCAGCAGGAAATAATCCAGCCCCGCCGTGAAGGCGCGTTCACCGTGGCTGATCGGCGCGGCTTCGCTGCCACCGAGCAGGGTTGCCACCAACGCCAAAGCAATGCCGAGCGCACCATGCCATTTCGACCGGATCAGCAGCACCGACAGCAGACCGAGCGCAAACGTCAGCACGATCAGGCCCTGCAGCAACAGCCGCAGACTGTCGAGATGGGCGCGGTAGAACGGCAGCGCATCCTTGACCACCAGCAGATCCGGAAACAGAAAGCAGAACTCGGCGAGCACGCAGATCACGCCGAGCACGCCGGCCACGACGCCCGCACGTTTCCCCAGATTGCTGCGGCTGGCAGCGCTAAGCACAAGCGACATCGCTATTCCCGACGGTTGGCAGGTTTGACGAGGTTCGCAGGCTAGCGGCAGCGCCCGGCTACGACCAGCGCAAACTGCACGGTAGCAAGCGGTGCGACGCGCGGTCGCAGCATCCGGCACGTGCCGTTACGGCGGCGCGGCACTTCCGGTGCGTCAGGACAGGCCACCACCGACTCGACGCCGGTTCAGAGGAAATAGCTGTCGATCGGTGCCGGCCGGGCGATCAGATAGCCTTGCGCGTAATCGCAACCGAGGCTGGCCAGCCGGTTCAGGTGGTCTTCGGTTTCGACCCCTTCGGTGATGATCTCCATGCCGAGCAGTTTGCCAAGCCGGATGATGGTCGAAACGATGTGTTCGCTGCGTTCGTCCTGCAGCATGCGGCGAACAAAGCTCTGATCGATTTTCAGCGTGTCGATGTTGAATTCGTGCAGGTAACTGAGTGACGAGTAACCGGTACCGAAGTCATCGAGCGCAATGCGCACACCGAGCGCCTTGCAGTCATCGATCCATTGTTTGGCGGCCTCGGCATTGGTCAACACGCTTTCGGTGATTTCCAGTTTCAGCCGATGCGGATTCAGGCCGGTCTCCTTGAGAATGCTTGCCAGCACCGGAATGAATTCCGGATCGTGGAATTGCCCGGTCGAGACGTTGACGCTGATGAAAGCGTCCTTGCCATGGACATCGGCGCTGTTTTCTTCCCGGTCGAGCCGCAACGAGGCGAGGCAGGCCTCGCGCAGGATCCAGCGGCCAAGCGGAATGATGAGCCCGGATTCTTCGGCAACCTTGATGAACAGATCCGGCCGCACCATGCCGCGTTCCGGATGTTGCCAGCGCACCAGCGATTCGAAACCGTGAATGCGGCGGGTGTTGGCATCGGCGATTGGCTGCAGGTGCAGCCGCATTTCACCGGCACCGAGGCCGGCTTTCAGTTCGTTTTCGAGGCGAATGCGTTCGAGCACCGCGTCCTGCACTACGGACGCCGGATCATTATCGAGCTCGGAGTGGCGCAACTGGCCACGCAGCCGGTTCAGCAGCACTTTCATCAGCAGGTGCAGCACCGGATCGGAGGAGGCGAGCCGGGTCACCAATTGGCTGCGTTCGATCACGGTGAGCAGGGTCGGGGTGCGGGCGATGGCGGTGGCGGAGCGTGGCGCATTGTCGAGCATCGCCATTTCGCCGAGCAGTTCGCCGGTGCCGATCACCGCGACGCGGCGCAGTTCACCGTCACGGCCGGCATGGATTTCGACACTGCCGTTTGCGACCACATAGGCGCAATCGGCACTGTCACCTTGGCGGAAAATCACTTCACCCGGGGCAATCGCCCGGGTCAACAACTCGGCCATGACTACGTCCTGTCTGTCGCTCAACCGCGCACAACGACCTGTGCGACCAACGCCCGGGACCGGCGTTGCCTTGGCTCAGTATAGGAGTCTCGTCAGCGCAATGCCTGCAATTCGCGGTAGAGCGGTTGCAAACGGTGGTACAGCGGTTTGTAGATGCGCTGGTACAGCTGTTCGTAACGCTGGGCGATGGCCGGTCGCGGCTCGAAGCGCTGGCCGACCCGGGTCATCACCGGCAGCGCGCTGGCATGGTCGCGGTACCAACCCAGCGCGATGGCAGCGTTGATGGCCGCTCCGAGCCCGGAGGTTTCGTATTCGGCCAGACGCTCGGCCGGGCGATTGAAAATATCGGCAGTGAGCTGCAGCGCCGCATCAGATTGCGAGCCGCCGCCGGACACCCGTAGCGTGTCGACCCGGACCCGGCCGCGTCGCTCGAGATTCTCAAGGCCTTTGCGCAGGCCGTAGGCGATGCCTTCGAGGATGGCGCGGTAGAGGTGGGCGCGGGTGTGATGATCGGCCCAGCCGATGACCGCACCACGGGCTTCCGGCCCCGGTTCGCGGACACCGGGGCTCCAGTACGGCTGCAGGACCAGCCCTTCTGAACCCGCCGGGACGGCATTGACCAGCTCGTCGAAGAACTGCTCCGGTACGCCGCCTTCGCGGGCGGCACGCGACAGCTCCGGCTGGCCGAACTGATCACGGAACCAGCTGACCAGCCAATAGCCGCGGTAGATCTGGTATTCCGCCGTCCAGTGACCGGGCGCCGCGGCCGGATACGCCGGCAGGAACGGCAGCGGCGCGATATGGCGGTCGGCACAGAGGTTGACGGTGGCCGTGGTGCCATATGAAAGGCAGGCAATGTCCGGGCGCAGGCAGCCGGAACCGAGCACCTCGCAGGCCTTGTCGGCCGCCGCGGCAACCACCGGCAAACCGGCCGGGATACCGGTCGCGCTCGCGGCCTCGGCCGTGATCGCGCCCAACACCTGACCGGCCGGCACCAGTTCCGGCAACCAGTCCGGGGCAATCGGGCAGGCCTGCCATTTCCAGTCCCAGGAGGCAGCCCAGCGCTGGGCGGTGAAATCGAACGGCAGGTAACCGACCTGACCGGCGACGGCATCGCGCCACTCGCCCGTCAGCTTGTAAGACAAAAACGCCGACAGCAGCCCATAACGGCGGATCCGGCCGTAAGCCGCCGGTTGTTCGGCGCGCAACCAGCCGGCCTCGCAATCGGCCTGAAAACCGGCCACGGTGTCGGCGACGCCGGCGAGCCGGAACGCCAGCTGCCACCAGCGGCTGATCGGCGGCAGCTGCTCGGACCGCAAACGACGCTGATCCATCCAGATGATGGCCGGATAGACCGGCTGGTCGTGTCCATCGAGCGCGATGACCGTGCTGCGCTGAGTGGTCAGGGTGACCGCGGCAAGCCGGCCGCGGGCGTCGGGAAAGGCCTGCCAGAGTTGCTGGCAGGCCGCAGTGAGTGCTTGCCAGAATACGGCGGGATCGGCCTCGCAGCGGTCCGGTTGCGGCCGTTGATAGACCAGCGGCACTGCCGCTTTGCCATGCAGCCGGCCGTGGCCGTCGAACAACAAGGCCCTGAGACTCTGCGTACCATTGTCCAGTGCAAGGATCAGATCGGCCACAAGGCAACCTGCAACATACCCGTCAATTCGCCCAGCATACCCAGCCGCCGCCGCCCGCTACAGGGGCGAGCGCGCCAAGCCGGTCCGGAAATGGCGCCAGCCTGCGGCGGCGCAGCGTGTAAATGACGCCAAGCCAGCTACACTCGAACCCACATTCGCTGACCGATTCCCCGGCGCGCCAACAAGATGTCATCGATAACACCCGCGCCTCGACTGCGTGACCAGGTCCTGCTGCTATTGCTCGGCACCGCTTGGCTGTGTCTGCTGAGCATCGGGCTGCTGTCGGGCGCCTGGCTTTATTACCGGCTGCTGGAGCAGACACCGGCCCAGCTCGAAGCGGTGGCCAGCCGGACCGAAGCGGCGCTGCAGCAATTCCAGGCCCGCCAGCGCGAACGCATTGCCCTGCTCGCGGCCCGCTCCGATTTGCGCCAGGGCCTGCAGGCGTACGCGGCCAATCCCGACGACGCCACCCGCCATCGACTCGGCGAGTTGCTCGGCGAGGCGATCGGCACGGTGCCGAGCTTCCGCTACGCGCTGCTGCGCGACCACCAGCAACAACCGCTCGCGGCCTCCGACCCGAGCCTGCTCGCCGCGCCCCCGGCCGCCGCCACGCTGCCGGCAACGCTGGCGATCCAGACCGTCTATCTCGCCGAGCACGGCGATTTCCAGCACACAGTCAAATTGATCTGGGCCGGCACCACCCTCGGCAGCCTGCAAGTGCTGGAATCCGGTGCCGATCTGCGCGCCCTGTTTGAATCCGGCACCGGTGCGCTGGGTCCGCTGCGGCTGCGACTACTGGCAGAACCAAACAACACGGTGCTCGCCGGCGCTGGCATCAGCGACGAGCCGGAGCTGCACGTGAGTCGCCGGGTCGGCGGTGACGACTGGCGACTGCAGGTGGCCATCGCCCGCGCCGATGTGCTGCGCTCGTTTTATCACTGGCTGGCGGCGCTGGTGGTGCTGGCAGTCTTGCTGACGGTGTTGCTGCTGCTGTTCGGCGGCCATATCGCCGCCCGCTTCAGCCGGCCACTGGCTCTGCTCGCGCAGTACACCAGCCAGTGGCGGGTCGGCAGCCCGTGGCGGGCGCGGCTGCCGGCAGGCAGCAGCGCCGAATTGCAGCAACTGGCCACCAGCCTGGCGCAGATGGCACAACGGGAAAATCTCGGCCAGAAAGCGCTGACCGAAGCGCTGCTGGAAACCCAGCAAGTCGAAGAACAGTTCCGCCACCTGTTCGAGAATTCACCGGTTGCCTGCCTGCTTGCCAACCAGCGCGGCGAAATCCAGTTGATCAACCCGGCCTGTGCCTCGCTGTTCGGTTACCGGGTCGAGGAATTGCGCGGCCAATCGGTGGAATTGCTGATGCCGGCCGAAGCACGTGCCGAGCACGCCACGCGCATGGCCGGTTTTTTTGCCGCGCCACGCGAGCGCCTGCTCGGCGTCAGTCGCGATCTGTTCGGCCAGCGCCGCGATGGCGTCAAGCTGCAGATCGAAATCGGGGTGACGCCGATCCGGCTCGGTGGCGAGCCACTGGCACTGGCCACCATCAATGATCTGTCGACCCGCAAGGCGTACGAGCAGGCGCTGCTGGCCATGAGCCGCACCGACGGCCTGACCGGCATCGCCAACCGGCGCCATTTCGATCAAGTACTCGCCGATGAGTGGCGCCGGCTGCGCCGCGGCAAACAGGGCGCGGCGCTGCTGATGATCGACATCGATCACTTCAAGGCGCTGAACGATCGGCACGGCCATCTGGTGGGCGATGAGACTTTGCGCATGGTCGGCAAGGCGCTGAAGCAGCAATTGCATCGGCCGGGTGATTTCATTGCCCGCTACGGCGGTGAAGAATTCGTTGTTCTGCTGCCCGACACCGATCGCGATGGCGCGATGCTGCTGGCCGAACAGATGCGACAGGCGGTCGAACAATTGCCAGCGGTCGGTACCAGCGCCGATGATCCGGGCAGCGGTACGCCGATCAGCATCAGCGTCGGCGTCGGTCACTGCCGCGACTGCAACGACTGCGAAGCGGCCGAACTGCTGGCGACCGCCGATCGCCAGCTCTACGGCGCCAAGCGCGCCGGCCGCAACCGGGTCATGGGCTGAGTCGCCGAAAACCGCTGCTGGCGTGTGTGGATCAGCGCAGCGAGATCACGATGGCCGCTGCCGCATTGCCTGCGGCATTTCCCGTCACATTGTCCGCCGCACTCAGCAGCAACTCACCATTCTCGTCGCTGAGCTGCAGGGTTTGTTCGGCATCAAGCAGATAACCGTGGCCATTGAGCTCGGCAAAGATCCGGCCGGAAGCGACAAAGACAAAGCTCTGGGGCGCAACCGGCACCGGCTGCCGCGCCGCAGTGAGCGGCACGATCTGCAACGCTCCTGTCACCTGACCGCGGCGAACCATCAGATTGAAATCGCGTACCGGGCCGTCGATCAGGGTGCACTGAATCGCCGCTTCGCCGGCAAAGGCAAACGGCTGCAATGGCGCCACAATCCGTTCCGGATTGGCGCCGACGCCGTGCAGACAAAACCCGTTGCCGGTGAGCATCAGGATCGTCCGATCGATGCCATCAAAACGCGAGAACGGACCATCACTGGCGACTTCGGCAATCGACAGGCGCCAACGGTTGCCGGCGGCATCGTCGGCGCGGGCGATTTCATGGGTAATGCCGCCGCCGTTTTTCCAGGCTTGCGTCTGCCAGTGATGCGGGAACAGCACGCGAACTGTCATGGGCTATGGCTTCCGGTGGCGGGCATCAGGCCGCAATGCCGTTGTGACGCAGCAGCGCATCGATCTGCGGTTCGCGGCCACGGAAGGCCTTGAAGCTTTCCAGTGCCGGCCGGGTGCCGCCGACCGCCAGCACTTCTTTCCGGAACCGTTCGCCGCTTTGCCGTTCGAAAACGCCGTCTTCCTCAAACTTGGCGAAGGCATCGGCCGACAGCACTTCCGCCCATTTGTAGCTGTAATAACCGGCAGCGTAACCACCGGCGAAAATGTGGCTGAAGCTGTGCGGAAACCGGTTGAACGCCGGCGCCTTGATCACCGACACCTCGTCACGCACAGCATTGAGCACCTGCATGACATCGGTCGTGCCGGGCTGGTAATGCGCATGCAGGCGCAGATCGAACAACGAGAATTCGATCTGGCGAACCATCTGCAGCGCACTCTGGAAATGCTTCGCTGCCAGCAACCGGTCGATCAGCGCATCCGGCAAGGGTTCACCGGTTTGCCAGTGCGCCGACAGTTTTTTCAACGCGGCTTTTTCCCAGCAGAAATTTTCCATGAACTGCGACGGCAACTCGACCGCGTCCCACTCGACGCCATGGATGCCGGTTGCCGACAGGTAATCGACTTCCGACAGCATGTGGTGCAGGCCATGGCCGAATTCGTGGAAGGTGGTCACGACATCGTCGTGGGTCAGCAGCGCCGGCTTGCCTTCGGCCGGGCCGGCGAAATTGCAGGTCAGGAACGCGATCGGTTTCTGCAGCTTGTCGGCGAGCCGGAACCGGCCCTGGGCGTCATCCATCCAGGCACCGCCACGCTTGTGCTGACGGGCGTGCAGATCGATATAGAAATGGGCGATGGTGTCGCCGCTGGCGTTTTGCACATCAAAGAAGCGCACCGACGGATGCCAGCGATCAAACTCCTGCGCTTCGCTGAACTTGACGCCAAACAGCTGCCAGGCCACGTCAAACAAACCGGCCAGCACTTTGCTTTCCGGGAAATACGGCCGCAGCTCTTCGTCGCTGATGTTGTATTTGTGCTGGCGCAGTTTTTCGCTGTAGTAGGCAATGTCCCAGACCTGCAGCGCATCGCAGCCGTGTTCGCGTTTGGCGTAGGCCGCGAGCTCGGCCAGATCGGTTTCGGCCTGATGCCGGGCGCGCCTGGCCAGATCGCTGAGGAAATGATCGACCTGCTCGGCGCTTTCCGCCATTTTGCCGGCCAGCGACAGCGCCGCGTAATCGGAAAAGCCGAGCAACTGGGCGAGTTCGTGACGCGCCGCCAGCGTGTCGCGAATGACCTGACTGTTGTCGAACTGGCCGGCCTGTGGTCCTTGATCCGATGCCCGTGTCGCGTAGGCGGTGTACACCTCCTGACGCAGCGCGCGATCATCGGCATAGGTCATCACGGCGAGGTAACTCGGTCCTTCGAGCGTGATGAGGTAGCCTTCCATGCCGCGCGCCTTGGCCGTTTCCCGGGCGTTGGCGAGCGCACTGTCCGGCAAGCCTTTGAGCGCGGCCGCGTCATTGAACTGACGGGTCCAGGCCATCGTGGCGTCGAGCAATTGCTGTTCGAATTTGGCACCGAGATCGGACAGCTGCTGCTGCAGTTCGGCGTAGCGGGCTTTCTTGTCGGCGGGCAACGCAATGCCGGCCAGCTCGAAATCGCGAATCGCTTCGTTGACGATGTGGCGCTGGGCGGCGTTCAGCGCGGGATCGTGATCACGAATGACCAGATAGGCTTGGTACAGCGCTTCGTTTTGTTCGAGCTCGGTACTGTACTCGGTCAGCAGCGGCAGGGCGTTGTTGTAGGCCTCGCGCAAGGCCGGCGAATCGCAGACCGAATGCAGATGGCTGATCCGCGACCACCATTTGTGCAGATCGTTTTCGGCCGCTTCCAGCGGCGTCACCAGATTGTCCCAGCGATAGTCGCGGGTGGCGGCGAGCAGCGCTTTCAGGGTGGCGCGGTTGGCGTCGAGCTTTTGCTGCAGTTCCGGAATCACGCGTTCCGGGACAACATCGGTGAAACGGGGCAGTTCAGTCACGGCAGTCATGGCAACCATCGGTTCCATCGGAAAGTTGCCGTTATTGTCGCACAGGCGTCGGGCAAACGCCGACGCCGCCGTTATTGCCGGGTCAGCTCGAACCAGACCCCGTCGACGACCGTGATCAGCCGGTTGGGGCCGGCCACCAGCACGGTGTTGCCGGCCAGGAATTCGACATCGGCATCCATGCAATTGATGTCGATGGCCAGCACGTCGTCGCTGCTCAGGCCCAGGTCCTCAAAATAGAGGCCGAACAGCTGGTGCAGGTTCGCCGAGGTTTCGTGGTAACTGTCGAACAGCGGTCGCTCGCAGCGGACGCCGGCAAACTCGGCACTGCTGGCGGTGTAATGCGCTTCGGCGCCGAGCAGCGATTCGATTTCATCGGGCGTCAGTGCGGCGGCGGTGCCGGCCGCCAGCTCGCGGCGAATGACCCAGTCGCCAGCGATCAATTGCACCGGTGCGTTCGCTTGCGCCGTCGCTGCGGCAGTGCCGCTGGCACAGCCCATCGCGCCGGTTAACCACAGTGCCAACAACGCGAGCCGTTTCATGGCCGGAATGTCCTTATAGCGAAAGTGTCTCTGGTCGAGCGCGGTACGTTGCCGAGACTTGTCTGTTGCAGAAAAGCGTCGTTGTCGCCCGTTGCCGCGACCGCGTCAGAAGCCGTCACGATGCAGCGGCGCGGTGTCCGGCCGGCAATTATGCCAGCGGGCAAAGGCAACGGCGGCCTGCTCGATCAGCATGCCGCGGCCATCGTGCACGGGATTGAGACCACGTTCACGCATTGCCGCCAGCGTCGCGGCCGCGCGTTCGCCATAGTTCAAATCGTAACCGCTGGCTGCCGCGGCCAGCGGCAGATCGGCGAGCAAGTCGGCGGCGCCGTCGCTGACCGTGCTGATGACCAGATCGTACGGGGCATCGCCGACGGCCGCGAGCCGCAACAGCGGGCCTGCGTGCCGGGCCAGCAGCGCCTCGGCATTGGCCGGCGTCCGGTTGCGCAGCGCGAGCACCGCCGGTTCGGCATCGAGCAGCGCCGGGATCACACCGGCCGCCGCGCCACCGGCACCGAGCAGCAGCACGCGCCGGCCGTGGATCGCGATGGCCAGGCGCTGCAGATCCTGCACCAGGCCGATGCCATCGGTATTGTCGGCCCAGATCCGGCCGCTGCGGTCGCAGCCGAGGGTGTTGGCGGCGCCGGCGCGACGCGCCCGTTCACTGCAATCGGCGGCGAGCGCCAGCGCGGCCGTTTTGTGCGGCAAGGTGACGCTGAGGCCGCGGCCACCGCTGGCAAAGAATGCCCGCACGGTATCGGCGAATGCCGCCGGGCTGGCTTCGATGCGGTCGTACTGCAGCGGCAGACCGAGCTGGGCGGCAAAGGCGAGATGGATCGGCGGACTTTTCGAGTGCGCGATCGGCTGGCCAATGACGGCGCAGCGGACCGGCGGGCGGGCGGCGGCGGGACGGTTTTCGGGCAATGACACGATCTCGGTTTCCGGTGCGGGCGAATGCGGCCACGGCGTTACAGGCCGCTGTCATCTTGCCAAGCGGCCGCCGCAACGCAATATGAAAATGCCGACTTTCGGCGCTGGCAACGCTGCTCGGTGCAGTCAGCCCGGCACGCTGGGGTAGAATCGCCGACCGACCTGGCCGTGCAGGCCGTCCTCAGCAACGGAAACCAACCCATGTCAGATGTCAACGCCGAAGCCGGCGGCACGCACCCGGATGCCATGCGGCAATTGCTGCTCAACAACCGGCAATGGGCCGAACGGATGACCCGCGACGATCCGGAGTTCTTCCAGCGCCTGACCAAGCAGCAGCGACCGGAGTACCTGTGGATTGGCTGCTCGGATTCCCGGGTGCCGGCCAACCAGATCATGGGGCTGGCACCGGGTGAAGTGTTCGTGCACCGCAATGTCGCCAACGTGGTGAGCCTGACGGACTTCAACTGCCTGGCGGTATTGCAGTACGCGGTCGAAGTGCTGCAGGTCAAACACATCATCGTCACCGGCCATTACGGCTGCGGTGGCGTCATCGCCGCTTACGACGGCAACGCGCCGGGGCTGGTCGACCACTGGTTGGAGAATGTCCGCCATGTCTGCCGGCAACATGAAAAAGAACTGGCGCTGAACCCGGATCGGGAAGCGGTGTTGAACCGCCTGTGCGAACTGAACGTGCGTGCGCAGGTGATCAACGTCGCACAGACCCGCATCGTCCAGAAAGCCTGGGCGCGCGGTCAGGATCTGACGATTCATGCGCTGATCTATTCGGTCAGCGACGGCCTGATCCGTGAGCTCGGTTTGCATATCAGCGGCCCGGAGCAGGTGCCGGCGAACTGACAATCACCGTGGTCGTTGCACGCAGCAAAAAGCCCGCGCAGGCGGGCTTTTTTGTTTGCACGTCGCGTTATTCAAGCAGGCTTTGTGACAATTATCGATGGATCAAGCGTACCGCCATCAGTGTCAATGTGATACTCAAAAGGGATGCCTGTGTAACGAAAATCACTGGCATGCATCTCCTGGGCAAATGGATAAGCCTTATCGAGGCTCTTGCCAGCTTTCGACATGCTACGGCCGGAATCCGGGTCATCAAACCAGACGGTAAATTTTTGAGTGCATTCCCACAGGATGTGCTTGTTCTGCGGTACATATACGGTTTGCTGGTCAGGATTGGCCAGCACAGGGTTATGGGTTGCCGGGTCGATATTGATTTTGATAACGACATGATCAGCGGCTGATTTGCCGAGATTCAGCGCGGTTTCCGGTTGCGCGGATTTGCCGGGTTGATAGGTGTTCGTCATGGTTGCCTCCCGAGCCCGTGAGCTCATTCATGCGACACGCAACAACACCGTGCCGAATCGGTTTATCGGCGCTCCGACAGCAAGGCCAGGAACGCCGGTTCGGTTGCCAGACTGGCCAGATCTGGATCGACTGCCAGCAACTTGGAGGAGAATCCCTGCTGCTGGGCTTGTTGTAGGAGCTGCAGTGCCCGCTGACGCTCACCACGCTGCAACGCGATAAGGGCGGCCCGGAACAACACATCCGGATTCTTCGCTTCACGAAGCAACGCCCGTTCAATCTTCTCTTGCGCTTCAGCCGATTCACCAAGCCGAAAATGAGCGTGAGCGGCATGGGCAAGTAGCAAGGCATCAACTGCATTACCTTGCATTCGATCAACCAGCGCCAGCAACGTACGGTAGCTGTTGGCCGCCGCCTGGCGATCACCGGCATGCCAGAGCGCATCCGCAAGATTGGCGTGCAACTGCGCCATTTCCGGCATTTTCACCAGCGCTTGCTGATAGAGCTGCACCGCTTCGGGCATCCGTCCGAGATAGTAGTAAAGCGTTGCAAGATTCGACGCCGAAACAGGGTCACTCTGTTGCTTCAACGACAGTTGGAACGCATCCGCTGCCGACTGCAGATTGCCGGCCATGAACAGCGCGGCTCCGAGGTCGCTGTAGGCCCTGGCATTCGGCGGCGTCAGCTCGATGACTTTGCGGTAGTTTTGTGCGGCATCCTGATAACGCCCCCGGCTCAGTTGGAAAAATGCCAGCGCCCGATACGGCGGCCAGTAGTTCGGTTGCAGCTGTATCGCGCGCCGGTAGGTGTGCTCGGCCTCGACATCGTTGCCGGCATCGGCATGCAGGTTGGCAAGCTCGGCCAGACCGGCCGCGTGCATCGGTTCCTGACGCAGCGCCTGCTGCAGTAGCTGCAGCGCGGTTTGATCGTCACCGCGGACGTGGCGCCATCTGGCGGCGGCGACCAGCATGTCGGCGCGGACATTGCTGCTGCGTACCGCGTGCTCACAATGCCGATCGGTCGGTGCGATATAGGCTTCGGCTTCGGCGTTACGGTACAGATAAATCCCGGCCCGACAGCCGAGCAAACTGATCTCGGCAAAATCCGGCGCCTGTGCCAGCAAGCGATCGGCTTCCTGCAGCACCGTCTGGTAATCGGCGATGGCTTGCGCTTGTTGCAGGCGCTGTTCGGCATCGAGCAGCGCGGCGAACACCTCGCTGTCGACGAGCGGACCGCTGGCCAGCGCCAGTGGCGTCTGCGGCGCCGCCAGCTGCTCGGCGAGCGCCTGTTCGGCAGCGTCGAGCAAGGCCTGCAGTTGTTCCGGCGGTCGCTGCCAGTGCTGCTCGATTGGCGTGGCGTTTTCACCGGTTCCGGTCAACTGCGCAGACAACAGCAGTTGGCCGTCGCGCTGCTGCAGTTGCAGGTGCAGCTGGCGCGTCGCCAGCGCGGCGGTATCGGCATCGGCGCGGTAGATACCGGGCACGCGTTCGAGCACCCGCGTCTGCAAGCGCTGCAAAGCCTGCCGCAACGCTGGCGTCGCGCTCGCGGGATCGAGTTGGCTCGACAGTTGGATGTACGCCGCGTTGCTGATCAGCGGCGCACTCGGCAACGGCACGGCACCGGGCGACTGTTGCGGGCGCTGCCATTGCCACCAACCAACCGCCAGCACCAGCGGCAGCAGCAACCAGGCCCAGCGCAGGCGCTGAAAACCAGCGGCGGATGCGACATCCGCATCGCTGACCCACTCCAGTGCATAGGCGCGCACCGGATGTGGCAACTGCTCACTGTGCAGCGGGCCGAGCAGGCGACTGCCGGCCGCGCTTTCGCCATGCAGCGCATCGTGAACCGCTTCGCTGGCGGTGATCGGCGCAGTGCCCTGACGCGCCAACACGTCGGCGACGCGGGCGGCATCGCCGGCCGGCAGCTCGTCATGAAAATGCACTTCGCCAAGCGCGAGCCCGATATGACCTTCGCAACCGATGGCATGCTGCAGGCGCTGCAACTCCGACGCCAGCCACAGCGCGCGTCTGGCATCCGGCAACACCAGCGTGGCGCCGTCACCGTGCCAGCGCCGCCATAACGACGGCGCGGTCAGCACCTTGCGCTGCAGTGCCGCCAGCGCCGGTCGCTCGTTGGCGTTGGCCCACTGCTTGATGTGCAGCGTCAGCACCACCGCCAGCATCGACTGTTCGCGATCACCGGCCTGACCGGTGCGGACCAAGCCACCGGGGCCGAAATCAAAAATCCACGCCAGCGCCAGCACCACCGGCAAGCCAAGCGCCAGCACCAGCACCACCAGCCGAAACGTCCAGCTCGGCAGATCGAGGCCGTCGCGGGCGACGTCGGTGATCTGCAGCACGAGCCAGCTGAGCGCGCCATAGGCGACCAGCGCCTGCACGACTTTGCGTCGCTTCAATTCAAACCAGAGTTGGTACAACGACAGCCGCATGCCTGCCTTCCATGACCCGGTTGCGCAGGACAGCGGACTCTGCGGAGTGGCGTCGAGACCTGAACCAGCACGCATCGCCTGATGGTGATGGACGTCAGTACCGGCTCGGGAGGGTGCGGCACTGACCGACGCAGTGCCTTACGGTATAGCAGCTGCGGCCTGATTTGCCATGTCACCGGGTACACGCGTGGTTCTGATGAAAAAAATATTTCTGATAAAAACGGAATGAAAAAAAGCCGGGTAGCAATTTTCCGTGCAAAACCGGCACGCGCCGTTCAGTCCGGCATTTCGGCCAGGGCCTGCAAACGCGCCAGGGCTTTTGGCCAGCTCGCCAGCATCGTCGGCGCCATCGCGTCGGTGCAATCCATGGTCACGGTCAACTCGCAGCCATCGGGATGGTCACGCAAGCTGTACGTTTCATAGGCCGGCGTCCATTGCTCGATCCCGGTGCTGCCGGCCTCCACTTCACCGGCGCGGATCTCGCCGAGCAGCTTGATTGAAATATATTCCTGCGGTCGCAGTTCGGCGATCACGGCATCCATGCCGAACCCGTCTGGCGACAGGAATTTCATGCGCGCACCCTGCTGCCAACGGCCTTCGAAACAGGAGCCTTCGCAGAACGCCGAGGTCCAGTCACGGTAGCCGGCGTCGTCAAGCATCCGTTGCCAGACCTTCTGCCGTGGCGCCCGGATCAGCTGCTGGAAATGCAAGGTCTTCATGGCGTCGCCCCTCAAGCGGATCAACGCCCGGCAGCCTACGCCGGTATTGCAACGAACGAAAGCGCCAGCACAGCGCCATTGAGCAGCAGCGACAGTTCGTAGAATGGCACCGCATAACGGTGCAAGATCACCGGCGCCGCCGCCGCCGAAATGAATGTCCAGCCGATGCTGCAGACCAGCAGCAGCCAGTTGCTGTACGGCACATCGAAGCCGAGCAGCAGCAGCGCCAGGAAATAGCCGAGCAGGATGGCGCGCGAAAGCGGTGTTGGCCACCAGACCCGGTTCGACCAATCGACCAGTTCCTGTTTGCGCGCACTTGCCGCCGCCGCGAGCGGTGCCGGCAGACGCGCCGGGGTCAGTTCGGTGGCAACAATACTGGCCAGCGCCACCAGCGCGGTTGCGATCAGCAACAACGCAAAACCCGGTTCTGTCATGGGTTCACTCATCCTTGCGTTCAATGAAAACCAGTCGCAGCGACTACCGTCACGCGAAGCAGGCGGATGTGGCTGCTCAGGCTGCCGCCAGCGCCGGTTTCAGGCGCCGATCAAGCAACACAAAACCGAACGGCAGCACCGAGCACAGCAGCGACAGCAACCAGACCGGCACCGACCAGCGCTGGACATGGCTGACCGCCAGCGACGCGACAAAATACAGCAGCCACAGCAGACCATGCGTCATGCCGACCGGCCAGACATAATCGATCCCGAGCTGGGAGCGCAGTGGCAGCGCAATGAACAGCAGGGTGATCAGTGACAGGCCTTCAATCAGGCTGAGCAGACGAAAGAACTTGAGCATGGGTCAGTCCAACAGCAGTTGAGAAAAACAAAACCGGTGATGTCGCAGCGCTGGCTTGCTGCTCAATCACGCTTCTTCGGTGTCGGGTGAAAGGTCAGCACCTGCTCCAGCGGCGCTGCGGCATCCTTGACGACGGCTTTGGGTTTGGCTGCCGCCAGGCTGGCTTCGGCTTCCTTGTGGCCGCATTTGACGCATTCATAGAATTGCTGGCCGTCGATGCTGTACATGACAATCTTGTCTTCGAGGCCGCAGGCCGGGCATTTGGCGCCGGCAATGAAACGGCGCGGCGTGCTTTTCGGCGGTTGCGGACCGGAGTTTTTGGGATCAGCCGTGTCGGTCATGCGAGTTCAGCCTCCTGCGCCCTGATCATCGCTTCAAGCGCTTCGGATTGCAGCATCCAGTCTTCTTCAATGCCGGCCTGGCTCTTGCGCAGGCTGGCCTGTTCGTCGAGCAGTTTTTTCAACCGTGCTTTTTCGCTGTCGGCGTAAATGCCACTGTCGGCGAGCACCGCATCGATCTCGGCGAGGCGCGTTGACAGTTGCGCCAGCTGCTTGTCGAGCTGTTGGATCTTCTGTTGCAGCGGCTGGCGCAGCTTGCGCTGTTCGGCTTCGATGCGCTTGCGGTCTTTTTTGGCAGCGGCGGATTGATGGTTGTCGCCAGTTTTCGCATCAGCAAAACCGCTATTGACGGCTGCGGCTTCGTCCGTTTTCAACAACCACTTGGCGTAATCTTCCAGATCACCGTCGAACGGTTCGGCGCGGCCGCTGTCGACCAGCCAGAATTCATCGCAGGTCGCGCGCAGCAGATGCCGGTCGTGGGAAACGAGCACCAGGGCGCCTTCGAAACTCTGCAGCGCTTCGGTCAGCGTTTCCCGCATGTCGATGTCGAGGTGGTTGGTCGGTTCGTCGAGCAGCAGCAAATGCGGCTTCTGCCAGACCAGCAGCGCCAGCGCCACCCGCGCTTTTTCACCGCCGGAAAACGGCGCCACCGGCGCCAGCGCGCGCTCACCCTGAAAACCGAAGCCACCGAGGAAATTGCGCAGGTTTTGCTCGGGTACCAGCGGATCGAGTTGGCGCAGATGCCACAGCGGCGATTGATCCAGCCGCAGTGACTCCAGCGTGTGCTGGGCAAAGTAGCCGATGCGCAGCTGGTGACCGTCCTGACGTTCACCGGCCAGCGGTTTCAGCTCGTTGGCGAGAAAACGGATGAAAGTCGACTTGCCAGCGCCGTTGCGACCGAGCAGGCCGATGCGGTGGCCGGCCATCAGGGTCAGTTTGACGTTTTTGAGGACAATTTTTGCGTTAGCCGCATCGGTGCGGGCGGCTTCATCCTCACCCCGGCCCGCTCCCCTCAAGGGAGAGGGGGATGAGTCGCTCGATGGTTTGGCATTGAGTGGATAGCCGAGCGCGACCTCGCGACAGCTGAGCATCGGGCTCGGCATTTTCTCCGGCGCCGGAAATTCGAATTCGATGGCGCTGTCGCGATCGATCGGCGCGCTCAGCGTCAGCTTTTCCAGCGCTTTCATCCGGCTTTGCGCTTGCTTGGCTTTGCTGGCCTTGGCCTTGAACCGGTCGACAAAGCTCTGCAGATGCGCGCGCGCCGCTTGCTGTTTGGCGTAGGCCTGCTGGGCCTGGCTGAGCCGCTCGGCGCGCTGTTTTTCAAAACTGGAATAGTTGCCGCTGTATTTGTTCAACGTCTGCTGTTCGACGTGCACGATGTGGCTGCAGATGCCGTCGAGAAATTCGCGGTCGTGCGAGATGACGATCAGCGTGCCGCTCCAGCGCCGCAGGAAATCTTCCAGCCAGATCACGGCGTCGAGATCGAGGTGGTTGGTCGGCTCGTCGAGCAGCAGCAGATCGGAACGGGTCATCAAGGCCTGCGCCAGATTCAGGCGCATGCGCCAACCGCCGGAGAACGAGCGGATCGGGTTCTGGTGCGTGTCCGGCGGAAAGCCGAGACCGACCAGCAGCTGCGCGGCCCGCACCGGTGCCCGGTAGGCATCGATGGCGTCGAGCTTGCCGTGCAGGCGACCGATCGCCATGCCGTCGTGGGCCGCTTCTGCCGCCGCCAGTTCGCGTTCGGTGTCGCGCAGTTCGCGATCGCCGTCGATCACGTAATCGAGCGCGCTGCGTTCGATGGCCGGCGTTTCCTGTTCGGCCCAAGCGAGCCGCAGGTTGGTCGGCAGCTGCAACTCGCCGGCATCGGGTGCGATCTCACCGCGCAGCAGCAGCAGCAGGCTGGTCTTGCCGCAGCCATTGGCGCCAATGAGACCGACGTGCTCGCCGGCGTGCAGGGTCAGGTTCACGTCGCGCAGCAGCTCGCGGCTGCCACGGCGCAAGGAAAGGGAGGAGAGCGTAATCATGGTGGCGGCATTTTACCGATCTGCCTGCCGGCGCGCCGGGGAAATCGGCGCCTTGCGGCGACGATCAGGCCAATGCAGCCGGCGCTGGTGCGGCTGTGCTAAGGTGCCGCCACCTTGATGTCTGCTCAATGTCGAACGCGATGGAATGGCTCAGTCTGGTCCCGCCGGTGCTGGCGATTGCACTGGCCGTGTGGAAGCGGGAAGTCATGCTGGCGCTGGTGGCGGCGCTGTTTGTCAGCGAAAGCCTGTTGGCCGGTAATCCCTGGGACGGTTTCCTGCAGATCTGGGAGCGCTTGATCGGGCAGCTGGCCGACGCCGGCAACGCCCGGATCTTGCTGTTCTCGCTGCTGATCGGTGCGCTGATTGCCTACATGCGCGAATCCGGCGGGGTCAGTGCGTTCATCCGCTGGATTGAGCAGCGCGGCATGGCGCGCTCGCCGCGTCAGGTCGGCCTGCTGGCGATGATTGTCGGCGTGCTGCTGTTCATCGAATCGAACCTGTCGATTCTCGGTGTTTGTCTGGTTTCCGGCATGTTGTTCGACAAGCACCAGATGAGCCGGGCACGGCTCGCCTATGTCGCCGACTCGACGTCGGCACCAACCAAGGTGCTGATCCTGCTGAACGGCTGGGGCGCCTTCGCGCTCAGTCTGCTGCAGGGCTATGAGCTGGACAGCCCGGTCGCGACGCTGGCCTGGTCGGTGCCGCTGAACGTCTATTGCTGGATCACCGTGCTGCTGGTGTTCTACACCGTCTGGACCGGCCGCGTGCATGGCCCGATGCGACTGTCGGAAACGCAGATCGCGAGCGCATCGGTCAGTCTGGAGCCGGCGACCCGCAAACGGTTTTTCCTGCTGCCGTTGCTGGTGATGATCGGCGGCATCGTGCTGCTGATGGCCTGGACCGGCGACGGCAATGTCATGCAGGGCTCCGGTTCCAAATCGGTGCTGTGGGCCACGGCCAGTGCCTTGCTGCTGGCTTACGTGCTGCTGCGCAGCCACGGCCGCTATCGACACCGCGAACTGGTGACGCTGGCGTTCAAAGGCATGAATGAATTGCTGCCGCTGGTGGCGCTGGTGCTGCTCGCGATGGCGCTCGGCGCCGCCATGAAAGATCTTGGCACCGGCCGCTTTGTCGCCAGCATGATTGGCGATTTCCTGCCGACGATGCTGATCACACCGCTGGTGTTCCTGGCGGCCTGTTTGATCTCGTTTGCGACCGGCACGTCGTGGGGCACGTTCGCCATCATGATGCCAATCGCGATGCCGATTGCGCTCAGCGCGGGCGTGCCGCCGCCGCTGATGGTGTCGGCCGTGCTCGGTGGCGGCGTCTTTGGCGACCACTGTTCGGGCATTTCCGATACCAGCATCCTGTCGTCGCTGGCCTCCGGTTGCGATCATTACGAGCATGTCAAAACCCAATTGCCGTACGCCGTCACAGCCGCCGGCCTGTCGATTGTGTTTTACTTGCTGGCCGGCTTGACCTTTTGAACAGGGCACGGGCCCGCGGATATGTGTCGCTTTGGCGTCCCGATCAGACGCCATGATGTGTCGCACTGGCCTGATCAACCGATTGGCTCGATTGATCAGGCCCCAGACTGGAGAACTGCTGATGAAAAAAATCGCCCTGGCGCTGCCGGCCCTGCTGCTGCTGACCGCCTGCAGCAAGCTCAACGACGAGAACTACAGCAAGCTGGAATCAGGCATGAGCAAAGAGGATGTCGTCGCCATACTCGGCGAGCCGGATCAATGCGAAAGCGCACTGGCGTTCGAAACCTGCCGCTGGGGCGACAAGGACAAGAACATCGAAGTGCGATTTGCCGCCGACAATCTGCTGGCCAAGACCTCGGAAGGGCTCTGAACCACCGGGCAGCCTCGTTTGCTGGCACCGTGACAAAAACAAGGCGACCTGCAGGTCGCCTTGTTTTTTTGCCATTCCTGACTAGCTTTCAGAAACCAACGGTCGGGAGTGAGAGCACCATGAACCCATCGAACAAACCCTGGCGGAGCCTGGGGCTCGCGCTGCTTTTGGCGAGCGCCGCCGGCATCAGTCAGGCCGACGAGCAGACCGAGCGAGCAGGACTGGGGCTCGGAGTGGGCGTGGCCTACAGTCCGCTCGGCAGTGGCGTCGAAGTGTACTGGCAGATCAACGATTACTTTGCCGTGCGTGGCGCGACCGGCAGTGCCGACGAAAGCATGGATGACGAAGAGTACGACGACATCGAATACGATGCCGATGTCGAACTCGACAGCCGCGCGCTCACGCTCGACATTCACCCGTTCGGTGGTACGTTCTTTGTCGCGGTCGGCCAGGCCAAACTCGACAATCTGATCGGCCTGGTCGGCCAGCTGTCGCAGCCGGTCGAGATTGGCAACACCACCTACAACCCGGAAGACATCGGCAGCCTCACCGCCGCGCTCGACATCAGCGGCAGCGTACCTTACGTCGCGCTCGGCTGGCGTGGAGTGGAACCGGGTTTCACCGTCAGCTTCGAACTCGGTGCGGCATCGATCGATTCGCCCGACGCGCTGCTGTCCGTCACCTGCGGTGATGCCATCGTCGGCACGCCGCAATGCGATCAGCTGCAGGACGACGCCGAGCTTGAGCGCGCCAATCTCGAAGACGACGCATCCGATCTGGAGTTCTGGCCGTTCGCCCGGCTCGGTGTTGCCTGGCAGTTCTGAACGCCGGCACACCCCACATTGCGGCGGTAGCTGCCGCCACCATGAACGCCGACCACTGGTCGGCGTTTGCTTTTCTTGCGTTGCCGACAGCGGCAAAACATTCTGCCGTGGGTTGGTGCCGCTCGACGCGATGCCGTTTACGTTCGCGTAAAGCATAACCCTGACGTCGCTTCATCGGAGCACCGGCCAGTTCAGCAACAACTGGTGCGCCAGCGCTGTGCGCACCGGCGAGGCCACTGCGATCTACGTGCTCACCATTTCAGTGCAACAACAGCCGCCTTATTCCATTGTTCAACATTCATACGTATTCATTGCCGCAGACCGGTTTGGTGCTTTGCTTTGGTGCGTTGCGCCGTGACAGCATCGGACCGAATTCGTAATGGTGCGTCTCCGGTTGTCCGTGTTGTCTTCGTGTGCGAGAGCAGACGCCCGATCCGCTTGCATCACAGTCAGCGTCCTGCGCATCGATGCAAAACGAGACCTACAAAACAGGGAACGGCGCAATGCATTTGTCGAGCAGCAGTTGGCGGCAATTCTGGTTGGTGACCACAGTCGCTTTGGTCACTGCCTGCGGTGGTGGCGGTGGCGGCAGCGACGGTGGCGGCAACACCAATCCGCCGCCGCCCGCTGGCATCAGCATCAGCCTCGGCACCGCCGCGGCGGTCAGCACCGACGCCTGTGATGACAGTGGCGTCAGCGCGCTGGCTCCATCGCTCAGCAAAACCTCTGCCCGTCTGAAAGCCGACAGCTTGCGCATTCATTACCAGCGCACCGCCGCTGACTACGACGGCTGGGGTCTGCATGTCTGGAACAGCAGCGGCACGGCTGCCGATCTGACCGGCATCACCTGGGCGACGCCGTTGCAGGCCGCCGGCAGCGATACGTTCGGCCAGTATTACGACATCCCGCTGACCGACAGCAGCGGCACCATTGGCTACCTCTTCCATAAAGGCGACGAAAAAGATCACGGCGGTGCCGATCAGAGTTTCGTGCTCGATGGCAGCAGCGCGATCTGGCGCCGGCAAGGTGACGCCACCACCTACCGCAGCAACCCCGATGACATTCCGGTCCCGGACAGCGAATACGTGCGGGTGCACTACAAGCGCTGGCTCGGCGATTACGCCGGCTATGGCCTGCACATCTGGGAAGTGAGCAGCGGTAACGACATCGACACTGCCCGTTTGCCGGATGGCGTCGCGATTGGCGACTGGGCCAATGCGGTGCCGTTTGCGGCGCCGATGCCAAGCGGTAGCGATGAATTTGGCGTCTGGGTCGACATTCCGATCAAGCCGTACAGCAGCGGCGGCCGTGGCTTCAATTTCCTGGTCCACAAAGGCACCGACGACGCCGGCAAGGACGGTGGCGACCGGCTGATGAGTTTCGCCAACGGCTATGCGATCTGGCTGGTTGAAGGCGACAACCGGGTGTTCTACGAACGACCGCGCGGTGACATTTCGACCAGCAATGCCAAGGCTTACTGGATCGATGAGCGGACACTGCTGTGGCCGCGGGTCGACAGCAGCGGCACTTTCGCGCTGCACTACGCCGGCAACGGTGGCATCAGCGTCGCCGATGCCGTGACCGGCGCCACCGCCAGCATCGCTCTGGCCGTTGGCAACGCCGATGAGGTTTCAACCGAACTGCGCGATCGGTTCCGCCATGTGCCAACGCCCTACGTCGTGTTGAAGTTGCCGGACACGCTCGACGACGCCAATCTGAAAAAGCTGCTGCGTACCCAGACCGTGCTGGTGCACCGTGGCAGCGACAACACCATCAATGACGCCAGCACCGCCCAGCACGCCGGTGTGCTCGATGCCTTGTATGCCGACACGGCCGAAACCGAAACGCTCGGCGTGGTGGTCACCAACGGTGCCCCGGCTTTCCACGTGTGGGCGCCGACCGCGCTCGCCGTTGCGGTCTGTGTGTACGACAACGGCAACAGCGGTAGCGCCAGTGCTGTGCATCCGCTGACGCTCGATACCGATACCGGCATCTGGCGCCATCAGGGCAGCGCCGGTGATCTCGGCAAGTACTATCGCTATGTCGTCGATGTCTTCGTTCGCAGCACCGGCCGGATCGAACGCAATCTGGTGACCGATCCGTACTCGGTGTCGCTGTCGGCCAACAGCCAGCGCAGCTGGATCGGCAGCCTCGCCGATGCCGGCGTCAAACCAGCCGGCTGGGATGCACACAGCATCGCGCCGCCGACCGCACCGGAAGATCTGGCAATTTACGAACTGCATGTGCGGGATTTTTCGGTCAAGGACAGCAGCGTTCCGGTCAACCATCGCGGCAAATATCTGGCGTTTACCGACAGCGACAGCGCCGGCATGCAGCATCTGCAATCGCTGCAGCAAAGCGGCATCAACCTGATCCATCTGTTGCCGGTCAGCGACATTCTGACCATCCCGGAACTCGGCTGCGTCGAGCCGACAATTCCGGCAGCAGCAGCCGATGCCGAGGACCAGCAGGCGGCGGTTTATGCCACCCGCGATGACGACTGTTTCAACTGGGGTTATGACCCGCTGCACTACACCGCACTCGAAGGCAGCTACGCCACCGATGCGGCCGATGCCACCGTGCGGGTGAAGGAATTCCGCCAGGCGGTGCAGGCACTGCACGAACACGGGCTCTATGTCGCGGTCGATGTGGTCTACAACCACACCCCGGCGGCGGGCCAGTACAGCGATTCGATTCTGGATCGCATTGTGCCAGGCTATTACCACCGGCTCGACAGCAGCGGCAATGTCACCAACTCGACCTGCTGCGCCAACACCGCGACCGAGCACGCGATGATGGCCAAGCTGATGATCGATTCGGTGGTGACGCTGGCAACCGAATACAAACTCGACGCCTTCCGTTTCGACATCATGGGTCACCAGCCGCTGGCAGCGATGACCGCCCTGCAGGCGCGCGTCAACAGTGCGACCGGGCGGCCAATCTATCTGTACGGCGAAGGCTGGAATTTCGGTGAAGTCGCCAATGATGCCCGCTTCGAGCAGGCGACCCAGCGCAATCTCGCCGGCTCCGGCATTGGCAGCTTCAATGATCGCCTGCGCGATGCCGCGCGCGGCGGCGGCGCCTTTGATGGCGGCGACCAGCTGGTGCGCAATCAAGGCATCGTCAACGGGCTGTATCTCGATGACAACGGCAGCGGCGGCAACAAGACACTGGCCGATCTGTTCTGGAGCAGCGACATCGTTCGACTCGGTCTGGTGGCAACCCAGGCCGATGTCGAGTTTGTCACTGCCGATGACAGCCTCAAGCGCGGCGATGAAGTCGATTACTACGGGCAGGGTGCCGGCTACACGCTCGACCCACAGGAAGTGATCAACTACGTCGACAAGCACGACAACCAGACTTTGTTCGACATCAATGGCTACCGACTGCCGTTGAGCGCAACGCTGGCCGATCGGGTGCGCGCCCAGACGCTCGGTGTCGGTCTGGTTGCACTCGCCCAAGGCGTGCCGTTCTTCCATGCCGGCATGGACATCCTGCGCAGCAAATCCTATGACCGCGACAGCTACAACAGCGGCGATCATTTCAACGGCATCGACTGGAGTCTGCTTAGCAACAACTACGGGGTCGGCGCCCCAATCGCGGAAAAAAATCAGGACAACTGGCCGTTGATCAAGCCGCGGCTGGCCAATGCCGCGATGAAACCGGATGCGCTCGCCGCGCAGAACATGCATGCCGCATTCAAGGAACTGCTGGCGATTCGGCAGAGCTCGACGCTGTTCCGGCTGCGCACCGGCGACGACGTCAAGACCCGGGTGCAGTTTCACAACACCGGTTCGGCGCAGGTGCCCGGCGTGATCGCCTACAGCATCGATGGCAGTGGCTACGACGGCGCCAATTTCGCCCGCGTGGTGGTGCTGTTCAACGTCGACACCAGTGCCCGGACGATCACGGTGCCGGCGCTGGCCGGAGTCGAACTGGCACTGCATCCGGTGCAGGCCAATGGTAACGATGCGGTGGTAAAAACCGCCGCATTCAATGAGGTGAGTGGTGAGTTGACCGTACCGGCGCGAACCGTCGCGGTCTTTGTTGAAAGTGAGTAGCGGTGTCTCTCCTGGCACTGGGGCTGGCCGGTCCGGCAGCCCCGCTTTTTTGCCAGCCGACTGCATCACCCAGACAGGCTCGCCGTGCAGTGGATCATTCCGTCAAGGTAAGGCCGTCATGACAGTACGTATTGCCATCAATGGTTTTGGCCGCATCGGCCGCAATGTGGTGCGGGCCCTTTATGAATCGGGCTATCGCGATCGGATTCAGCTGGTTGCAGTCAACGATCTCGGCGAGCTGGCGAACTCGGCCCATCTGCTGCGCTACGACAGCGTGCACGGCCGGTTTGCCACGCCGGTCAGTCACGATGGCAACAAGCTGGTGATTGGCAGCGACGACGTGCTGTACTGCAGCCAGCCGAATCCGGCCGAACTGCCGTGGCGCGCGCTCGGCGTCGATGTCGTGCTCGAGTGCACCGGCCGCTTCACCTCGCGTGCCAGTGCGGCCATTCACCTGCAAGCCGGCGCCCGCAAAGTGCTGATCTCGGCGCCGGCCGATGATGCCGACGCCACCATCGTTTACGGCGTCAACCAGCACAGCATCACGCCGACCATGCAGATCGTCTCGAATGCCTCCTGCACCACCAATTGTCTGGCGCCGGTGGCAAAAGTGCTGCACGAACTGGTCGGCATCGAGCAGGCGTCGATGACCACCATTCACGCCTACACCAATGATCAGCAGTTGCTCGATCTGAATCACAAGGACATTTACCGCGCCCGCTCGGCGACCCAGTCGATGATCCCGACCAAGACCGGCGCCGCGAAAGCGGTTGGCCTCGTGCTGCCGCAATTGAAAGGCAAGTTCGACGGCATGGCGGTGCGGGTGCCGACCATCAATGTCTCGCTGGTGGATCTGAACTTCATCGCCGGCCGCGATACCAGCGCCGACGAGATCAACGCCGCGATGCGCAAGGCGGCCGAATCCGGCCCGCTCGCCAGCGTGCTCAATTACAACGACGAGCCGCTGGTCTCGGTCGATTTCAATCATGTGCCGGCATCGTCGACGTTTGATGCCAACCAGACCAAGGTCAGCGGCCGCTGGGTCAAGGTCATGGCCTGGTATGACAACGAATGGGGCTTTTCGCACCGGATGCTCGACACCAGTCTGGCGCTGGCCAATGCCGACAAGGCGGCTGCGCGGGTCGCCGCTGCGGCGGCGACTTGTGCGGGCTGATCACACTTTCTTGCGCAGGAGGACACCCGCAATGACTGACTTGTTGCATACCCAGCGCCGGCTCGAACGCATTCACCGCATCGGTCAGGCCTTCGCCGCTTCGCCGGCCGGTCTTGCGTTGATCGGGCTCGGCTCGACCGGACCGCAGACCGAACGGCTCGATGCCTGGTCTGATCTTGATTTCTTCGCCGTGGTCGAAGCGGGCGCCAAACGCGAGTATCTGCAGCGGCTCGACTGGCTCGATCAGATTGCGCCGGTCAGCTGGCATTTCCAGAACACGCCGGACGGCTGCAAGCTGCTGTTCCACGACGATATCTACTGCGAGTTCGCCGTGTTCGAACCGCATGAGCTGGCCGGCATTCCGTTCAGCACCGGTCGGGTGATCTGGAAGCGCGACGAGATCGATGCCGCCATCGCGACCCCGCAACTGCCGGAGCCGCGGCCACTCAATCACAGCATCGAATGGTGCCTGTATGAGGCGCTGTCGAATCTCTATGTCGGCATCGGCCGTTACTGCCGTGGCGAAAAACTGTCGGCATTCCGTTTTGTCCAGAGCTATGCCGTCGATCGGGTGATCGAACTGATTGAACGGACCTGGGATGCCGATGTCCGCGCCCGCGATCCGTTCGCCAACGAGCGCCGGTTCGAACAGCGCTATCCGGAGTTCGCGCCGCTGATCGGCGCCTTCATGCCCGGTTACCGCGACACGCCCAAAGCGGCGCTGGCGATGCTGGAATTTCTCGATCTGCATTGGGAAGTGCCGGCCGCGCTCGCCGTTGCCATCGACCGGATGGCGCGCAGCCAGCTGCGCTGAGCGCGCGCCAAGCATTGCTTTTACAACGCATCGCAATCGCCGGCCAGCAGCCGTTCTGGCCGGCGCCACGCAAACCGGATTGTTTGCGTTCATAACAACCCGAGCACCGGATAGCGCCGTTCCGGGACACCACCACAACCACCGCAACGCATCCGGAGGACAACCATGCGTGCATCAGTGTTGTGCGGAGGGGTTCTGCGTCAGCAGGCCCGTTGTTTCGCTTCGAGAAAGCCTCACCGTTTCACCGTTCGTTCGCTGTTGTTGGCCGGTCTTGCCCTGACCGGTTCGCTGGCCAGCACCGACAGTGTCGCCGCCACCGAACAGGACAAGGCCAGCAGTGCCATCCTGTTTCAGGGTTTCCACTGGCATTCGGCCAATGGCAGCTGGTATGGCAATCTGCAAGGCAAGGCCGGCGATCTGAAGGATCTGGGCGTCACTCATGTCTGGTTCCCGCCGCCGTCCGATGCGGCGTCATTGGAGGGATACCTGCCGCGGCAGCTCAATGTGCTGAACAGCAGTTATGGCAGCGAGACGGCGCTGCGCAATGCCATCAGCGCGCTCAACAGTCAGGGCATCAAGAGTGTGGTCGATGTCGTGATCAACCACCGGGTCGGCACCGCCAACTGGGCCGATTTCACCAACCCGAGCTGGGATTGTCGCGCCGTCACCAGCAACGACGAATGGAGTGGCCGCTGCGGCACGGCGGACACCGGTGACGGTTATGACGCTGCCCGCGATCTCGATCACCGTCAGACGTTCGTCCAGAACGATCTGAAAACCTGGCTGTCGTCGCGGCTGAAAGGTGTCGGTTTTTCCGGCATCCGCTATGACTACTCGAAAGGTTATGGGCCCGGCTATGCCGGTCTCTATCATGACGCGATGGCGCCGAATTTTTGCGTCGGCGAAGTCTGGACCAATCTCGACTACAACAACGTCGATGCCCACCGCCAGCTGTTGATGAATTATGTCGACGGCAACGGTGGCAAATGCGGCGCCTTCGACTTCACCACGAAGGGCCTGCTCAATCAGGCGCTGTGGGCGAACGAGTATTGGCGGCTGCGCGCCTACGATGGCAAACCGGCCGGCGGCATCGGCTGGTGGGCGCAGAAGATGGTGACCTTTGTCGACAACCACGACACCGGTCCGTCGCAGAGCTGCAGTGCCGGCCAGAATCACTGGCCGGTACCGTGCGGCAAAGTGATGCAGGGTTATGCCTACATCCTGAGCCATCCCGGCATCCCGACCGTGTACTACCCGCATGTGTATGACTGGAACCTGCGCGGCGCGATCAAGACCCTGATCAGTCTGCGCAAGGAGAAGGGCATCACCTCGACCAGCAGCGTCGCGATCCAGCGCGCCGATCAGGGCCTCTATGCCGCCATCATCAACGGCAATCTGGCGATGAAGATCGGCCCGAACAGCTGGAGCCCCGGCGGTGGCTGGACGCTGCGCACCTCGGGCGATCAGTACGCGATCTGGACCCGCTGACGCAGTGCAGCAGTGACAGCCGGCAAAAAGTCCGGTTAACAAACCCGGCGGCGGCACGGTATAACACCGGCTGCCGCCGTTTTTGTTTGCCCGAGTGCCTGCCATGCTGTCCCGTCTTCGCCCGTTTGCCCTGCTTGCCGCCACCATCGCCGGTTCGACCGGTGCCGCGCAGGCCGATACCCTGTTGCTGCGCGCCGACCGCATGCTCGATGTCCGCACCGGCGCCCTCGTCAAGGAGGCCGGCGTACTGATTCGTGACGGCCGCATTATCGCGGTCAGCGACAACGGCAGGACGCCGACCGGCAGCGAAGACGCCCGCGTGCTCGATCTCGGTGACATGACGCTGCTGCCCGGTCTCATCGACATGCACGTGCACCTCGACAGCGATCCGTCTTATGGCGGTTACACCGGGCTGCAGTTTGGCGACCGGTTCTGGTCGGTGTTGACCGTGCCGCATGCCGAACGCACGCTCAAGGCCGGCTTTACCACCGTGCGCAATGTCGGCGCCGACGCCTGGAACGATGTCGGCCTGCGTCAGGCCATCGATGAAGGCAAGGTGATCGGTCCGCGCGTCGTCACTGCCGCCTACAGTTTCGGCGCCACCGGTGGTCATTGTGATTCGACGTTCTTTCCGCCGTCGATGAACCAGAAGAGCCCGTACAACGCCGACAACCCGGACGACGCCCGCGCCCGGGTTCGCGAGCTGCGCAAGTACGGCGCGCAAGTGATCAAGATCTGCGCCACCGGCGGCGTGTTCTCGCGCAACACCGAACCGGGCCAGCAACAGATGCGCTACGAAGAGATGAAAGCGGTGGTCGACGATGCCCACATGTACGGCCTGAAAGTTGCCGCGCACGCCCATGGCACCAGCGGCATCAAGGACGCAATCCGGGCCGGCGTCGACACCATCGAGCACGCCAGCCTGATCGACGACGAGGGCATCAAGCTCGCTCGCAAGATGGGCACGTATCTGTCGATGGACATCTACAACACCGACTACACCCAGGCCGAAGGCAAAAAGAACGGCGTGCTCGAAGACAACCTGCGCAAGGACCGCGAAGTCGGCGAGTTGCAGCGCGAGAATTTCCGCAAGGCACACCAGGCCGGGGTCAAAATGGTCTACGGCACCGATGCCGGCATCTATCCGCATGGCGACAACGCCAAACAGTTCGCGGTGATGGTGCGCTACGGCATGACCCCGGTGCAGGCCATCCAGTCGGCAACGGTCAACGCCGCCGAGGCGCTCGGCAACAAAGATGTCGGCGTCATCGAAGCCGGCCGCTTTGCCGACATCATCGCCGTCAACGGCGATCCGAGCAGCGATGTCCGCGTGCTGGAGCAGGCCGGTTTTGTCATGAAAGGTGGTCAGATCATCAAACAGCCGTGAGCTGGACGACGGGCCACTGCTGACATAACGCTGACAGGCGCGGCTGTTACGCTGTCAACACGTTGGTCGTCGGCGCGAGCCGACGCCACGCCTTCACAGACGAGCGTCAAGGAGAATGCAGATGGCTCACAATCCGGTCGGTTGGTTTGAAATTTATGTGCAGGACATGGCGCGTGCGCGCGCGTTTTATGAAAAAGTGCTGCAGCACAAGCTCGAGCACTTGCCGGCGCCCGGCAGCGAAGCGCCGCTGGAAATGTGGGCGTTTCCCATGGACATGAACGGCACCGGCGCGTCCGGCTCGCTGGTCAAGATGGACGGCGTTCCGTCCGGCGGCAACAGCACGCTGGTCTATTTCAGTTGTGAAGACTGCAGCGTCGAAGCCGGCCGGGTTGTGGCCGCTGGCGGTAAGCTGCAACAGGCCAAGATGGCCATCGGCGAATACGGCTTTATCGCGCTCGCCTTTGATCCGGATGGCAACATGTTTGGGCTGCATTCGATGCAATGAATGCAGCCGCAGCCGTTCGCGTTCTGGCGGACGGCTGCGCCCGCAGGAGGTGCCCGGCATGGAACGCAAACCGATCCTCCTCGGCCCCGGTGCTGGCAGGGCCTACCCGATGGGGCGCATCGCCGCCGTTTTCAAAGCCGATGGCGCCGGAACCGGTTCCGGTTACTCAATTTCCGAGTGGTGGCTGGAGCCACACTGCAAGGGACCGGGTGCGCATCAGCATCCGGAAGACGATGTTTTCCATGTGCTGGCCGGCACCATGACCATTCTGCTCGATCAGCAATGGCACACGGCCCAAGCCGGCAGTCTTGTCCTGATTCCCGGCGGCACTGTGCATGATTGTGAAAACCGCTCTGATCAGCGTGCCGGCGTGCTGAACCTGTCATTTCCGGGTGGATTTGAATCACATATGCCGGACATCGCGGCATGGTTTCGCGAGCATCCGCCCGCGAATGCCTGAAAGCGACGTACCGCTTCACCTGATCGAATTTGCGTCTCAAGGAGGATGACCATGTATGGATTGATCGGCAGGATCAGCGCGGTTGAAGGCCAGCGCGAAGCCTTGAGCCAGATCCTGTTGGCCGGCTTGCGCGACATGCCCGGTTGTTTGAGTTACATCGTTGCCCAGGATCCATTCGATCCCGATGCGTTGTGGGTTACCGAGGTCTGGGACAGCGAAAGCAGTCATCGGGCTTCGCTGCAGTTGCCGAGCGTGCAACAGGCCATTCAACGCGGCCGCCCGCTGATCGCCGGTTTTGGCGAGCGTTTCGAAACGGTTCCGCTGGGTGGTCATGGTCTGCAGGCGACACGCTGAGGCTAATTGCTTGGGTCCGGGTAGCTTGGATCCGGGTCGCTTGCATGCGCAGCGTTCGTATCCGCTGGCGACAGTGCGTCAGCTGCGCGGTTTGGCGGTGAACCGTTTGACCACATCCATCAGCGTGTGCTCGCTGGCGTCGCGGAGTTCACCGGCGTCGTAGAACCGGCCGTGGCACTGCGGGCAGGCCTCAAACCAGATATGCGGTTGCTTGGCATCGACCATGCGCAGCAACGCGCTGTTCGGACAGCGCGGACAGAAAATGTCGTCAATGCGATTGAAACGGGTGCCGGCTTCAGCCGAACCATTGTCGACCTGACGGGCGAACGCGGCAACATCCTGATCCTCGAGCACGTCAAACCACATGCCGGCGCAACCGGTGCAGCGATCGACGATGCCGGTTTTGACAAACACCTTTTCCATGCGTTGTTGGCATTTGGGGCATTGCATGACGAACTCCTTTTCGTGACCACGAAGCGCAGGCGAGCTGATGCCGGTGGGTGGACGCGGGGACAAGCGCTTGCTGCACTGCAGCGGGAAACGGCAAAACAGCATGAGCGCAGTCTGGGTGTAGTTCTGAACCGCAACGCGGTCAAGCGCGCTGGCGGAGTCGGTACGACGCACCGGTACCGCACCGCGGCACCGACCTCGCAATAACGTCAGCATTCTTTACAAGCTTGCGTAGCACGCCTTCTGCAGCGACAGGAAAATCTCGGCGCTGCACTGGCAATCCGGGCAAGGCCGCTTACGCTTGGGGGGTCTGCGTCCCGCAGGTCGCAGCTGACGCGCTCGCTGGCGCAAGTATCAGCCGGCCAATGCCGAGGAGGCGCCCATGACAGCCCCATTTCAAATCCGCCGTGTCCAGTGGCAGGACTACGGCAGCCAGTGTGCCGAGATCCGCAAACAGGTCTTTTTCAATGAAGTGCGCTACGGCTACTACGCCACGCTCGACGGTCATGACAGCCGTTGTCGACACGCCTTGGCGCTCACCGAGGATGGCACTGCGGTCGGCTGTGGCCGGCTCGACGAGAATGGAGAGATCAGCCGCATTGCGGTGTTGCCCGCTTGGCGTCAGCAGGGCATCGGCACCGCACTGCTGAGTGAACTGATTGCGATCGCCCGCGACAGTGGCGCGAGTGCTGTGCAATGTGCCGTGCCGGTGTTTTCGCTCGACTATTACCGCAGCCAGGGTTTCGAACCGATCGGCGCGGTGACGATCGAAGCGGAGGTGCCGCTGCAGCGCATGCGCTTGCTGCTGACACCGTCAGCAACGTCGGTACGCGACAGTCAGCTTGGCTGATGCGCCGCGCTACGTGGAGCAGGGTCACACCCCGTCGGCAGTTTTTTCTGACTGCCGACGGGAGTGACTAGTATGTCTATTTGGCCGTCGCAGCGCGCAGCAACCGCAGCACCTCATCGCGTTTGCTTTTGTTGCTGGCCGTTTCTTTGACTTGTTCCGCCCGCTGCAAGGCTGTGATGTGGTGCGGACCTGCCAGCGCCGCATCGGCGCCAAATTCCAGCAGCAGCTTGACGGCCTCGACATCGAGCCGGCCGGCGGCATGCATCAGCGGCGTGAAGCCATTGCCGAACACATTCGGATCGGCTTTCAGTTCCAGCAGCGTGCGGGCATGGCGGTACTTGCGCAGATCAATGGCGGTCCACAAGGCACTGCCACGACCAAACTGCGCGGTCTTGATGTTGTGCGGATTGTCACCCCCGCTGCCGTCACGACCGGCCGCCCGTTCGGTGCGCACCATCAGGTCGGTGGCGAGTGTCGCGGCATTCTGGTCAGTCAATGCACCGCGCTCGACCAGGTAACGGATCATCGCCGAATTGTCTTCCTTGCGGCGCACCGCAAACTCCAGCGCATCGAGCGCCACCAGCTTGCCCTGCACCCGGAACGCGGCACCGTTGTCGAGCAGATAGCGCACGACCTCATCCTGGCCGGCACTGATCGCTTCCATCAGCGGCGGGCCGGGATCCAAGGCATAGTCATTGAGCTTGGCGCCCTGCAGATGCAGGGCTTTGACTTGCGCCAGATCGCCTTTGCGCGCGGCCAGACCAATCTTGAACTCGAGACTTTCGGCGCGAGCCTGCAACTGCCGCTGCACGTTCTGCATGCCCTGCAGCAGCTGCTGACCTTGCGCGCTGTTGCGGGCAGCATCCAGCTGTGCCTGTTGCTGGGTCCGGTTGCGCTCGGCGTGTTGCTGCAGCTCGCGGGTCAACGCTTCGATGCGGGCGGTGTCACCGGCCGCTTGCGCGGCTTTCAATTCGTTGAAGATCTGATCCAGACTGCGCTCGGCTGCCGTTACCGGTAGCGCCAGCAATGCCAGTAGCAGGAGGAATGTCCCTTTCATCCCATCTCCTTCTCGTCATCCTCAAGCACGGTTCAGTTGCCGCCGGCTCGCTGCCGCTGTACCGACCAACTGATTTTCTGCGGCCGGTCGAGCGCGTTGGTAAACCGCAGGCAGTATTCATCGGCGCTGTCGGCGGTGAATTCGCCGTCGTCAAACGCCACCACCTGCGGTGAGAACAGGCCGTCGCCACCGCGGCGGATATCAAAAGCGACCAGATCTTCGCCCTTGAATCTGTACAGGATGGTTTCGCCGGCGCGCAGTTCGTAACAGCGTTCGATCACGCCATTGGCCGCGACGGTTTTGCCGCGCTCCAGTTTCTGCCAGAACACGTAACCGGCACTGCCGGCGACGGCGACAATCAGCACCCAGGGAATCCAATTACTTTTTTTCTTGCGTTTTGCCATGTCGTCATCGCTCCGGATCAGGGCGTGGCGCGCAGCACGCGAATCAGGAAATTGCGGATGTCCTGCACTTCCGGTCCGCAAACGCTGTGCGGCATCGGGTACTCATAAAACACCGGCGCGTAATCGAGCTCGCGCAGCCGGCGCTCGGTGTCTTTGGCCAGCGCCAGCGGCACGATCGGATCGAAACTGCCGTGTGCCATGAAGATCGGCACGTCCTTCATCGCCGCCGAGCGTTCAGTAGCCAGCGTCTCCGGACACGGCAAATACGTAGACAGGGCGAGCAGACCGGCCAGACGATCCGGATAGCGCAAGCCGAGGAACAGCGTGATGGCACCGCCCTGCGAAAAACCGGCCAGCACAATCTTGTTGGCCGGAATGCCGCGGGCGATTTCGCGCTCGATGAGTTCGGCAACCAGCGCCGACGATTCGCGGACGCCGGTTTCGTCAACGCGGCGACCGAGATTGGCTTCGAGTATGTCGTACCAGGCGCGCATCGCCATGCCGCCATTGATGGTCACCGGTTGCACCGGCGCGTGCGGGAAGATGAACCGGATCGGCAAATCGGAGGGCAGCTTCAGCTCCGGCACAATCGGCTCGAAATCATGACCATCGGCGCCGAGGCCGTGCAGCCAGATCACCGAGGCAAGCGCAGGCTGGTTCGGTTCCTTTTCGATACAGGGCAACATCAGAAGCTAAACTCCACAGTAGTGCCAGCCAGTCGCGCCACTTCCCGGTTCAGCCAGCTCGCCAGCGTTTCGCCGTTGGCAAGCTGCCAGGCGCCGTCACGCCAGTCAAAATGAAAGCCGCCATTCGGTGCAGCCAGCCACAACTGGCTCAGCGGTGGTTGCCGGCTGAAAATCAGTTTGCTGCCGGAGGCAAATTGCAGCGTCAGCACGCCGCCTTGCTGGTCATAGTCAATATCGGCACCACTGGCATCGATGGCGTCTTCGATGGCGCGCAAGCTGGTGTCGACCAGGCGATTGAATTCACTTTCGTTCATGCAGGCTTTCGTTCAGAGCTTCAACAGGGCGGACCGCCGCGGCGGCGACGCCGGCATTGTGCCATAGCATCAGTGGCCGCGGTCGGCAGCGGCTGGGTATACTGCCGGCATTCACCCGTTTTCGGACACCGCTCATGCTTTGCGCTCCTTCCCGCCGTCGCCACGGCGCACCGGCACTGACCGGTCTGCTGCTGCTCGGCCTGCTGGGTCTGGCCGGCTGCGGCCAGAAGGGCGCGCTCTACCTGCCCACGCAAGCGCCGGCCGCCGCCGAAGCCCGCACCACGACCGACCGCAGCGAGACCGGGCCCATCACACCGGAAGCACCGAAAGTGCCTGAAGCACCGGCCGAACCGGCCAAGGACGATCGGCATGCTGCTTAACTTTGCCAAGATGCAGGCGCTCGGCAACGACTTCATGATCGTTGACGCTATCTCACAGCCAATTGCGTTCGCTGCCAGCACGATACAGCGACTCGCCGACCGCAAGCGCGGCATCGGCTTTGATCAGCTGCTGCTGGTCGAGCCGCCGTATTCGCCATCGGTGGATTTCCACTACCGCATCTTCAATGCCGATGGCGGCGAAGTCGGTCAATGCGGCAACGGCGCCCGCTGCTTTGCCCGCTTTGTCCGGCACCTCGGCCTGACCTGGAAAAACCAAATCCGGGTCAGCACCATCGCCGGCGAAATGACCCTGCAACTGGAAGACGACGGCCTGGTCACCGCCGACATCGCCATTCCGAATTTCGAGCCGGAAAAAATCCCGATGCAGTTCGTCGGCCCCGGACCGGAACACCGGATGCTGTTGAACGGGGTCGAGACGAGCTTCATGGCGTTGTCGGTCGGCAATCCTCACGCCGTGCTCGAAGTCGCCGATGTCAGCGTTGCCCCGGTCGCCAGCGTCGGCAAAGCCATCTGCGAAAACCCGGTGTTCCCACAGCAGACCAATGTCGGGTTCCTGCAGGTGCTGAATCGCAGCGAAGTGCGCCTGCGCGTGTATGAACGCGGCGTCGGCGAAACCGAAGCCTGCGGCTCCGGCGCCAGTGCCGCGGTAGTCGCCGGTCGCCAGCGCGGTTTGCTCGATGAACGCGTGCAGGTGCATTTGCCGGGCGGCACGCTGACGGTGAGCTGGGCGGGCCCCGGGGAGCCGGTGCGGCTGACCGGTCCGGCGCAGTTGGTGTTCGAAGGACAAATTGAAGTGTAATGGCGCCGACGGCGCCGCAGCAGGGAATGGGCAGCGATCATGACCGAGCAATCCGAACCATCCAAACAACAGGAAAGCACGTTGACCGGCGCCGCCTATGTCGCCCAGTACCTCAGTGACCATCCGGACTTTTTTTTCCAGCATCGGGATCTGCTGATGCAGCTGAACGTGCCGCACGAAGCCGGCACGGTGTCGCTGGTCGAGCGCCAGGTCAAGGCCCTGCGCGACCGTAACCGCGAGCTGCAAAGCCAGATGATCGACATGCTGCGCAACGCCCGCGAAAACGAGCGTTTGCTGAGTCAGTGTCTGGCGCTGGCACTGAGCCTGATCAACAGCACGTCACCGGCCGAGTTGCTGCAGATCCTGCGGGTGCAGCTGCTGGCCGATTTCCAGATTGATGCCTTCTCGGTACTGCTTTGCGATCACCAGCTGCCGGTGCCGGCCGGTGCCCGCGATATCGAGCACGAGATCCTGCTCGCCTCGATCGGCTGCGAATTTCCGGACGGCGAACCGGTGTGCGGTTTGCTGGAAAAACCGGTGCGGGAATTCCTGTTCGGTGAGCTGAAACCGGATCTGCAATCGGTCGCCTTGCTGCCGCTCGGTCCGCGTGCCGAGCGTGGTGTGATTGCCATCGCCAGCCGCAGCAATGAACGCTTCGTGCCGCAGATGGGCACGGTGTTCCTGCAGCTGATCGGCAATTTGTTTGATGCCCTGTTGCGCCGCCATGGTCGCGAAATTGACACCCGAGAAAACGGCAACGTCATCCTCTGATGACGCGCTGCAAGCGGCGGTCGACGCATTCCTGCAGGCGTTGACCGGCGCCGGCGGCAAATCGGCACATACCCTCACCGGCTACGGCCGGGTTTTGCACGCCGCGTGCGCGTTCGCCCGTCAGCAGCGGCTGACATCGTTCTCCGCCTGGCAACCGTTTCACGTCCGCGCTTATATCGGTCACCGTCATCAGAGCGGTTTGTCGGCAAAAAGCCTGCAGCTGGAGCTGTCGGCACTGCGGGCGTTCTTTCGGTTTCTGTGCAAGGAAGGTGGCCACAGCGACAACCCCGCCGCCGGCGTCCGCGCACCGAAAGTGCCGAAACGCCTGCCGGCGACGCTGGACGTGGATGAAGCGCAGGCACTGGTCGAAGGCATCGGTGGCGACCGCGCCATCGATCAACGTGATCGCGCCATCGCTGAACTTTTCTATGGCAGCGGCCTGCGTCGCGCCGAACTGGCAGCGATCAACCTGAGCGATCTGCCGGCGAGCACGGCCGGACTGCAGGAGAATTTTCTGCTGCGCGTGCTTGGCAAGGGCAACAAAACTCGTGAAGTACCGGTCGGCCGGCAAGCCCGGCTCGCCTTACTCGACTGGCTGCGTCTGCGTGCCGAAATCGCCGCAGTCGATGAACCGGCGCTGTTTGTCAGCCAGCGCGGCAGCCGCTTGTCGACGCATCAGATCGGTACCCGACTGGCCGAATGGGGCCAGAAGCTCGGCATCCGCTCCCGCGTACACCCGCACAAACTGCGCCACTCCTGCGCCAGCCATTTCCTCGAAGGCTCAGGCGACCTGCGCGCTGTCCAGGAACTGCTCGGTCACGCCAACCTCAGCACCACCCAGATCTACACCCATCTGGATTTCCAGCACCTCGCCAAGGTTTACGACGGTGCTCATCCGCGCGCGAAGAAAAAATCCGAGTGAGCAGGCACGCTCGCGTTGTCATTGGCTGACGACGCGCATCGGCGTGCCGGCGAGAAATGCCCGCAGGTTTTCGCTCAGCTGATTGACCAATGCCTGGCGCGCCGGTAGTGCGGCCCAGGCCGTGTGCGGCGTGATCAGCAGGTTTGGTAATTTGGCGGCGAGCAGTGGTTGCGTCGGTGGTGGCGGTTCGACAGTCAGCACATCGAGTGCAGCGGCGGCGAGCGGGCCGTGTTGCAAGGCCTGCAACAATGCCGGCTCGTCGATCAAACCGCCGCGGGCGACGTTGATCAGCCAGCTGCCCGGTTTCATACGCGCGAGTCGCTCGGCGTTGATCAGTTTTTCGGTCTCGGCCGTTTGCGGGCAGTGTAGCGACACGATATCGGCCTCGGCGAGCGCCGGTTCGAACGCAACCCGGCCCGGTTGCAGTGGTCGCCACGGCAGTTGTGCGATCTGCACATCCATCGCGAACGCCTGCGCCAGTGCCGCGACACGCTGGCCGATATGGCCATGACCGACAATGAGCAGACGCTTGCCGGCCAGTGTCGTGATCGGCCGGTGCAGCAGACAGAAATGCGGCTGACGGCTCCAGACGCCGTTGTCGACATCGCTCGCGTAGCCGTGCAACTGCGTCGCGAGCGCCAGCATCAAGCCGATGGTGTGCTGGGCGACGCTTTCGGTGCCGTAGTTCTGGCAGTTGCAGACCGTGATGCCATGTGCCTGCGCGGCAGTCAGATCGACATTGTTGGTGCCGGTGGCTGCCACCAGAATCAGCCTGAGCCGCGGCGCGGCCGCGAGCACATCGGCGGTCAAGCGGACCTTGTTGCTGATGACGACATCGGCATCGCGAATGCGCGCCGCGGTTTCTTCCGGCGCCGTTGCCGGCCAGATCGTGAAGCGCTCGACGCTCGTCATCAATGCGCGCAAATCGAGATCGGGGCCGAGGGTATCTGCATCGAGCAGCACGGCGTGCGTCATCGTGGTTTGGCCGTTTGCGGTCACGGGGTCACCGGAAACCGGATAAGGCCCAGCGCGCCAAAATCGGCGACATGCTCGCCGGGCGCGGCGTCAATGAGTCCGCTCAGGGCACCGGTGATGAACAGCTGCCCCGGTTCAATCGCATAGCCTTGCGCCAGTGCGGTGTTGACCAGTTGCAGCAATGACGCTTCCACGCTCGGCTGCACCGCATTCGTCTCGCCGCTGGCGATCAGTGTGCCGTCACGTCGCAGCTGCACGCCGATGGTGCTCAGGGCCGGTAGGTCGGCCCAGACCACAGGCTTGCCACGGATATGGCGCCAGGCCGCGACATTGGCCGCCACCAGATCGACGGCGTTGGCCGTGCAGCCAGCGACGAAGCTGACATCCGGCACCTCGATCACCGGCACCACGTAGCCGAAATGGCGGCGCAGGGCGGCGACATCGGCGAGCGGCGCGGTGATGGCTTCGGTCACCAGAAATCCGATTTCGGTTTCCAGTTTGGCATTGCGGAAATCGCGCAGCGCGATGCCCACGTTGGGCGTGCGCTCGCCGTAGCGGAACAGCACGCCGAACACCGGACCATCACTCTGGAAGCGCTGTTGCAGCGCGGCGGTGGTCAGCCCGGCCTTGAAGCCGGCGATCGGTTCGCTGGCTTCGCGCAGGTGGTTGTGGGCCTGTTGTGCCGCATAGGCGTCGGCCAGCGTGGCGCCCGGCTGCTGCTGGCTCAGGCACGGAAACGGCGCTTGCAGCAGGCCGAGCATGCCCGGCCGTTCAGCGCCGCTCGCACCGGTCGTCGCCGTTACTGCCAGCACGGCGGTCAACACAGCCGCGATTGCCGAACCCCGAACCATGACTGCTCCTGTAGAATGCCGCCCCATGAAAACGACTCTACACCAGAACCTGACCGACAGCCTAAACGACGCCCAGCGCGAGGCCGTGACGTCACAGAAAAAGGCCCTGCTGGTGCTCGCCGGCGCCGGCTCCGGCAAGACCCGCGTGCTCGTCCACCGCATCGCCTGGCTCGCCACCGAAATCGGGCTGTCACCACACGCGATGATGGCGGTGACATTTACCAACAAAGCCGCGGCGGAAATGCGTCACCGCATTGAAGCACTGCTCGGCGGCCCGGCTGCCGGCATGTGGATTGGTACGTTCCACGGGCTTTGTCACCGCTTGCTGCGTGCGCACTGGCATCAGGCCGGCCTCAGCGAAAACTTTCAGGTGCTCGACAGCGATGATCAGCAGCGGCTGGTCAAGCGCGCCATCCGCTCGCTGAATCTCGATGAGCAGCAGTGGCCGCCGAAGCAGGCGCAGTGGTGGATCAACCAGCGCAAGGACGAAGGCGAGCGGCCGGAAGACATCAAGCATCAGGGCGATCTGTTCACCGCCACCCAGCTGAAGATTTACCAGACCTACGAAGAGATCTGCCGCGTTGCCGGCACCATCGATTTCGCCGAGCTCTTGCTGCGTGCGGTCGAACTGTTCAAGAAAAACCCGGCGTTGCTGGCGCATTACCAGACCCGGTTCAACCACATTCTGGTCGACGAGTTTCAGGACACCAACCAGATCCAGTATCAGTTCATCCGCTTGCTGGCCGGCCCGAATACCGATGTCACCGCTGTTGGTGATGATGATCAGTCCATTTACGGCTGGCGCGGTGCCAAGGTCGAAAACTTGAACGAATTTCTGCGCGATTACCCCGGCGCCGAAATCGTCCGACTCGAACAGAATTACCGTTCGACCGGCAATATCCTGACCGCCGCCAACGCCGTCATCGATCACAACAACGACCGGCTCGGCAAGAGCCTGTGGACCGAAGGCGACAAGGGCGATCCGCTGTGGCTCTATTCCGCCTTCAACGAGCAGGAAGAGGCGCGCTTCATTGCCGAGAAGATCGAGCAGTGGGTGGATCAGGGCAATGACTACAAGAGCTGCGCCATTCTGTACCGCAGCAACGCCCAATCACGGGTGCTCGAAGAAGCGATGATCACGCGCCGGATCCCCTATCGCATCTATGGCGGCCTGCGTTTCTTCGAACGGCAGGAAATCAAGGATGCGCTGTCGTACCTGCGGCTGACCTTCAACCGTGATGATGACGCGGCGTTCGAACGCGTGGTCAACCAGCCGCCGCGTGGCATCGGCGAGAAAACCGTCGAGCAGCTGCGCGAGCGGGCGCGGCTGCACCAGATGTCGCTGTGGAAAGCGGCGCAGCTGGTGGTCAACGAACGCGCAATGCCGGCACGGGCACTGACCGCGCTGCAAGGCTTTCTGCAGCTGGTCATCGATCTCGAAGCCGGCTACAAGGAACAGCCGTTGCACGAACAGATGCGCGGCGTCATCAACGATTCCGGTTTGTCCGCGATGTATGCCGCGGAGCGCGGCGAAAAAGGTCTGGCGCGCAAGGAAAACCTGGAAGAACTGGTCAACGCCGCCCGCGAGTTTGAACCCGAGGAGCAGGAAGAAACGCTGTCGCCACTGGCCGCGTTCCTGACCCACGCGTCGCTGGAAGCCGGCGAAACGCAGGCCGGCGAGCACAGCGATGCCGTGCAGATGATGACGCTGCATTCGGCCAAGGGTCTGGAATTTCCGCTGGTGTTCATTGCCGGTGTGGAAGAAGGCCTGTTCCCGCATTCGATGTCACTGGAAGAACCCGGTCGGCTCGAAGAAGAACGCCGGCTTTGCTATGTCGGCATCACCCGGGCCATGAAGCAGCTGTTCCTGACCCGCGCCGAAAAACGTCGGTTGTATGGCCGCGAGAGCTATTCCGACTGGTCGCGCTTTGTTGACGAGATCCCGGCCGCGCTGAAACGCGAAGTGCGGCTCGGCGGCAAAGTCGTGCAGCAGGTCTACAGCAAGTTGTCGAACGCAACGACCGCCGCGTATCCGTACCCGATCGGCCGCGATGTCGAACACAGCCTGTTCGGCCGTGGCACCGTGCTCGGTTACGAAGGCGACGGCAGCCAGATGCGGGTACAGGTCAATTTCCCGCAGGCCGGCTGCAAATGGTTGGTGCTGGCCTACGCCAAGCTGGAAGCGGTATAAAAAGCGGGTCCGCACAGTGACCGCGGTTCTGATTGCCCGTTGAGCGCGACCAGCACCGGCACCGAAATCAGGCTACGCTAAGGCGTGGCCTGCTGGTGACGGCCCGGAGCGATAGAACCGTGCCCGTTCACGATCTCAGCATCCTGTTTCTGATTTCCCTGATCGCCTTCGTCAATGCTGCTGTGTTGGCGTGGGCGGCGCGCCTGGGTGCCAGCCGCCGACCGGCCTGGCTGTTTGCGCTGGGTTCGTTTCTGCTGGGCTTTGCGTCGCTGACGATATTGCTGATACCCGATCCCGGCTCGCCCTGGCGGGCAGCAGGCCTGAACGTGCTGCCGGTGTTGAGTTACAGCTGCTGGCTGCTCGGCATGTTGTACTTTGCCGGCCGTCGCCAGCAGGTGCGAGTGCTGATCATTGCCATCGCCGTTGTTCTGCTGGCTATCTGTTGGGTGACCTGGATCACGCCATTGCGTGACTGGCGCATTTTTCTGGTCACGGTCACCTTGGCAAGCCTGCGGGCGTTGACGGCAATGGTGCTGATTGGTCATCGCGACCGTCTGGACCGGCATACCGCCATGGTGTTTGCTGCGGTACTGCTGATCGAGGCCGCCGCAATGTTGACACGCAGCATCACCGTGATCGTCGGCGATTTGCCGGGCATTGGTGCTGACAATCAATCCACGACCACGCTGACTTTGTTGGCGGTGCTGTTCGCCGCAGTACTCAGCACGCCGTTGCTGATGCTGCTCGGGCTCAGCCGTGTGATCGTCACCTTGCGCGATGCCGGTAACCGCCTGCAGGCAACGTTGGACGCGCTACCCGATCTGGTGTTTGAGCTTGACGCCAGTGGCCGCTTTGAATCGGTGCATACCCGGCAAGCAAATTTGCTCGTCCTGCCGCCGGAACAATTCCTTGGCCGGCTGCCGGAAGACGTGCTGCCAGCCGAAGTTGCCGCGACAGCGCGCGCCGTGATGGCGGTTGTGGATCAGCACGGTTATGCCGCCGGCACTGCTTATGCACTTGAGCTGGCCGATGGCGAGCACTGGTTTGAAGTCACTGCTGCGACCAGGCCGGCGTCAACACCTGGCAAAGCACCGGGTTATGTGTTTGTCACCCGCGATATCAGCGAGCGCGTACGGGCCGAACAGATGAAGCGCGAGTTTGTCTCGGTCGTCAGTCACGAGTTGCGGACACCACTGACCTCCATTACCGGTGCGCTGGATTTGCTGGCGTCGGCCAACCAGCCGCCGTTGCCTGCGCAGTCACAACGCCTGCTTGAGATAGCCCGCAATAACAGCCAGCGGTTACGGCTGCTGATCGATGATTTGCTGGATATGGAGAAGCTGGTCGCCGGCAAAATGCGCTTTGAATTGACGGCGCAACCGCTGCGGCCAATGCTGCAGGCCGCCGTTGACAGCAATCAGACTTACGGCGCTGGTCGGCAGATTGGATTGGCACTGCAAGAGCCGGTGCCGGATTGCCAGGTTGCTGTTGACGGCCAACGGTTTGCCCAGATGCTGTCGAATCTGTTGTCCAACGCCATCAAGTTTTCGCCACAAACTGCACACGTGGAGTTGTCCGCCGTCCGAAGCGACGCGCAGGTACAAATCCGCGTCCGTGATCACGGTCCTGGCGTGGCGGCGGCATTTCAATCGCGGCTGTTCGAACCATTCTCCCAGGCCGATGCATCGGACCGGCGACAGCAGATGGGCACCGGTCTTGGCTTGGCCATCACCCGCGGCATGGCCGAGCGCATGCATGGCAGCGTGCGTTACGAAGACGCGCCTGGTGGCGGCGCCTGTTTTGTCATCGAGTTGCCGGTGATCGGTTAACGCCAGCCATGCGTTGCCGGGGCGCCGACCTCAGCGCACACTGGCAAATGCCGGCAGGCGAAATTTGCGTCGATAGTCGCTTGGCGCCATGCCGGTGATGCGCTTGAACAAACGGCGAAAAAACGCGGCGTCTTCATAACCCACGCGCCAGCTGATTTCGTCAACTGGTGCATCCGTGCGTTCCAGGCGGCGCTTGGCGTCTTCTATACGCAAGCGCTGCACATAGGCGATAGGGGTCAAACCGGTTGCCGCAGCGAAGCGGCGCTTGAAGGTGCGCTCGGCCAGCTCGGTATGCCGGATCATTTCCTCGACCGGATTGGCCACCGAGAAGTGCTCGCTGAGCCATTGCTGCGCACGTTGGATCAGGTGATCACCGTGATCCATCCGGCCTTCAAACACGATGTAGGGCGACAGCCCTTCCTGATGCCATTGCAACGCAAACATACGGGCAACCTCTTGCGCAGTGATGGTGCCGGCAAACCGTGCATACAGATACAGCACCAGATCGTGCCAGGTGGTTGACGCACCGGAGCTGATCAACTCTTCGTGCAGACCGGCGATGACCAGCGCTCGCTCCGGGTGTGCCGGGATATTCGGATAAGCCGCCTTGAACGCATCGCCAAAATGAAAATGGACGGTGACATCTTTGTGATCAAACAGACCCGTTTCCGCCAGCAGAAAAATGCCGGAACAGGCGGAGCAGAGTAGCGCACCGCGGGCATGCATGGCACGAAACCATTCGACCAGGCGCGGGTAACGGCCCTGCTGCCAACCGTCGGCTTGAAGAAACAGCGACGGCACGATGATCACATCGGTGCTGTCGATGGCACCGATGCGCTGCTGGACCTGCACTGGCACACCACCGATTAACGGCAGCGCGCCGACCACTTCACCAACGATCTCCACCGTAAACGGGGCGCGGGCCGCAGCGCCCGGATTCAGGCTGTCGAGCACGCGGTACACATTGAGCACATCGTAAATGCCGTAGAGCGTCGAAACGGCGGCGTCGGGTACCGCCACCAAGCTGATGTGGCGCAGCGTGTTGCCAGTGGCAGTGGGGCGGGTGTTGGTCATGGCGGCGGACAATCCGGCCTCGGTGACATGCCTTGGCCCGCACTATGCACCGGTCGCGTCCGTTTGAGAACGACGACGGCAGCGAACGGCCATACCCGGGCGCGGTGGCACAAATGAACCGTTCACCGACCGATTCAGCTCGCCCTTTTGCCCACCGCGTTGGCGATGATGCCGCCGTGTTGCCCGCAACACCGTTTTCCCAACGCGGGCGCTCTCACGCAAAACAGGACGGACGCTCATGCTCAATCAAGCCAAACTCGATGCCCTGATGGCGCGAGCCATCAACGACATTTCCGGCGCCTATGGCGGCGTCATGATCAGCCTCGGCGGCAAGCTCGGCCTATATCGGGCGATGGCCGGTGCCGGCCCGCTGAGCGCACGCGAACTCGCCAAGCGCGCCGACTGCGCCGAACGCTACGTGCGCGAGTGGCTCAATTCGCAAGTCGCCGGCGGCTATGTCGATTACCACGCGATCAGCGACAGCTACGAACTGACGCCGGAACAAGCGATGGTGCTGGCCAATGAGGACAGTCCGGTTTACATGCCGAACGCTTGGCAAGTGGTCGCCTCGATGTGGGCTGACGAGCAGAAGGCCAACGACGCGTTTCGCACCGGCAACGGCATACCCTGGGGCGATCACGATGGCCGCTTGTTCTGTGGCAGCGCCGCGTTTTTCAAGAACGCCTACAGCGGCAGCCTGGTCAGCCAATGGCTGCCGGCGCTGGATGGTATCGTCGAACGCCTGCAGGCCGGTATTACCGTCGCCGATGTCGGTTGCGGCCACGGCCACTCGACGCTGCTGATGGCCGAGGCCTTTCCGCATTCGCGCTTCTATGGTTTCGATGCTCACGCGGCGTCGATTCAGGAAGCACGTCGACTTGCTGCCGAAGCGGGTCTCAGCGACCGGGTGACGTTCGAGGTGGCACGCGCGACGGAGTATCGTCACCGCGGTTTTGATCTGATCTGCTTTTTCGATTGCCTGCACGACATGGGCGACCCCATCGCTGCCGCTCGCCACGCCAGCCTGGTGCTGGCACCGGGCGGCACGGTGATGCTGGTCGAGCCGTTTGCCCATGACCGCGTCGAAGACAACATCTCGCCGGTCGCGCGGATGTATTACGCCGCGTCGACCACCATCTGCTGCGCGCATGCCATTTCGGAAGGCAGTCAACTGGTGCTGGGTGCACAAGCTGGCGAAGCCCGCTTGGCGGAGGTATTTCGCAAAGCGGGTTTCTCGCAGTTTCGCCGCGCCACCGAAACACCGTTCAATCTGATTCTGGAAGCACGAAAATAGCGACAACCATGATGGATGCCGGACCTGCCTCGGCCTGGCAAGCCAGAACGCCTGCGCTGGCAGGCGTTCTGGCTTCTGACGGTACCAGCCATCGGATTCGGCACGAAGGCTGCTGTCGTTGGCGCAAAGAGAAGCAGCCGACGGGGCGGTAGCAGCTTCTGCTATCACTCCGGACGAAGATCAGCAGTACGCCAAAAACTGCTGCAGTTTGACCGCTTAGTGTGCTGCACGTCGAGACGGCTCCTGCAACCATTCATAGACCCACGGCACCAGCCGTTTCTCCAAACCGCGGGCGGCGCCAGTCAGTGGCATCGCCGCAACCACCGCAAGCTTGCGTTTGCGGTCAACCCAGAACAACGAGCCACCTTTGCCGGCCCAGTACACGCTGCCCTGACTCAGATAGGCTTCATCGACCAGTTTCACGCCCAGGCCGAATCCATAACCACTGTTGCTGTACACCTCATCCGGCAAACGGCCGACGCCAGCCGGCAACTGATTCTGCAACATCTGCTCACGTAATGCGGCAGAGAGCAGCGTTGCTGTGCCCGGCTCCTGCAACAGCCATTGTGCGAATTTCATGTAATCGGCCACCGTGCCAACCAAACCGCCGCCTCCCGAGACCAACTTCGGCGGCAGGGTGCTGGCCTCGGTGACGTCGTCATCACGGTAGAACCACTTGTGCACAAACGGAATCGCGAAAACATCGTGCTGCGCGGTCAAGCGCGCACGCTGATGCGACTGCACGTAGAAGCCGGTGTCGGTCATGCCGAGCGGCAGAAAAACATGCTGCTGAAGATACTGGGGCAAAGGCTGTCCGGTTACCTGCTCAATTACCGCACCCTGTACATCACTGGCCATGCCATAGGTCCACGCCGTACCGGGCTCATGCAGCGGTGGCAAGCTGGCCAATGCCTGCATGCTCTCGGCCAGCGTCTTTCCCTCCTGATCCATCGGGTTGACCCAGAAATAGCGCAGGCCAGTGAAGCTGTCGAAACTGCCGCCGTAACCAAAACCGGCCGTATGTGTCAGCAGCTGCTGCATAGTGATCGGTGGCTGGTCGGCGAACACCGGCAAAATACTGTGCAAACTTGTGTTCAGCTGCAACTTGCCGGCATCGATCAACTGTAACAGCGCTACCGCGGTGATCGGTTTACTCATCGAGTAGAAGCGGAAGATGGCGTCGGTGCGCATAGGCGTTTGCGTCGCCAAATCCGCCACACCAAAGGCTTCGTGTCGCAAAACTTGACCGTCCTTGACTACCATCAACACCAGCCCCGGTGTTTGCTTTTCGGCGATGAAAGCATTGATGTGGTCGGACAGACTGTCTGCACTGACAGGCCGTGTGACAAGCAAGGTGAACAGTAAACAGATGCGAAAGATCACGGCAGGACTCCGGTTTATGACGTGCTCCGGAGTGTGCGACTGGTTATGTCAAGCGACTGTGAAATCGGCTGGTACGGCCCTGCAGCGAGTACGAATGCAGCTGACATCCGACCGAAGCCCGCCCGATCCGGATCTACCTGGGCTGGGTAAGCTGACAACACATTGGATCTCGGTGCGAACTGTCTCTGGGCAAGGCACCGGTTCAGCTGCTCCTGTAAGCGAAAACCCAGGCAATCAGCAACAACAAGGTGGCCGTGACTAGCACCAGTGCCGTTTTGGGACGGTCACGACGCAGCCGCGCGCCGATGACCACCGACAACACCAGCACCAGGGTCGGGCCACCGATGTAGAGCAGCAGCGAACCCACGCCGTATGCATTGCACGGCACACCGTTCACCGTGCAACCCGAGGCCGGATTGAAAGTGACCCACAGCGCACTCACGGTATACAGCGTGGCGACGAACAGATTGATAAAGGCGATAGACCAGAATGTGCGCATGGGGCCTGCCGTGAAATTTCGCGAACGCAGCGGAAACCGACCAAGAAGCTCCCGATAGTAGAGACCGGCACGGCACCGTTCAAGCCCCGGCGTCCACAACGCGACGCGGACTAGAATGAGCAGCGTTAGTTAGAAGGGCCTGCAGACCTCAGCTAGCATTCCACTCGTGAACCGTCACGAGAGAAGAGCGCGTGGTATGCAACGGGTCGGCAAACGCCACCGCCTGCGCTGCCGCCAGACTCTCCGCCCGTATCACATAGGCACCGCCGGTTTTATCGGTAAACGGTCCCGCCAGTTCCAACTGGCCATTACGTCGCAGCGCTTCCAGAAACGCCTGATGCGGCACAATGGCGGCGTCTTGAAACTGCGGTGTTCGCATGACCATTACCAGATAACGAGTCATATTTTTCTTCAGCAATAGTATTGGATGGGTTGGTACGAATCCGCGGCAGCGGCTTCGTCCGACTTCCGCCTTCATGCGTCCGAAGCGCTACGCAATTCTGGCTTACGTGAACTGTGCAAATCGTCAGCGTCTATGTAGAGCATACTCCCTCTCCCCTTGCGGGAGGGGGTTGGGGTGAGGGGGAACCATCAGCCCAGACCAGCGTTTATGGCAACGCATCAATCTCCGGCGTAATCATTCGTACGGTTACACTGCGCTAATCGTACCTACGTGAACTTCAATATGGATCCCAATAATGAGCAGGTTTTGCCGTTTGATCTGGCGCAGACCACGGCCTGCCGGTAGATAACCCGGCTTGGAAGAGCAAAACGCCAACAATTGCTATTCGGACTCTTAGCCGTACTCCAGCAACACTTCCAAAAAATCCGCCCCATACGCCTCCAGCTTTCTCGCGCCGACACCGCTGATCTGCGCCAGTTCGTCCATCGATGACGGCCGCTGTTCCAGCATGGCTTTGAGGGTGGCGTCGTGGAAGATGACGTAAGGCGGCACGCCGTGTTCCTTGGCGAGTTCACGGCGTTTGTCGCGCAGGGCGTTCCACAGCGCTTCGTCGACGTCGTTGCTGAACGCGGCTTCGCGGGTGGTCTTTTTCTTGCGGCCGCGCAGCTCCTTGCGCAGCTGGATCTTGATTTCGCCTTTCAGCAGCGGCCGGGCCTCCTCGGTGAGTTTGAGGGCGCCGTATTGATCGTGCTCGACGCGCAGGTAGCCTGCGGCGACCAGTTGCCGGAAGGTGGATTTCCAGTCCTTGTCGTCCAGCTCTTTGCCGATGCCGAATACGCTGAGTGCGTGGTGGCCGAATTGCTGGATGCGGTCATCGTCTTTGCCAAGCAGCACATCGATGAGGTAACCGACACCGAAGCGCTGGCCGGTGCGGAACACGCAGGACAGCGCTTTTTGCGCGACGATGGTGCCGTCGAAGGTTTCCGGCGGTTCCAGACAGTTGTCGCAGTTGCCGCAGGGTGGGTGGCCGCTCTCACCGAAATAGTTGAGCAGCACTTGCCGGCGGCAGGTGGTGACTTCGGCATAGCCAAGCATGGCGTTGAGTTTGGCGAGCTCGACACGTTTTTGTTGTTCGCTGGCGTCGCCCTGGCTGAGCATTTGCCGCAGCGTGACCGCATCTTGCAGGCCGTAAGCCATCCACGCACTCGCCGGCAAACCGTCGCGGCCGGCGCGGCCGGTTTCCTGGTAATAGGCTTCGAGCGATTTCGGCAGATCGAGGTGCGCGACAAAGCGGACATCGGGTTTGTCGATGCCCATGCCGAACGCGATCGTCGCAACCATCACGATGCCGTCTTCGTTCAGAAAGCGGTTCTGGTTCTGTTCGCGCTGCTGTGACGAAAGACCGGCGTGATAGGGCAGCGCCGGTATCTCCTGCTCGCTGAGCCAGGCGGCGGTTTCTTCCACTTTGTTGCGCGACAGGCAGTAGACGATGCCGGCATCGCCCTTGTGCTGCTCGCGCAGAAAGCGCAGCAGCTGTTCGCGACCGTTTTGTTTCGGCGTGACGCGGTAGCGGATGTTGGGCCGATCGAAACTGGAGAGAAAAACGCGCGCTTCACCGAGGCCAAGCCGCTGAATAATTTCCTGCTGGGTGCGGCCGTCGGCGGTGGCGGTGAGCGCGATGCGCGGCACCTGCGGCCAGCGCTCGTGCAACAGCGACAGTTGCAGGTATTCCGGCCGGAAATCGTGGCCCCATTGCGAGACGCAGTGCGCTTCGTCGATGGCGAACAGCGCGATGCCGGGGCCGTTGGCTACTCGATCCAGTAGATCGAGAAAGCGGCCGGTGAGCAGCCGCTCGGGCGCGACATAGAGCAGATCCAGTTCGCCGGCGAGCAGCTGCCGTTCGGTGACGGCGGCTTTCTCGGCGGTGAGCGCCGAGTTGAGCATGGCGGCGCGGACGCCGGCTTCCTGCAGCGTCAGCACCTGGTCCTGCATCAGCGCGATGAGCGGTGACACCACGATGCCGACCCCGGGCCGGGCCAGCGCCGGGATCTGGAAACACAGCGACTTGCCGGCGCCGGTCGGCATCAGCACCAGCGCGTCGCCCCCGGCGCAGACGGTATCGATGATGGCCGCCTGCTGGCCACGGAAACGGTCGTAGCCGAAAACGGTGCGAAGGAGATGAAGCGGGTCGTTTTGCATAGGGCGGCGATTCTGCCCGCCGGGGCCGGGCAGGGGAATGACTTTCTGGCGGAAAGGCGTGTGGGAAAGTGGCGCAAGGAAGCGTGGGCTCTGGTTTGCGCGGAGAGATCACCCTCTCCCCAACCCCTCCCCCATCGAGGGGGAGGGGCTATAGGGCCAAACGTCTGCGACCCGCAGGTCCGCCGGTTTCGGCCGGTTTTTCGCCGGTTTTGGCGTGGAACATTGCGGGTTTTTGCACAGCACAAAAAGCATGCAGTTATAAATGGATACTCAAGCGGAGATTGAAGAGGGCATTTTAATTTATTGTTTTTAAAGGAGTAATGCTTTCAGGCGCGGCGGACATCAAACAGTTGTGAACATGGTCCCACATTCGGCCCCAGCTTTCTCCACGACTTTATCCACAGAAACTGTGGGTATGTGCATAACTTGGGTTTGGGGGTGTTTTTAGGTGAGGTTCGAATGGCCGGCGACTGCTTTTGCTGACAGCCCTCCCTCACCCTAACCCCGCTCCGCGCCCCAGCCACTCGCTGACTCGTGGCGCTGCGACGGAACGAAGCTCCGCTTCGTTAATTCCCGTCTCGCCCCCTCAAGGGAGAGGGAATCGTGCAGTTCGGATTCTGGAGATGTTTCCCCCACCTGCTCTCTAAGAGAGGACCACACATACAAGAGCTTTTCGGCTGGCCGCCGATTGGACAGAACGCTCGGGGTTGGGGGCACAAAAGAACCTGCAGGTTCGCGCCTTAGGACTCCCTCCCCCTTGAGGGGGAGGGCTGGGGAGAGGGTGAAACTCTTTGGTCGAATCGGTGGGTTACTGTTCGGCCCAAACCACCTCTTTTCCCAAAGCCCACCACTAAAACCGGAACAACACCCACTGCGCGACCATGCCGTCGTCGCCGAAGTCGGGGCCGGGTTCGAACAGACCGTCACCGTTCATGTCGACCAGGTAATAGGCCGGTGCGCCTTTCGGTTCCACGCGGACGGCAACCACTTTGCCGTTCTTGACCCATTCCTTGATGGTGGCGCCGTCATCGGGCCGCAGCCGCACGCTGGGTTCGATGGTGTTGCCGGGGCTGACCACCGGCCGCTCCTGCACCGGTTGTTTTTCAACCGGCTCTGCCGCCAGCACGGCGTTCGCAAGACAAACCAGACTGACACCGAGAACGAGGCGCATGGCGGCAACTCCTTTACACTGTCGGCTTTGATTATTGACCCAGTCTGCGCCCATGACCAGCCAGTCGCCTTTGATCCTTGTCGATGGATCGTCCTATTTGTTCCGCGCCTTTCATGCGCTGCCGCCGCTGACCAACAGCAAGGGCAACCCGACCGGCGCCGCCTACGGCGTGGTCGCGATGCTGAAAAAACTGATGCAGCAGTATCAGCCCGAGCATATCGCCGTGGTGTTCGACGCCAGCGGCAAGACCTTTCGCGATGATCTGTACCCGGAATACAAGGCCAACCGGCCGCCGATGCCGGACGAGCTGCGCAGCCAGATCGCGCCGCTGCATGAACTGATCAAGGCGCTCGGGCTGCCGCTGGTGATGGAAAGCGGCGTCGAGGCCGATGACGTGATCGGCACGCTGGCGCGTCACGCCGAAATGCGCGGGCTCGATGTGCTGATTTCCACCTCCGACAAGGACATGGCGCAGCTGGTCACCGACAAGGTGAAAATCGCCAACTCGATGACCGACACGGTGATGGGCATACCGGAAGTCATCGAAAAATTCGGCGTGCCGCCGGAGCGCATTGTCGATTACCTTGCGCTGATGGGCGACAGCGTCGACAACATTCCGGGCGTGCCCGGCGTCGGCCCGAAAACCGCCGCCAAATGGATCCAGGAATTCGGCTCGTTCGACGCCGTGCTGGCGCGCGCCGAGGAAGTCAAAGGCAAGGCCGGCGAAAACCTGCGCGCCGCGGCGCCGCAGCTGCCGCTATCAAAAGCGCTCGCCACCATCAAATGCGATTGTGAGCTGCCGTTTGATTTTGATGATCTGAAGCCAAAAGCACCGGACACCGACAAGCTGCATCAGCTCTACGCCGAGCTGGAATTCAAAACCTGGCTGAAAGAAATCCTTGCCGGCGAATCGGCGTTTGGCAAAGCCGGCGGCAAAAACACCAGCAAGCCAGCGGCAAAAAAAACCGCCGAAGCCGGTGAAGTCGCCGCCGACACCAGGCCGGGTGTCGAAATCGATCGCAGCCGGTATGAAACCATCAGCACGCAAGCGGACTTCGCGCGCTGGCTCGGCTGGCTGAACGACGCAGAGCTGTTTGCCTACGACAGCGAAACCACCAGCCTTGACGAAATGGTCGCCGAGATCGTCGGCGTATCGTTCGCACTCAGTGATGGCCGCGCCTGCTATATCCCGCTCGCGCATGATTATCTTGGCGCGCCCGATCAGTTGAATCGCGCCGAAATACTGAACGCACTGAAGCCGTTGCTGGAAGACGAGCGCAAACTGAAAATCGGCCACAACATCAAATACGATTTGAAAGTGCTGGCCAATTACGGCATCACGCTGCGCGGGCTGGGATACGACACCATGCTGGAAAGCTATGTGCTCGACGCCGCCGGCACCCGCCACGATATGGACACGCTGTCACTGAAGCTGCTCGGCCACCAGACCATTTCGTTTACCGAGATCGCTGGAAAAGGCAAGGATCAGCTGACGTTCAACCAAGTCGATGTGCAGACCGCCAGCACCTACGCCGCCGAAGATGCCGATGTCACCTTCAAGCTGCACCAGCAGCAATGGCCGCGGCTGCAGAAAGAAGCGCGCTTGCGTGGCGTGTTCACCGATATCGAAATGCCGTTGGTACCGGTGCTGGCGCGGATGGAGCGGCACGGCGTGTTGATTGACGCGCAGAAGCTACGCCAGCAAAGCCATGAAATGGCCAAGCGCATTGCCGAGATCGAGCAGGAGGCGTTTGAACTCGCCGGCCGCTCGTTCAATCTCGGCTCGCCAAAACAGCTTGGTCAGATCTTCTTTGAAGAAATGAAACTGCCGGTGCTGCAGAAAACGCCAACCGGTGCGCCATCGACCAATGAAGAAGTGCTGGAAGAGCTGGCGCTCGATTACCCGCTGCCGAAGCTGATTCTGGAACACCGGCAGTTCTCGAAGCTCAAATCCACCTACACCGACAAGCTGCCGGAACTGGTCAATCCGAAAACCGGCCGCGTCCATACTTCATTCAACCAGACCGGCGCCGCGACCGGCCGCCTGTCGTCCACCGATCCGAACGTGCAGAACATTCCGATCCGCACCGAAGAAGGCCGCAAGATCCGGCAGGCGTTCATTGCGCCGAAAGGCCATGTGCTGATGGCGGCGGATTATTCGCAAATTGAATTGCGGATCATGGCGCACCTGTCGAACGATCCGGGTTTAACTACCGCGTTCAAGAATGGCCAGGACGTGCACCGCGCCACCGCCGCCGAGATTTTTGAAGTGGCGCCGGAGGAGGTCAGTTCGGAAATGCGCCGGCGCGCCAAGGCGATCAACTTCGGCTTGATCTATGGCATGTCGGCGTTTGGTCTGGCAAGACAGATCGATGTCGGCCGCGAAGAAGCGCAGCACTACATGAACCGCTATTTCGCCCGTTACCCCGGCGTCGAGCAGTACATGAACGAGATCCGCGAGCAGGCGCGGCAAATGGGTTACGTCGAAACGCTGTTCGGCCGCCGCCTGTATCTGCCGGAGATCAAGGCGTCGAATCAGGCACGGCGCAAAGGTGCCGAACGCGTCGCGATCAACGCGCCGATGCAAGGCACCGCTGCCGACATCGTCAAGCGGGCAATGATCGCCGTCGATGCCTGGCTATTGAAAGAAAACGTGCCGGCAAAAATGCTGTTGCAGGTACACGACGAACTGGTGCTGGAAGTGGAGCAAAGCGCGGTTGACCATGTCAGGGAAAAACTGCGCGCGCTGATGAGTGGCGCCGCAGAACTGGCCGTACCGCTGGTGGTCGATGTCGGCACCGGGGCGAATTGGGATGAGGCGCATTGAGTAATCGGGAGCGTGAAAATTCACGCTCCCGCGATCACACTTTCTTACACCGCCTGACAGAACCAAATGCCCGGCTGTAGTGTCATAACTCCCGAGCGCACATGATGTGTGCTCTCCCGCCTCCCTCCATACGCGGGATCTTCGGGTCGGTTACCCCAAGCCGGCCCGCGCTGCCCCGGCTAGCCCCCTCCGCTGCCGGGGTTATTTTTTTTCTGGGCTGGTTTCCCGGCCACCGGGTTCGACACGATTCGCGAACGCCTTCTTTGCTTGCTGCACCGTGCATTTTCTGCGAACGCCCCCTCTCCTCAGTCCTCTCCCACAAAGGGAGAGGAAGCCAGAACACCTCGCCGATCCTGAGCCCCTCCCCCCTTGCGGGGGAGGGGTTGGGGAGAGGGGGCCGGTCGGCCTTCGTGCCAAAGGTGATGCACAGCATCTGTAGTTCTTACTCAGCCGCTATCCGACTACGGCTGCCAAATCCCTTCCTGAGCGCGGTCGTTGTACTTGAGCCAGACCGTGCCGACACCCCGCAACACTTTCGCCGCGTTCAATTGCTCGTTGTCGTAGCTGCTGAACGGTGTCGCAAACCGGTAAACGCCACCGGTTTCGAGCGCGCAAGCCTGCTCGCCACTGGTCCAGGCGCCGCTGCTCCAGGTGATGTACCAATTGCGGTTGGCGTCGCGACAGGCGAACGGATAGCTGCGATTGCAATCGACATCATTGAAGCGGCCGTTGCTCAGATGCTCGGCGCAGTGTTCGGCGTTGTTCCAGTTGTTCGGCTCGCCGCCATTCCAGCTCCAGACCGCGGCTTCCAGCCGCCCGTCGAACGGGGTCAGCTTGTCCATGCCGGGGATGTTGACGCCGCATTGCAGCAGCGTGCGCAGCGTAGCCGGCGTCACCGGTTGGCCCGGATTGCCGAAGATATCGGTCAGCGTGGTCAGGTCTTCCTGAAACCGGACCAGGTGGTTGTTGTAAAAGTCGCGCGAGAAGCGCTGCGCCGAGCAATGCGGGTAACCGCCGAGTTCGGCGATGCTGCCGGTCGGGTAGCCGCTCAAATGATTGCCAACACCGCCGTGCACCCAGGTCGCCCAGTCGCTGTTCTCGCAGCCATCGCTCATGACAAGCACGCGCTTGCCGCTGGCGAGGATATCGGCCTTGCTGAGCTGCATCGGGATGCCGCGGCAACCGCCGCCGCTCGGTCGGTAAATCCACTGGCCGAGCGTGTTCTGCAGCTGGCTGATAGCCTTGCCGTAATCGCCGCCGTTGATGTGGTCTTCGATGTAGAGCAGCAAGAGCTCGTTGCGGTTTTCGCTGGCGCTGAGCCAGCTGCGGATCTCGTTCAGGCCATCCTGGAATTTGCGGTCGAAGCTGCTGCAGCCGACGTGGTTGCTCTGGCCATGACAAAGCAGCAGCTCGTTACGCCATTGCCAGGGCCAGCCCTGCATCGAGAAGTAGGAGTGCACGTCGAACTCCAGCGCCCGAATGTCCATCCGCAGCTGCTCGTGGATGCTGCGTGACTGGTTCGGGTCCCAGTAGCTGCCGGCGGTGCTGTAGCGCGAGGAATTGTAGGAGTTGTGGGTGGCGAGGAAGGTGACCTGGGCCAGTGGTGCGGTCTGGTCAAGCTGACGCTGGTAGCTCAGCGCCTTGTGGATCCAGTGATTCTGGTAATCATCGACATCGGTGGCATGGCTGAGCTGGCTGGCGGCCAGCGCCGCCACGGCCAATAGCAGTCTCCGGAACATAAGTCCCCTCCGCGGTGGTTGGTTGTGGGTTTTGGGCTCCCTACAACCAGACTGCGGAGGTGAGCTGGTCCAACCTTAGCAGAGAATTGTGACTATGGTGCGAATAACGGACTTGGCGCGGCTATCTAGCGCTGAACTTGTTCTCTCATCATTCCCCTCGCTTTACCTTTATGCCCACTCAACTTTACCTTTATCCTGACTTATCTTTACAATTATAACCTTCTGAGTTTACCTTTTCTGACTTGAGCCTTTACCTTTATCCGAGGCGCCATGATCTCCGCTGAAGACAAGGCCATTCTTCAACTCGTCGCCTTCGATGGAAAAAATGTGGCGTCGCGTTTGGCCGAAAGACATGGCGTCAGCCGTCAAGCAGCGAGCGGCTGGCTCGGTCGCTTGAAGCGAGCGGGGCTGATCACCTCATCCGGTCGAGGGCCTGGCGTCCGCTATCAACTGAAGCCGTTAATCGAGTTTCATCAAAATTTTGAGCGCTCATCGTTGCGCGAAGACCAGGTCTGGTCGAGATATTTCGCTCCCGCCGTGACAGCACTACCTGAGAATGTTCGGGACATTTGGCACTACGCAGTCACGGAGATGATTAACAATGCAATTGATCATTCAGGCTCACCCGTTGTGTCGGTGGGCCTGCGGCAAGATGCGCTGAACACGTTTGCTTATGTTGCCGATATGGGTGAAGGAATTTTCAACAAGATTCAGCGTGCGCTGAATTTGTTCGACCCACGCGAAGCCATACTGGAACTTGCCAAGGGAAAACTGACCACTGATCCGGCAAACCATACTGGCGAAGGGATTTTCTTTTCGTCAAAGGTGATGGATGGCTTCGAGATTCGCTCTGGCCGCCTGCACTTTATGCATGACGCGATGGGTGAGGATTGGTTGATTGAGCGTAATGCAGGCTCTCAAGGAACGCTTGTCATGATGCGGCTGGCGAATGACAGTGCACGGCAGTTGCAAGACATATTCAATCAGTTTGCCGCGCCCGAAGAATACACCTTCGCGAAGACCGTTGTTCCTGTTGCTCTGGCCCAATATGAAGGCGAAAAACTGGTGTCGCGGTCACAGGCAAAACGACTGACCATGCGTTTTGAGCGTTTCCAAACCGTTGTGCTCGATTTCACTGATATCGCGGAAATTGGCCAGGCTTTTGCAGATGAAGTCTTCCGGGTATTCCAGAAAGCGCACCCGCAAACACGGCTGGTTCCGGTAAACATGACGGTAGCGGTCGAGAACATGGTTAAGCGTGCAATGGCTGCGGACCCACGGAGTTAGCGCGTGTAGGGCGCATCTTGATGCGCCGGATGTTTGCTTCGAGAAGTCAGGCTGCGATACGTTGGAGAGATTCACCCTCTCCCCAGCCCTCCCCCATCAAGGGGGAGGGAGTGAGAGTTATTCGGTTTCGGCGGCAGATTCATTCACCTCAAACCACGCATCCATTTTTGCTTTCAGTTCATCCATGCCGATGTTTTCGGTCGCGGAGAAAAGTTGCGCGCTGTAGCGCGGGTCACCGCGCAATTCGCGTTGCAAGCCGAGCAGGGCATTCTTGCGGGCACCGAAGGCCAGTTTGTCGGCCTTGGTCAGCAGCATGTGCACCGGTTTGCCGGCGGCGTCGGCCAGTTCCAGCAGCAGGCGATCGTGTTCGGTCAGCGGGTGGCGGATGTCCATCAACAGCACGATGCCGCGCAGGCATTGCCGGGCCTTGAGGTAGTCGGCCAGCGCCCGTTGCCAGGTGTCGCGCATGTCGTGCGAGACGGCGGCATAGCCGTAGCCGGGCAGATCGACCAGGCGACGCTCGGGGTCGAGCTCGAACAGGTTGATCAGCTGGGTCCGGCCCGGAGTCTTGGAGGTGCGGGCCAGGCCTTTCTGGTTGGTCAGGACGTTCAGCGCCGTGCTTTTGCCGGCATTGGAGCGGCCGGCAAAGGCGATTTCATAGCCTTCATCGGCCGGCAGCAGGTGCCGGGCCGGGGCTGAGAGCAGGAAGCGGGCGTGGTTGTAGTTCATTGGTTTCTGTTCCGGGCTGCGTTTTCGGGGATTAGCCCGTATAATTTCGCGGTTTTTGCCGCCGGACCGGCATTCTAGCATTCGTGCTGGTGCGGGTCGGTTTTGCAGATTGGCTCAGCTCCCCGGACTCCACCATGAAGAAACTGTTTGCTCTGGCTGCCGTTGTCGCTTCGTTTGCCGTTATGGCTTCCACTGCTCAGGCCGGCGATGCCGCCGCTGGCAAGGCCAAGTCGGCCGTCTGTGCCGCCTGCCACGGCGCCGATGGCAACAGCGCCACCCCGATGTGGCCGAAGCTGGCCGGCCAGAACGAGGCCTACCTGCTCAAGCAGCTGAAAGAATTCAAGAAAGGTATGGAAACCCAGGGCGCCCAGGGCCGCTTTGAGCCGTCGATGTCGCCGATGGCGGCACCGCTGTCGGAAACCGACATGGCCGATCTGGCCGCCTATTTCGCCAGCCAGAAAGTGCAGTACGCCGGCGTCAAGAAGGAATACCTGGAAGTGGGCCAGAAGCTGTACCGCGGCGGCGACATGGCCCGCGGCGTGCCGGCCTGTACCGCCTGCCATGGCCCGGATGGCAAGGGCATGGGCTCGGCCCAGTTCCCGGCCGTTGGCGGTCAGCAGATTGATTACACCATCAATCAGTTGAAGGCCTTCCGTGCCGGTCAGCGCAAGAATGACCCGAACGGCATGATGCGCGGCGCCGCCAAGAACCTGACCGACGAGCAGATCGTCGCGCTGGCCAACTACCTGGTTGGTCTGCACTGAGCAGCAGATTGCGAAAAAGCGGCCTACGGGCCGCTTTTTTGTTGCCCGCTCGGGTAACAATCGCCAGCCGGCACACTCTGTCCTGTGTGCTTTGAGACGTCGCCACATGCGAGGCGAAAGGCAGATGAGCGGACTCAGTGCGAGCAACAAGCTGTCCGGGATTCGTTTTGTCGCATTCCGTTGTTGTATTGACCCCGTTCAGCCCAAGGAACGGACAAGAAACGGCACAATTGCCCCATTCGCCATCCGGCCAAGGGCAGCTATGCTTGCCCGACAGCCCGCCTGCAACGTGAGCTTGCGCAGACAACAGGAACCCTCCGCCCTGATTTCGATGCTGCAATGACAACCACACTCCGCCTGCTGTCCTGGAATATCCAGTGCGGCATTACCACCGAGCGCACCAGCGACTACCTGACCCGAGGTTGGCGCCATGTGCTGCCGCACAAAGCCTCGCCGGGCAACCTGCGCCGCATCGCCGGCTTGCTGACCAGCTTCGATGTGGTCGCGCTGCAGGAAGCCGATGGCGGCAGCCTGCGCAGCGGTTTCATCAATCAAGTGGAATACCTCGCCGATCTCGCCGGCTTTCCGTACTGGCATGCCCAGCGCACCCGCAACCTCGCCCAGCTTGGCCAGCATGGCAACGGTCTGCTGTCGCGCTACCCGGTCCGGCAGGTGCACGAACACCGGCTGCCAGGCCTGATCCCCGGCCGCGGCGCCATTCAGGCCTTTCTCGGCAACAACGCCCAGCAGCCGGAGCAGGCGCTGGTGCTGGTCGCGGTACACCTGTCGCTGGGTAAGCGGGCGCGGCGCGGCCAGCTCGACTTTCTGGCCGAGCAGGTCCGGCAATACCCACATCTGGTGCTGATGGGTGACACCAACTGCGAGGCCGAGGAAATCGTCCATTGTTTCGAGCGCCACGGCATCGGCCTCAAGGGCCTGCCCAAGCACAGCCTGACCTTCCCGAGCTGGCAGCCACAGCGGCAGATCGACCATATCCTGGTCAGTTCGGCCTTGACCGTGCAGGCTGTCGAAGTGCTGCCATACTCTTACTCCGACCACCTGCCGGTGGCGATGGCACTGGAACTGCCGACCACCCTCAGCTTGGGCGAGTCCGGCCACCGCATGCCACTCGCGCCCGGTGCAATGCCGCGACGGATGGCTTGATCGTGACCCGCAACAAACGTGACCTGGATTTGCCGCCACCAACCATCGGGGGGCTGCCACCGCAACCAGCCGCCGCAACCCCGCCGGAAGCGACGGTTGATCCCGGTGAACTGGAATTGCTCCGGCGCGCGCTGATCAAAATCAGCTTTGCTGCCAACGGCATTCACGAGCAGCTCGACAAGGCACTCGATGCCCTGCGCCAGACCGTGCGCAGCGGCGGCGACTCGAGCGCCATCCAGCAGAAAGTCGATGGCATCACCGATGTGCTGCGCCGCATCGGCGACGAAACCAGCAACCGTCTGCAAAATGCCGTCGATGCCCGCAGCCTGCTCGACACCTTCCTTGCCGCCAAACTGCCGGAAGCCGTTGCCAGCGAACTGCGCAAATTGCACAGCAGCAAGCATACGGGCGATGAAATCACCGCCGGCATAGTCAAAGCCTGTCTGCACTGGCCAGAAAAAGACTCGCTCTGGCAACGCTGGTTTGGTCGCAGCAAAGCGACCGAAACCACGACCACACCGGAAGCGCGCAACAGCAGCCGGGTCAACGCCGACATCACCGATCCGTTGCTGCGCCTGATCGACAGCATGCAACTGCCGGAACCGAACCGGGTCGGTCTGAAGCAACTGCGACAACAATTCGCGCAAGTGCACGACCCGGACAAATTGGTTGATCTGGTTGAAGAACTCGCCAGTGTGCTGCTCGATGCCAGCGCGGTCGAGCAGGCCCAGTTCGAACAATTCCTGACCCAGCTCAGCACGCGCCTCGCCAAAGTGCAGGCGTTCCTGCACAACAGCAGCGAGCGCGACAGTGCCGCCGCCGTCGACAGTGCCAAACTCGATGCCGACATGCGCAATCAGGTGCAAGGCCTGCACGACTGCCTGACCAACGCCCGCGACGTGAGCTCACTGCAAACCGAAGTCGTGCAACGGCTGGACAGAATCGTAGAGGGGCTGGACCGCTTCCGCGACGGCCAAAAACAGCGCCAGCAACGCAGCGACCAAGAACTGAAGGCGCTGCGCGAACAACTGCGCGCCACCGAAGACGAAGCCGCGCGCCTGCGCGACAGCCTGTCCGAGCAGCGCACCCGCGCCGCCACCGACGCGCTTACGCACATCGCCAACCGGCACGCCTACCACGATCGGCTCAATCAGGAATACAGCCGCTGGCGCCGCTATCGCGGCAAGATGACGCTGGTCATTGCCGACATCGATCTGTTCAAACAGGTCAACGACAAGTATGGCCACATGGCCGGCGACGCCATCCTCAAACACGTCGCCAACCTGCTGCGCACCGGCGTGCGCGAATCCGACTTTGTCGCCCGTTATGGCGGTGAAGAATTCGTCATTCTGATGCCGGAAACCGGCCTCATCGACGCCACCAAAGCCATCAACAAACTGCGCCAGCGCATCGCCCAATCCAACCCCAGCGTCGGCGGCCAAACCCTCAGCGTCACCGTCTCGTTCGGCGTCGCCGAATTCGAAGGCGACGACGTCCCGCGCGACGTCTTCCACCGCGCCGACACCGCGCTCTACCGCGCCAAGAGCAAAGGCCGCAACCAGGTCTGCTGTGAACGCAAAGGGATAGGTGCGGCGGAAGAAACGGCGGCCTGAGCGACTCCGCTGCATCAGCCTTCCTGCTTCCAGAAACGAAAACACCCGATACCGTCCGTGCTATCGCTATCGGGTGTTTTCGTTTTGTGAAAATCGGCGTTGGGCTTCGCAGACTCAGCCCAACCTCCGGCCCTGATAAAATCCATTTAGCGGCGCATCTCTGTCGCTATACTGCAGGCTTCTGTTTTTCGGTCTCCGTTTGCGGCTATTGAAATCGGGCATCGGTCCAGACCTCAGTTCAGGCACGTTCCCACCTATGAGCACGACAGCGTTCTACCCCATCGGCACACCCGGCACTCCGTGGGGGCCGGCTGAAATTCAGGCGTGGCGTGCGCGCCAGCGCCGGCACCGTTCCTATTTCGACGAAGTGCAAAACCAAATCGAGCGCTTGCGCGATCGCTTCAGCGTCAGCCCGTACGGTTCGGTCAGCTATCAAGGCGAGTCGTTCACGATGTTTGCCGTGCGTAATGTCTGGCGGGATGGGCGGCCGCTGGTGTTGGTTACCGGTGGTGTACACGGATACGAAACCAGTGGCGTCCACGGCGCCCTGCGCTTTCTCGACCATCATGCCGAGCGCTACAGTGACCGCTTCAATCTGCTGGTTGCGCCCTGTGTGAGTCCGTGGGCCTATGAACGTATTCTGCGCTGGAACTACAACGCGCTCGACGTAAACCGCAACTTTCGCGACAACAGCCCGGCCGAAGAATGCGCAGCGCTGATGCGCCTGATTGCCCCCTATCGTGGCCAGATCCTCGCCCACATCGACTTGCACGAAACCACCGACAGCGACGAAACCGAATTTGGTCCCGCGCTCGCGGCGCGTGATGGCAAAACGCACACACCCGGCATCATTCCCGATGGCTTCTATCTGGTTGATGACAGCGAAAATCCCCGTCCGGAATTTCAGGCATACATTCTGGAGCGCGTAGCCAGAATCACCCATATCGCACCGGCTGACGAAAAGGGCGAGATCATCGGCTCGACCGTCGTTGCCCCCGGTGTTATCCGCTATGAGCTAAGCAAGCTTGGCCTGTGCGCCAGCATCACGGGCGCCAAATACACCACGACCACCGAAGTGTATCCAGACAGCCCGCGCGCCACGCCGGATCAGTGCAACGACGCGCAATCCGAAACGGTTTGTGCGGCGCTGGATTATCTGTTGGAGAACTCCTGAGGGCGGTAGGTTGGGCTGAGCCTGCGAAGCCCAACAACTGACTCATTCTCGCCAATGACACGCCTGCCGAATCGACGGGAGCACAAAAGTGGTTTCCGTGGTGTCGGCTTGGCGCGCCCCCTACCCGGAGGATGAGCCTACTATTCCCCCCCTCCAGAAAAGCAAGGGAAATTAGGAAATTAAGTAGGAAATTAAGGGTCAGAGTCGATTTTTCTAGGCCGACCTCGTGGCAATGGCGCTGCTCGGCGCTCAGTCATCGCCTCCACCTGCATCCGAAACCGATCGTTGCCTAACGCCCAGCCCTTGTTGGTGGCCTCCCGAATTGCCGTCAACGCTTCCTCAGGCACTGCCGACTTGAACAGCTGGCGGTAATTGGCCTGACGCTGTTCGGTGCTGCGGCCCAATCGTCGATACAGCTCGTGTTCGGCAATCAGGGTATCGGCCTGACCCAGCGCATTGTGGTGGTAGCTTGACCAACGATACTCACCCGGTGCTTTGACCATGCCGGCGCGAACCGGGTTGAGTTCGATGTATCGACTGCAGGCAATCAGGTAGGCCTCGGCATCGACCACCGTCGCGCGATAACGACTTTCCCACAGCGTGCCGGTGCGGCCGTAGCTGAAGTTGAAATATTGCACATACCGCCGCCCCAGCGACTGTAACGTCTTGCCGATACTGTCTTCTTCCATTGGCGTCGCCAGCAGATGTACATGATTGGTCATCTGCACGTAGGCATGGATTCGCAGACCATACTCAGCGGCGGCTTTCTGAAGCCAGTCTCGGTAAGCAACATAGTCACCATCCATCGCGAAGATTGGCTGGCGATTGTTGCCCCGTTGAATGATGTGTTGCGGTACTCCGGGAATTACATAACGCGGCAGTCGTGGCATGGCCAGTGACTCCGTTAACCTGCGAGGGAGTGAGAGTAGCAAATAATTCGACTCTGACCCTTATTTCACTAGGCGTTTTGCCCGGGAGTGTTGACGCGCGGTTGCTGACCGATGGGGGTCCATTGCGGGGCAATGCGCGGGTTCAAATCGATATCGGCTTCATCGACATGAAAGACCGGGGTCGCCGCAGACAGTCGA
>JBMOMZ010000047.1:0-1435 GCA_049324755.1 Pseudomonadota bacterium
GCGAGGCGTTGGCACGCATCGCCGAGGGATTTTCATTGGGCAGCTACGTACGGCTCGGGCCGGGAGAAATGAAGAGCGGTGGTTTTCGGCGCAGCTCGATTCTGGCGGATTGCGTTGAGGCGCTGATCGGCGCGGTGTACCTCGACGCCGGGCTTGAGGCCAGTGCGCACTGTGTGCTCAGCTGGTATGGCCAGCAACTGGCTGATCTGCGTATTGAGGACGTCGTCAAGGATCCAAAAACCCGGTTGCAGGAATTTCTGCAGGGGCGTGGGCTGCCATTGCCGCAATACGAAGTGATTGAGACCGCCGGCAAGGCGCACGCACAACAGTTTCGCGTTACCTGCGTTGCCGAAGGTGTGGCCGTTCCGGGTGATGCCTGGGGCGAAAGTCGGCGTGTCGCTGAGCAAATTGCCGCTGAGCAGGTGCTCGCGTTGCTGGAAACGGAGGCGGGCGGACGTGGTTGACGAGCAGCTCGGACAGGAAAACGGCGCGGCAGGCGATGCCGGTGCGGGCGCAGTTCCAGTGCCGGATTCTGCAGAAAGCCGGTGCGGGCATGTGGCCATCGTGGGCCGGCCGAACGTTGGCAAATCGACGCTGCTCAACCATCTGATCGGCCAGAAGCTCTCGATTACCTCGCGCCGGCCGCAGACTACTCGCCACCAGGTGCTCGGCATTTGCACCGCAGGTGCTGTGCAGACCATTTATGTTGATACGCCCGGGATCCACAAGGCGGCGACGCGCGCAATCAACCGTTACATGAACCGGGCAGCGGTGTCGGTGCTTGACGATGTTGATGTCGTCATTTTTGTTGTCGATGCGCTGAAGTGGACCGAGGACGACGCGCTGGTGCTGGAGCGCCTGGAAAAAACGCAAGTTCCGGTGATTCTTGCCGTCAACAAGATCGATGAGCTTGCCGACAAGGCAGCATTGCTTCCGCACCTGCAATGGCTTGGGCAGCAGCGAGCATTCGCCGAGATCGTGCCGATCTCGGCCAGGGGCGGCCACAACGTCGATACGCTGGCACGCCTGGTTGCGGCGTGCCTGCCACAGAGGCCGCATGTTTTCGGCCCCGACGAGCTCACTGACCGGACGCAACGTTTTCTCGCTTCGGAGCTGATTCGTGAAAAGGTCATGCGCCAGCTTGGCGATGAAATTCCCTACCAACTGGCAGTCGAGATCGAGCAATTTCGCGAGGAGCCCGGGTTGTATCGCATTCACGCGGCGATTCTGGTCGAAAAGGACGGGCAGAAGGCGATTGTCATTGGTCGCGGCGGCGAACGTTTGAAAAACATCGGCACGCAGGCACGTCTGGACATGGAAAAACTGTTTGGCTGCAAGGTCATGCTCGAACTGTGGGTCAAGGTGCGCGGCGGCTGGGCCGACGACGAACGCGCGCTGAAGAGCCTCGGCTACGACTGAGGCCGGCATGGATTGC